>JBAUTZ010000001.1:0-2642 GCA_049582445.1 Burkholderiales bacterium
GGCTACGGCATCTCGGCCTCGCACCTGGGGCTCGCGGACGCGGGCCTGGTCACCTACCGCGACATGGTGGAGCGCGCGCGCACGATCGCCGGGGGCACTTCGACGCCGCTCATCGCCGACGCCGACACGGGCTTCGGCGGGTTGCTCAACGTGCGCGAGACGGTGCGCGGCTACGAGGCCGCCGGCGTGCAGGCGATCCAGATCGAAGACCAGGAGATGCCGAAGAAGTGCGGCCATACGCCGAACCGCCGCGTGGTGCCGCTCGAAGACGCGGTGAAGCGGATCGAAGTGGCGGTCGCCTCGCGCCGGAGCAGCGAGTTCCTGATTGTTGCGCGCACCGACGCGCGCACGGGGCTGGGGCTGGAGGAGGCGATCCGGCGCGCGCGCGCGTTCGCCAAGGCGGGCGCCGACATCCTCTTCGTCGAGGCGCCGGAGTCGGAGGCCGAGTTCGAGCGGATCGGCGCCGAGCTCGCGCCCGAGGCGAAGCTGCTCGCCAACATGGTGCCGACCGGAAGATCGCCGATGCTGCCGGCAGAGACTCTCAAGCGCTTCGGCTATTCGATTGCGATCTACCCGAGCGCGGGGATGGGCGCGGCTTGCGCCGCGCTCGACGCCGCCTACGGCTGGCTCCTCAAGAACGGCTCGCTCGAAGGCTCGCCCGTGCCGGCCTTCGACATGAAGCGGCTGCACGAGCTGGTCGGCTTTCCCGACGTGTGGGAGTTCGAGCGGCGGTACGTCGAAAAATAGGGACAGACCCTATTTTTCGGGGGTGTTGCTAAAAAGGCGACTATCGTTGCACAATTGGCAACGATGCCACCCAGACGATCCGCCGTGAGCGGCAACCTCGCCGACCTGCTCTTCGGGGCTTACAGGCGCGACGCGCTCGCGCTGCTCCTCCTGCACCCGGAGGCGGCGCTGCACGTGCGAGAGATCGCGCGCGTCACCGGCAAGGCGCCGGGAACGCTGCTGCGCGAGCTCGACCGCCTGGCCGAGGCGGGCATCCTGCTGCGCACGTCGGTCGGCAACCAGGTCCAGTTCCAGGCGAACGGCGGCTGCCCGATCTACGAGGAGCTGCGCAGCATCCTGAAAAAGACTGCGGGCGTCGCCGACGTTCTGCGCGCGGCGCTCGAGCCGCTCGCCACGCGCATCCGCTCGGCGTTCGTCTACGGCTCGATCGCGCGCGGCGACGAGCGGGCCGGCAGCGACGTGGATGTCATGGTCGTCGGCGATGCGGACTTCGCGGACGTGGTCCTCGCGCTCGCGCCGGCGGGCGACTCCCTGCGCCGCGTCGTCAATCCGAACGTGTATCCGCCCGAGGAGTTCGCCGCCAAGCTCGCTGCGGGAGAGCCGTTCCTCGAGCGCGTGATGGCCGACCGCAAGATCTTCCTGATCGGAGCCGAAGATGACCTTGGACAACTTGCTGCGCATCGGAAAGCTCAAGCCGCACGAGCCGAGCAGGCTCGAGATCGAGCGCCTGCTCGCCGCGGCGGAGCGCGGGCTGGCGGACGCGCGCGGCACTAGTCTCAGCGCCGACTCGCGGCTCGACCTTGCCTACCGGGTGATCATGCAGGCCGCCATGGCGAAGGAATGCGCGGCGGAGGCCGCCGTGCTTCTGCGGCAGGTTCGCGCGTGGCTGGCGGCCAATCGTCCCGAGCTTTGTTGAAGGCTTGCGGGAAAATGGGATCTGACCCCATTTATTGGCGGCGCTACGTAGAATCGCAGGACTGAACCAGGAGGAGAACCCCGTGCCTAAGACCGTCCTCATCACCGGCGCCGGCAGCGGCTTCGGCCGCGGCGCCGCAGTCGAGCTCGCACGGCGCGGGCACAAGGTGATCGCCACCACCGAGACGGACGCGCAGGCGAAGGAGCTCGCGCACGCGAACCCGGAGCTGACCGCCGTCAGGCTCGACATCACGAATGCGCACGACGTGCCGAAGGTCGACCAGTGGAACCTCGACGTGTTCGTCGCCAACGCCGGCATGGGGCAGACCGGCCCCTTGAGCCTCATTCCGATGGAGCGGCTGCGCGCGGTTTTCGAGGTGAACGTGTTCGGCACCTTCGCCATCACGCAGCGCGTGGCGCAGGCGATGCGCAAGAAACGTTCGGGCCGCATCCTCATCGTGTCGTCGATCGGCGGGGTGCGCGCGGGCGTCGGCTCGGGGCCGTACACGATGACCAAGCACGCGCTGCAGGCCTTCGGCACCGCGCTGCGCGCCGAGCTCGCGCCCTTCGGCGTGGACGTCGCGCTCATCAACCCGGGCCCGTACGCCACCGGCTTCAACGACCGCATGGCGAACGACCCGGGCCCCTGGTTCGACCGCAGGAAGGCCGCGCCCGAGGACGTGGCGATCATGGATTCGCTCGTGCAGCGGATCACCGTCGGCCAGCTCGACCCGGCCGACGTGGTCAAGCGCTACGTCGAACTGGTCGAGGCGGACAAGACCGAGCTCGTCAACTTCATCCCGCCCGACATCCTCGAGCGCTTCCTCAAGCCGAAGGCTGCGTGAGGGCCTGGCGAACATGAACGCCCCGAACAACCGCCCCTGGCAGCGCGATTACGTGATCAACAAGACCGTCGTGCTCGCCGAGACGCCGCAGCTGCGGGTGATCGACCAGACGCTCGCGCCGGGCGATCGCGTGCC
>JBAUTZ010000002.1:0-8926 GCA_049582445.1 Burkholderiales bacterium
GTGCGCGAGCCGCTCGCCGAATTCTTCGCGCGCGATGGCGCCTGGACCCTGTTGCTGGTGATCGTGCTGTACAAGCTCGGGGACGCGTTCGCGGGAACGCTCTCGACCGCGTTCCTCATCCGTGGACCGGGCTTTTCTCTCACCGAGGTGGGCTTGGTCAACAAGTGGCTCGGCGTGGTGGCGACTATCCTGGGGGCGCTCGCCGGCGGCGCGTTGATGGCCCGCCTCAAGCTCTACAAGTCGCTGCTGCTGTTCGGCGTGCTGCAGGCGGTGACCAATCTCGGCTACATGCTGCTTGCGATGTCGGGAAAGAGCTATGCCTTGATGATCGCTGCGGTAGCCGCCGAGAACCTGTGCGGTGGCATGGGCACTGCGGCGTTCGTGGCCTTGCTTATGGCGATGTGCGAGCGGCGCTACTCCGCCACGCAGTACGCCCTCCTTTCCGCGCTCGCCGCGCTCGGGCGCGTATACGTGGGCCCGGCCGCGGGCATGATGGCGAAGAGCCTCGGCTGGCCCGAATTCTTCTTCTTCACGTTCCTGATCGCCCTGCCAGGCCTTGCGATGCTCGTATGGCAAAGGCGCCGCATCGACGCGATCGACACCGCGCCTAGGGATTAGACGGACGCAGCCAGACCGAGACGGCGCTCGATGAAGAATCCGATGAGCGTCACTGCGAGCACGATCGGGAGCGAGACCGCCGCAAGCCAAACCCCAGCTTGGGCGAGCCCTGACCCAGCAGCGGCATCTCTGGCACGTGGCCGACGAACATCGCGCGCCTCCCTAGCCCGGCACCTGCCGGAAGTCCGCTAGGCGCCGCTTCTGCCGCCCTTCGGCATCGAAGTTCGACGGCTCGAGCCAGTGCTGGAACGCCTCCCGCAGCCGGGGCCAATCACGATCGATCATCGAGAACCAGGCCGTGTCGCGGTTTTCCCCCTTCACGACCATGTGCTGGCGAAAGTTTCCTTCGTAGACGAAGCCGAAGCGCCCGGCGGCGTGGCGCGAGGGCTCGTTGCGCGCATTGCACTTCCACTCGAAGCGGCGGTAGCCGAGCTCGTCGAAGGCGTAGCGGGCGCTCAGAAACAGCGCTTCGGTGGCGACGCGCGTGCGCGCGATCGCCGGTCCCCACAGGATGCTGCCGATCTCGATCACCCCGTGCTCGGGGACGATCCTCATCAGCGCCTGGCGCCCTTCGCAGCGTCCGCTCGAGCTGTCGATCACCGCGTAATACAGAGGGTCCTGCGAGGCCGCCGAACGAGCCAGCCAGCCAGCGAAGTCCGTGCGCTGCTGCGGCGACTCGAACAGGTAGCGGAAGCGCTCCTCCGCGCCGGGCGCCATGGACGCCGCGAACAGCTGATCGCCGTGGCGCGGCGGGTCGAGCGGTTCCAGACGGCAATAGCGCCCTTCCAGCTTCACGCGCCCGGGGCGCGGTCGGGGGACCCAGGTGGCGAGATCGTCCATAACCCGGTTCCGCGACTAGGCGCCAGCGCAGCGGTAGACCGCCAGGCTGCCGAACAGATTGGGCAGGAAATTCACCTGCCGGCCTTGCTGCAGCACGACCCGCTCCCGGATGCGGATGCCGAGCTTGCGGCACAGGTCCTCGAAGTCCAGTGTGGTGCACAAGTGGACGTTCGGCGTGTCGTACCACTCGTAGGGCAGCTCCTCGGACACCGGCATGCGCCCGAGGAGGACCTGCAATCGCGCGCTCCAGTGGCCGAAGTTTGGAAACGAGACGATCGCTTCGCGGCCGACGCGCAGCATCTCGCGCATGAGCTGCTCGATGCGGCGGATGGTCTGGAGCGTCTCGGACAGGATGACGGTGTCGAAGGAGCCGTCGCGAAACAGGGACAGCCCGCTTTCCAGGTCGAGCTGGAGGACATTGATGTCGTTCGCGACGCAGGCGACGACTTCGGCGTCGTCGATTTCGACGCCGTAACCGGGCGCTTCGCGCGCCTCCCACAGGTACTTGAGCAGCGCTCCGTCGCCGCAGCCCAGGTCGAGCACCCGCGAGCCCTGCGTCACCCAGCGTGCGATGGCCGCGAAGTCCGGGCGGGCGGCAAACAGCGCCTTGGGGCCATCGCTCACAGCTCGATGTTCCCGAAGTAGGCGCGCAGGGCGCCGAAGTAGCGGGCGTCGTCCATCAGAAACGCGTCGTGGCCGCCGGGCGCGTCGATTTCGAGATAGGACGCGATCTTGCGCGCATCGAGCAGCGCCCGGACGATCTCGCGCGAGCGCGACGGCGCGAAGCGCCAATCCGACTTGAACGACACGACGAGGAACGCCGCCTTGGCGCGGGCCATGGCCGCCGCGAGGTCCCCGCCGTAATCGGCGGCAGGATCGAAATAGTCGAGCGCCTTGGTGATGCGCAGGTAAGTATTGGCGTCGAAATAGGTCGAGAACTTGTCGCCCTGGTAGCGCAGGTAGCTCTCGACCTCGAAGTCGATGTCGAAGTCGAAACCGAGCGCCGCGCGGCGCAGCTGGCGCCCGAACTTACCCATCATCGCTTCGTCCGAGAGGTACGTGATGTGGCCGATCATGCGCGCGATGCGCAGCCCGCGAACGGGCACCACGCCCTTGTCGTAGTAGTGGCCGCCGTGGAAATCCGGGTCGGTCGTGATCGCCTGGCGCGCCACCTCGTTGAACGCGATGTTCTGCGCCGAGAGCTTCGGGGCGGCGGCGATGACCAGCGAATGCCTGATTCGGTCGGGATGCGCAATCGACCATTGCAGTGCCTGCATGGCCCCGAGACTGCCCCCCATGACGGCCGCGAAGCGCTCGATGCCGAGTCGGTCGGCGAGCCGCGCTTGCGCCTCCACCCAGTCCTCGACCGTGACCACCGGGAAATCGCCGCCCCAGGGCTTGCCGGTGGCGGGGTTGAGGCTCATCGGCCCGGTCGAGCCGTGGCAGCCGCCGAGATTGTTGATCCCGACGACGAAGAACTTGCGCGTGTCGAGCGGCTTTCCCGGCCCGACGAGGTTGTCCCACCAGCCGACGTCCTCGGGCCGCTCGGCGTAGTAGCCGGCGACGTGATGCGATGCGTTCAGCGCGTGGCAAACCAGCACCGCGTTCGACCGCGCGGCGTTCAGCTCGCCGTAAGTCTCATAGGCCAGCTCGAACCCGGGAAGCTCGGCTCCGCTGCGAAGACGGATCGGCTCGTCGAAACGCGCCTTCTGCGCCAGGACCGGGCCGACGGAGGAGGATTCGAGCGGGGCGTTCAAGTCGGTCTCTTTAGCGGTATTTGTAGGGCGCCCGCAAGCTGAACATCAAATCGGCGCCGGACGATTATAGCCCAGTGTCAGGCGTTGAGTTTCGCCAGGAGCTCACGGGTGCGCGCGGGATCGGTGCTGCGCAGCACGCGCTGAACGAGCTGGCGCACGTCTGCGAGGTTGGTGCGCAATATGCGCTCCTTGATGGCCAGGAGCTGCGCGGGGTGCATCGAGAAGCTGCGCAGGCCGATGCCCAGCAGCAGGCGTGTGAGCTGAAGGTCGCCCGCCATTTCCCCGCACACGGCGATCGGCACGCCGGCACGCGTCGCGGTGCGGATGGTATGCGAAATCAGATGCAGCACCGCGGGGTGCAGCGGTTCGTAAAGGTGCGCCACGGCATCGTCCGTGCGGTCTATCGCGAGCGTGTACTGAATCAAGTCGTTCGTTCCGAGCGACAGGAAATTGAGCCGGCGCAGGAACATCGGCAAGGCCAGCGCCGCCGCCGGAATTTCGATCATGCCGCCGACGTCGGTCGAGCGATCGTAGGGCACACGTTTTTCGTCGAGCTGCTGCTTGGCCTGCTTGATGAATCCGAGCGCCTGCTCGATTTCGTGGCCATGCGCGAGCATGGGCAGCAGGATCCTGACCCGTCCATAGTGGGATGCGCGCAGGATGGCGCGCAGCTGCGCGAGGAACATCTGTGGCTCGGCGAGACAAAAGCGGATCGCGCGCAGGCCGAGCGCCGGGTTAGGCATCACGCTTCCGTTCCCCGCGAGGGCCTTGTCGGCGCCGATGTCCAGCGTACGCAGCACCACCGGACGGCCCGCGAGCGCCTCGGCCACCTCGCGATACGCCTCGAACTGCTCGTCTTCGGAGGGCAGGTCCTTGCGGTTCATGAACAGGAACTCGGTGCGGAACAATCCGATGCCCTCGGCCCCCGCCTCGAGCGCCTGGGGCACGTCCTGCGGCAGCTCTATATTGGCGTAGAGCTCGACGGACTCGGCGTCCAGCGTCGCGGCCGGCGTTGTCTTCAGACGCCGAAGCTTCTTGCGCTCGAGCTCGATCTGCGACTGGCGCAACTGGTACTCGGCCAGCACCGCCGCGTCCGGATCCACCACCAGCACGCCCTGCACGCCGTCCACGATGAGGATTTCGCCTTCGCGGATCGTCTGGCGCGCGTGGTGCAGGCCGACGAGGGCCGGAATGTCCAGGCTGCGCGCAAGAATCGCCGTGTGCGAGGTGACGCCACCGACGTCGGTGACGAACCCGCCGTACTGATGGCGCTTGAACAGGATCATGTCTGCGGGCGAGAGGTCGTGCGCCACCACGATCAGATTGCGCTCTGCCGCTGCGCGCGGCTCGGCGAGCGTCTGGCCGCCCATCAGCGCCTTCAGCACCCGCTCGACCACCTGGCGCACGTCCGCCTTGCGCTCTCGGAGGTACGGGTCTTCGATCTCCTCGAACTGCGCGACGAGCTTGTCCAACTGCTGCACCAGCGCCCATTCCGCGTTGCAGCGCCGCTCGCGCACCAGCTCGCGCGGGGCGTGCGAAAGCGACGAATCCTCGAGGATCATGCGGTGCACGTTGACGAACGCGCCGAACTCCGCCGGTGAATCGGCCGGTATCTGCGCCTCGAGGGCGGCGAGCTCGTCCTTGACGTGCGCGATCGCGGCGTCGAAACGGCCGAGCTCGGCTTCGACGGATTCCTCGGGTATCTCGTAATGCGCCACTTCGAGCCGTGCGCTCGATACGAGGTGGGCGTGGCCGATCGTGATGCCTCGCGAGACGCTGGAGCCGTGAAGCACGAAGTTCATTCGCCCTCGCCGAACTTTTCCTCGATCAGCTTGCGAACTGCCTCGATTGCGGCCGAGGCATCGTCGCCCTCCGCCTCGACGGTCACCGAGCTGCCCTTGCCCGCGGCCAGCATCATCACGCCCATGATGCTCTTCGCGTTGACCCGCCGGCCGTTGCGCGACAGCCAGACTTCGGACTTGAAGGAGCTCGCGACCTGCGACAGCTTCGCCGAAGCTCTCGCGTGCAGGCCGAGCTTGTTGACGATGGTCGCCTCAACGCTTGCCATTGCAGCGGTCGGTGTTCATATGCACCACGCCTTCGACGCCGCCCGAGAGGGCTTTCTCGACCACCGTGGCGAGAGGCTCGTTGCGGTACGTCAAGGCGCGCACCAGCATCGGCAGGTTGACGCCGGACAGTCCTTCGACGCGTCCTTTGTCGAGAAGCCGCATCGCGATGTTGCCCGGCGTGGCACCGTAAATGTCGGCCAGCACCAGCACGCCGCCGCCCTCGTCGAGCTCGCGTACGAGGTCGCGCGCGAGCGGCAACAGCACTTCAGGATCGTCGTGGACGGTCACGCCGAGCTGCCGCACGGCGACCGGTCTGGCGCCGAGCACGTGGCTCGCTGCGCGGATCAGCGACTCGCCGAGCGCGCCGTGGGAGATGATGAGGATGCCGATCACGACCGGAGTCTGGCTTCGAGCGCCTCGATGTACATCGTCGGAACGTCGAATCCGGTCTGGTCCTGGATCTCGCGAAAGCACGTCGGGCTGGTGACGTTGACCTCGGTGACCCAGTCGCCGATCACGTCGAGGCCGACGAACAGTAGTCCCCGCGCGGCGAGCAATGGGCCGAGCGCCGCGGCGATCTCGCGGTCGCGCGCGGTCAGCTTGCGCGCTTCGCCGCGCGCCCCGGCCGCCAGGTTGCCGCGCGATTCACCGGCCTTCGGGATCCGCGCCAGGCAGTAGGGCACCACTTTTCCGTCGATGATGATGACCCGCTTGTCGCCGTCGACGATCTCGGGGATATAGCGCTGCGCCATCACGCTGCGCTTGCCGCCCTGCGCCATGATCTCGACGATCACGTTCCGATTCGGGTCGCCGCCGCGCACGCGGAATATGTTCTCGCCGCCCATGACGTCGAGGCGCTTGACGACCACGTCCTGCTGCTCGTCGATGAAGGCGTGAATCTGCTCCGGATCGCGCGTCACCAGAGTGGGCGCTACGAACCGCGGGAATTCCGTAATCGCGATCTTCTCGTTGTGGTCGCGGATCGCGGCGGGCGAATTGAACACGCGCGCGCCTTCGCGCTCGGCGCCCGACAGCAGCCAGGTGCTGGTCACGTACTCGAGGTCGAAGGGCGGGTCCTTGCGCATCAGCACGGCGTCGAATTCGGCGAGACGGCGCCGGCCGCTACCATCCGCCCGGTACCAGTCCTCGTCGCTGCCTGTGAGCGTGATGCGTGTCGCCTCGGCGGTGACCCCGCCCGCACGCCAGGCGAGACCCGGCTGCTCGCAGACGAACACCGCGTGGCCACGCGCCTGGGCGGCGCGCATCATCGTGACGGTCGTGTCCTTGTAGGCTTTGATCCCGTCCGGCGGATCGATGATGAACAGGAACTGCATGACTGACGGTGCGCGGCGTTCACCGCCGCGCGACGCGTCACTTGCTGTGCGACACCATGTAATCGATCGCGGCGCGGATTTCCGCTTCCGACAGCGCGGGGTTGCCGCCCTTGGGCGGCATTGCACCCTTACCGTGCAGCGCCACGTTCAGCAGCGTATCCATGCCGGTCGCGATGCGCGGCGCCCATGCTGCCTTGTCGCCGAACTTCGGCGCGCCCGCCGCTCCGGTGGAGTGGCAGGCCGTACACACGCCGTCGTAGACCTTCTTGCCGTCCACCGGGCCCGCCTTGGCAACCGTCGCCGCAGCCGCCGCGGGCGCGGCCTCGCCGGCCGGCGCGGTGAACGAGACCTGGCCTACCGGCTGGATGCGCTCCGCGATCGCCGCAGGAGTCATCGCTGCGGGATCGGCGCTGGGCCGGTCCATCACCAGCTTGACCAGCAACACGATGCTGATGATCGGCACGACGAACGCCAGCACCACGATGGTAATAAGCTGCTTCGGCGTCTTGATGAAAGATGAATGCTCGTCGTGCTCGCTCATGCCTGCGCCCTGATCGTCTATGTGGATAAGGGCATGATTTTAGCGTGAATCTCGGAAGGCAAGGAAGGCGCGGCGTGGACGCTGACAGCGAAACGGGCTATCCTTCGCGCCTCCCCGGGCGCCCGTAGCTCAGCGGATTAGAGTATTGGCCTCCGAAGCCAAGGGTCGTGGGTTCGAATCCCGCCGGGCGCGCCAACACCCCTCGTCGATCTAGCGGCCAAAGCGCGTCAGGAAGGGTCGAGCGCCTTCAGGCGCGGCGCCGTCCCGAGCGCGGTCGAAATCGCAGCACAACGTCCATCCAGGGTCTTCTCTTGCAAGGCTGATCAGCGCGAAGCCGTCTCCCGGAGGCGCGAAGTCGGTCTGCACCGCGCATTGGTAATCGCCGCCCGTCTCGCGCTGGTCCACGCGCTCGGTCGGGAGGCTGAACGCGAAGTCGTCCGGCACGACGAAGTCCTCCGGGATCGAGTTGGCGAAAGGAAACGGGGCGTGCAAGGCGGAACTGTGGATCGATACGATCTCGACCGGCGGACCGCCATCGTAAGCGGTGATCGTGGCACGCGCGAGACACGACAGGTGTTCGTCGCCCGACAGGAACACGACATTACGGATGCGGTTCGTCGCGATGTAGCCGAGGACGCGGTGAAGCGAGTAGGGATAACCATCCCAGGAATCCGAACGCAGTGCGCCGGCGGGGTGGCCGTGCTGGATGGCGCGCAGGTGGCGCGGCAGGAGGATGGCGGGCGAAGCGACGAACTTCGGCACGTCAGGGTCCTGCCGCCGCAGCCAGTCCAGCAACGCGCCGAATTGCCGCTCGCTCATGATCCGCGCTTGGGTCACCGTCGCCGCCGAGCGCGCCTCGCGCTCGGTGCGCGTGTCGGTGATGAAGAACGGCACCCCCGATCGTTCGAATGTGTACCACAGCGGGCAGTCGTCCTCGGCCTCGACCTGCAGCGGCCCCGCGCGGCGCTGGAATTCGAGGTAGGCCCGCCTGCCTTCCGTCATCACAGAATCGGGATCCGCGATGCGGTTGCCCGGCTCCCAGTTATCCTCGATCTCGTGGTCGTCGAGCATCATGTAGACGGGCATGCGGCGCACGAGGTCCTGCAACGGACCGCTCCGGTCGAGGTAGCGCTCGTACGTATTCTGAAAACGGTCGTACCGCGTCGTCGGGTCAAACAGCCCGGCCGTCGCGTCCACGTACACCTGGTCTCCGACGAGCAGCAGGAATTCAGGCACAGGTCCCGTCGCGGGGTTGTCGATGCGTTGCGCGAGCCGAGCCAGCGAGGCGTTGGCAACCCGCCGGTCGAGAATGCCCGCAGGATACTGGCAGCTCGCGACAGCGAACGTGAGCCCGGTCATGGGCGGCGGTCCGATCGCGAGAGACCCGGGCGAACTTCGATGATCGCCGGCCGCAACTCCTCATAGCGCCGTTGCGCCATGAACGCCTCAAGCGGCGCGAGCACCACCCGGGGATTGGGAAGGACTGTCACCGCGATCGGTAGCAGGTAGTCGCCGCTCTTTTCCGCGAGCGCCCTTGCCTCTGCCGCGCTCTTGGGAACCGGCACGGCCGCTGCGCCGAAAAGCTCCTCCGTGCTCCGGGGCAGTGCCTGTCCGAACTTCCATTCGTTGTAGATGAGGACCATCAGCACGGCCTCGGCTTGGCTCGTGAGGAACTCGGTCTGAATCTGTGCGCGGAACCAGCCGCTGTCATCGTCGATCGCGATCGGCCGCAGAGCCACGATGTCGTGCAGTTCCCCGCCCGCGACA
>JBAUTZ010000003.1:0-2018 GCA_049582445.1 Burkholderiales bacterium
GTGGTGTACGACGTCAGTCGCGGCCTGCTCGTGCCCAAGGGCACGCCCGAGGCGGTGCAGGCGAAGCTCGAATCGGCTTGTGCGGCGGCGGCCAAAGACCCGGCGTTCGCGGACTCGATGAAGAAACAGGGCACCGCGGTGCACTACATGGGGCGCAAGGAGTACGGCGCCTGGCTGAAGAGCAACGACGAGCTGAACAAGAAGCTCGCCACCGAGCTCGGCCTGCTCAAGCGCTGAGCGTCGCATGCTCGGCCGCGACGGCTGGGCGGGCCTTGCCTGCCTGGCCGTAAGCCTCCTGCTGCTCGCCGCTACGCGCGGCCTGCCGGAATCCGCGCTGGTTCCGATCGGTCCCGGGGTCTACCCGCGCTTCGTGCTCGGGATCGCGGCGGTACTGTCGGCGCTGCTGGTGGCGAGCGACTTCCTGGCGCGCGGCAAGCGCGCGGCGCGCGCGCCCGGCACGGCGCCGAACTACGCGCTGGTGGTGGCTGCGTTCGCGGAGTTCTTCGTTTACATCGTGGCGCTGCCCTACCTCGGCTTTCGCATCGCCACCTTCGCCTTCGTGCTCGCGTTCCACGCGCTGCTCGAGCCGCCGCGAGGCGCTCGGCGCTGGGCGCTCGCGCTCGTCATGGCCGTGGTAGTCGCACTCGTCAGCTGGTTCGTCTTCGAGCGCGGGCTGAGCGTGCTGCTGCCGCGCGGCCGCTGGACGGACTTCTAGGCGCGCCGCATGTTCGAGCTCCTCGGCACGAGCATCCTCGGCATCCTGCACTGGCATTATCTGCTGCCGCTGGCGGTGGGCACTCTGGCCGGCGTGGTCGGCGGCGCGCTGCCGGGCGTCACCATCACCATGACCATCATCGTGGTGCTGCCGTTCACCTTCGGCATGGACCCGTTGCAGGGGCTGGCGACCATGGCCGGGGTGTACGTCGGCGGCTCGGCCGGCGGGCTGATCACGGCGATCCTGCTCGGCATCCCCGGCACGCCGTCAGCGATTGCCACCACCTTCGACGGTCACCCGATGGCAAAGAAGGGCGAGGCGGGGCGCGCCATCGGTCTGGGCACCTGGGCGTCGTTCTTCGGCGGCCTGCTGGGCGGGGTGTTCCTCATCACCGCCACCGGCCCGCTGGCGTCGATCGCGCTGGAATTCGGGCCCTGGGAGTTCTTTTCCCTGTTCGTGTTCGCGCTGTCGATGGTCGCCGGGCTGGTCGAAACTTCGGTGCTGAAGGGGCTGCTCTCCGGCGCCATCGGCCTGATCGTGACCATTCTCGGCAACGATCCGGTGCTCGGCCAGCCGCGGCTTACCCTCGGGATCAGCTTCCTCGAGGGCGGGATTCCCTTCCTGCCGGTGCTGATCGGCGTATTCGCGTTCGCGCAGATCATGTCCGACGTCGAGCGCATCCGGCGCCGCGCAGCTACGGAGGGTCCGGAGGTTGCGGTCGAGGAGCGCTTCAGCGTGCCGCACCTGAAGGTGATCGGCGAAATCCTGTCGCGCCCGTTCCTCCTGCTGTGGTCGTCGTTCGTCGGGCTGCTGATCGGCGTGCTGCCGGCGATCGGCGGCAGCGCCGCCAGCGTCATGGCCTACGACCAGGCGAAGAAGCTCTCGCGCCGGCCGGAAAAGTTCGGCAGCGGCATCCCCGAAGGCATCATCGCCTCGGAGTCCTCGAACAACGCCAACGTCGGCGGATCGCTCGTCACCATTATGGCGTTCGGCATCCCCGGCGACGCGGTGACCGCGGTGATGCTCGGCGCGCTCACCATCCACGGCATTCAGTCGGGGCCGCTGTTCATCTCGCAGAACCTCAAGCTCGCCTACGGCATCTTCGCCGCCTACATCGTGGCGCATTTCATCATGGTGACGATCATCGCGCTCGGCGCGCGCTTCGCGCTGCGCGTAGTGACGGTGCCGAAGGCGGTGCTGTTCCCGATCGTGCTGGTGCTGTGCGTGGTCGGCGCCTACGCGCTCAGCAACGTGATGGCGAACGTCTATATCCTGGCGGCGTTCGGTGTGCTTGGTTACCTGC
>JBAUTZ010000004.1:0-1994 GCA_049582445.1 Burkholderiales bacterium
CTTCGGCTGCTCGATGCCCGCCACCTCGAGCGTTGCCTTGTAGGCGCCGATGCGCACGCGCTCAATGTCGGACGCGGCGATGGCCATCTTCGCTTTTAGCGCCAGCGCGCCGTCGATGGCGGCGAAGCTGTGGCCGCAGCAGGTGTGGTTCTTGAAGGTCATGCGCGTGATGTTGAAGTCCCGGTTGAGCGAGCGGAACGCCTCATCCCAGTCCGGGCCGCTGTCGGCGCCGTCGTATCCCATCGCGCGCCCGTAGCCAGACTCGCCTTCGAGCACGTCGAGCGAGCCGACGATGCCCTCGCGCGCGGCGAGCGCCGCGGTGACGCCCGCGTCGGCGGCATGCCCGCCGTGCAAGGGCTTCGACATCGAGTCGCCGCGCATGGCCTGCTGCAGCCCCGCGGAGAACGTGGCCACGGTGGCGAGCGCGTGGGCGAAGCGCATGCGCTCCAGGCCCAGCAGCTCGGCAGCCGCGGCGCAGGCGCCGAACGCGCCGATGGTGCCGGTGTTGTGCCAGTAGCGGTAGTGTGCGCGGCCCATCGCCACGCCGATGCGGGTCGAGATCTCGTAGCCCACCACCACGGCAAGCAGCAGCCGCTCGCCCGAGGCGCCGTGCGCCTGCGCCAGCGCGAGCGCCGCGGCGATAGTCGGTGCGCCCGGATGGTAGATGCCGTCGCGGAAGATGTCATCAACTTCCGCGGTGTGCGCCGCGGCGCCGTTGATGAACGCCGCCGCGCGCACCGAAGCGCGACGTCCAAGCGCGAGGCGCGCGTCCCCGCGGTCGAGATCTTCCGCCAGCGCGCGCTCGAGCAGCCTCGCCGGTGCCATCACCGCGCCGGGGTAGAGCGCCGCATGCCAGTCGATCACCGCGCGCTTGGCGTGGTGTAGCACCTCCGGCGCGAGCGGCCGCGCGCGGATTCCCTGTGCGAAGGCGGCACAACGCTCGACGACGTGCATGTTCAGCGGAACTGCTCGCGCAGCTTGACCTTCCAGAACTTGCCGGTCGAGGTCTTGGGAATCGCGTCGAGGAATTCGAAGCGGTCGGGCAACTGCCACTTAGCGAACTTCGCCGCGAGATGCGCGCGCAGGTCCTCAGGCGAGGCCTGCTTGCCATTCTTCAGCACCACGCAGGCGAGCGGCCGCTCGCCCCACTTGGCATCCGCAATGGCGATCACCGCCGCCTCCTGGACCGCGGCGTGCGCCATCAGCTGGTTCTCCATGTCGACCGAGCTGATCCACTCGCCGCCCGACTTGATCAGGTCCTTGGTGCGGTCGGCGATGCGCAGGTAGCCGTGCTCGTCGAGCGAGGCGACGTCGCCGGTGCGCAGCCACCCGTCGGCGGTGAACTTCTCCGGGTCGGTGGGCACCTCGTGGTAGCCGTCGGCGATGAACGGGCCGCGCACCTGCACCTCGCCGACGCTCTTGCCGTCCCAGGGCTGCTCCGAGCCGTCGTTGCCGATGATGCGCGTGTCGACCATCGCCACCGGCACGCCGGCCATCGCCGCGCGCGCGAAGCGCTCGTCCTCGCCCGCACCCTGCAGCTCGGCCTTGAGGTAGGAAACCGTGCCGAGCGGGCTCATCTCCGTCATGCCCCAGCCGTGCGTCACCTGCGCGCCGTGCCGGGCATAGGCGCGGATCGCGGCCTCGGGCATCGCCGCACCGCCCACCAGCATGCGAACGCCCTTGGGAAGCTTGTAGCGCGCCGGGTCGGAATCGAGCAACTGCGCCATCGCGATCCAGATCGAGGGCACGCCGAGCACGTAGCTCGGCTGCTCGGCCGCCATGAGCGAGAGCAAATCCTCCGGATGCAGGTGCGGGCCGGGGAACACCATCTTCACGCCCATCATCATGCACGTGTAGGGCACGCCCCAGCTGTTGGCGTGGAACATCGGCGTCACCGGCATGACGCAGTCCCTCGCCGACAGGCACCAGTAATCCGGCTGGTTGGCGACCAGCGAGTGGATCACCGTCGAGCGATGCGAGTACACCACGCCCTT
>JBAUTZ010000005.1:0-3115 GCA_049582445.1 Burkholderiales bacterium
CGGCTACGACAGATGCCGGCAGCCAGAGCCTGAGGGTCACGGCTGCGAACGTAAGCGCGAAATTGCGAACCATCCAGCGGCGATGCGAGACCAGGTCCCGGGCGCGGATGGCCTGATAGGCGCGCAATCCGGTGTACAGCCACGCCAGAGCCAGGCAAGCGAAGCCAAGCCGGGCGGCGAGGCCGCCAAACGCGTGGAAGGCCATGAACAGGCCCGCTGCGCCGCCGACGAGGACGCCGACGCCGAGGTAGAGCCGGCCCAGCCAACGGTGCAAGCCGAGGCGCGCGGCGCGCAACCTTGCCGAGAACTGGAAGGGCCCGAGGGCGAGCGCCACCGCCGAGGCGAAGACGTGGGCGTAGATGCCCGAGCGATGAGCTTCGAAACCGGCGCGCATGTCCGGGTGGACCGCAACGCCCAGCGGGAGGAACCCGTAGACGCCGATGGCGTAGGCCGCGACGCCAAGCGACAAGACGATGAGCGCGGCGTGGCTAGCGAGACGCATAGCGTGGAATCCACCCGCGTGCTAATGCGCGTCCTGCTGCAGATATTTGTGAACGAAAGCGATCGCCATGCTGCCTTCGCCGACCGCGGAAGCAACGCGCTTGACCGGGCTCAATCGCACGTCGCCGCAGGCGAATACGCCGGGGACGCTCGATTCGAGCAGGAACGGATCGCGGCCGTGCGTCCAGTGCCCGGCCTTCACCACGTCGTCACCGGTCAGGACATAGCCGCGCGCGTCGCGCGCGATCTCCGCCGGAAGCCACGCGGTCTCCGCGTCGGCGCCGATGAAGATGAAAAGGCCTCCGCAGTCCTGTCGGCGCACGTTTCCGCTGTCGGCATCGCGTATGTCGATCGCGGTGAGGTGGGTGTCGCCGTGCGCGGCGACCACTTCCGAGCGCAGCTCCACCTTCACGTTCGACTTCAAGCCGAGCTGATCGATCAGGTAGCGGGACATGCTCTTTGCCAGGGAATCGCCCCGGACGACGAGCGTTACGGTTCGCGCATGATTGGCAAAGTACATGGCGGCCTGACCCGCCGAGTTGCCGGCGCCGATGAGGTGGACGTCGAGGCCATGGGTCGAGCTCGCTTCGCTGCGTGCCGCTCCATAGTAGATGCCCTTGCCGGTGAGCCGGTCGAAGCCTTCGATCGCGAGGCGGCGCCAGTTGACGCCGGTCGCGAGAATGACGGTCCGCGCCTGGACGACATCGCCGCCATCGAGATGAATCTGACGCGCTTTCGGATCGATGCGGGCGACGGAGCGCGTGACCAGGACTTCCGCCCCGAGCCGCCCTGCCTGCTTGAGCGCCCGGCTCGCGAGCTCGTCGCCTGAGATGCCGCTGGGGAAACCGAGATAGTTCTCGATGCGCGAAGAGGTTCCCGCCTGGCCGCCGGGCGCCTCTCGCTCCACCACCAGGGTGCGCAGGCCCTCCGATGCCCCGTACACCGCCGCCGCCATGCCCGCCGGCCCGCCGCCGATGACGAGGGTGTCGTATTCGGCGAGGCGCGGGCTCGTCTGCAGGCCGAGGTGGCCGGCAAGGTCGCGCGCCGCGGGGCGGCTGAGGAGCGTGCCGTCGGCCAGCTTCAGCACGGGGACATCGGCGTCCGCCGGGCGGGTTGCCTGCCAGCGCGCGTCGAAGTCGGGCGCGTCGGGGGTCAGCCATTCGTGGGAAATCTGGTTGCGCGCGAGAAACTGGCGCAGCTTGCCGCAGGCGTCGTCCCAGCGGTGTCCGACCAGGGTGACGCGCGGCTTGGGCACCTCGGCCTCGATGCCCTGCATCCCGCCGATGCGCTCGCGGGCGAGCGCGGCGACCTTCAGGGAGACCTCGGGCGAGGCCGCGGCGATCGCGTAGTACTCGCGGATCTCGACGCGCATGAGGCGAGAGGGCTCCGCGGCGCGGTAGCTGCCGTAGAGCGGCGTGCCGAGGGCGATCGGCAGCTCGCCGAAGATGATGCCGGGGAGGCGCCAGCCCAGCCTGCGCTCGACGCCGTCGAACACCCGGACGACCTCGATCTTGCCGGACAGGACCGCGAACAGCGCGCGTTCCTGCCCGCCCTCGTGGGCGGCGTATTCGCCCGCTGCGAGGTGCAGGTCGGCGGAAGTCCGCGCGAGGCGCTCGAGTTCGGGCTCGGCGAGCGTCGAGAACAGCGGAACTGCCCGGACGTCGTCAATGGTCAGCATGGTTCGCCTAAAGACAGGAAGAGGGAGCAGACCACAATTCAAGGATTGCACATTTATGCTGGCCGGGCAAAGAAACGTCTGCCAATTGGTTACCTAGCCGCCCGATCGATGGTCACTGCCCCGCCCGAATTGCTCGTACAGGCGCTTCACGGTCTCGGGCTCCCCGCGGATGCGCAGGAACGCGCCCTCGCCGTCGGCGCGTTCCTCGAGCACCTTGCAGGTCGCGAAAACCTCCCCGCGCATTTTCTGCGAGGCCCAGGGGAGGAAGAGTTCGGCCTCAACGAGGTCTTGCCGGAAGAACGCGGCGATGGCCTCGTGCAGCTTCGCGATATCGCCCTCGCGGCGTGCGCTCATCACGATGCATCCGGGAAACTGCGCGCGCAGCGCTGCCTCGTCGCCGCCCCGGTCGATCTTGTTGAACACGAGCAGGCGCGGCACGGCCTTCGCGCCGATCTCCTCGAGCACTTCCTCGGTCACCGCGCGCTGGCGCTCGAATCCGGGATCACTCGCGTCCACGACGTGGACGAGCAAAGAAGCCTCGAGCGCCTCGTCGAGCGTCGACTTGAACGATGCGACGAGGCCATGCGGCAGGTTCTTGATGAAGCCAACCGTGTCGCTGACGAGCACGCGTGGAACCGTCTCCGGATGGAGGGCGCGCACGGTAGTGTCCAGCGTCGCGAAAAGCTTGTCCGCGACCAGCGCTTCGCTTCCCGTAAGGGCGCGCATCAGGGTGGATTTGCCCGCATTCGTATATCCGACGAGCGCCACGCGCGCGAGCCCCTGGCGCTCCTGCCGCCTGGCGCGTTGCGTCTTGCGCTCGAGGGCCATCGCGTCGAGCTCCTTCTGCAGCTCGGCGATGCGGTCGCGGATCTTGCGCCGGTCGAGCTCCCGGTCCGACTCGCCGCCGCCGCGGCCGCCGACGCCGCTGCGCTGCCG
>JBAUTZ010000006.1:0-7268 GCA_049582445.1 Burkholderiales bacterium
GAGCGGCACCGCGCAATTGCCGCCGAGCGCGCGGTTGACCGCCCGCTCGGCGCGCACGCACGCGTCGGTCGCCGCGTCCGCTAGCGGGGCGACCAGGTCGCATAACGCCTGGTCCTGCCCGCGGCACTCGATGCCGAGCGCGCCCTGACCCGCGGCGGGGAGGCTCTCGCCGACCTCGAGCATCGAGCGAATCCGAGCGCCCAGACCGAGGCGAAGCAGGCCCGCGGTCGCGAGCACGATGGCGTCGTAGTCACCGCGATCCAGCTTGGCGAGCCGGGTGTCCAGGTTGCCGCGCAGGGTTCGAATCTGCAGTCGCGGGCGATGCTCCGCAATCTGAGCCGCGCGCCGCAGACTGGACGTGCCGACAACCGCTCCGTCTGGCAGCTCGGCGAGCGTCGCGAACCGGTTGGAAACGAAGGCGTCGCGCGGGTCCTCGCGCGCCGTGATCGCCGCCAGCACGAACCCTTGCGGCAACTCTACCGGGACGTCCTTCATCGAGTGCACCGCGAGATCGGCGCGGCCGTCCGCGATCGCCGCCTCGAGCTCCTTGACGAAAAGCCCCTTGCCGCCGGCCTTGTCGAGGCGCGCGTCCAGAAGCTCGTCGCCGCGCGTGGAGAGCGGGAGCAGCTGCACCGAAAGCCGCGGATATAATTCGCCCAGCCGTTGCTTGACGTGTTCGGCCTGCCACAAGGCGAGGCGGCTGCGGCGGGTCGCGATGACCACGCGCTCGACGGCGCGTGTTGCAGGGGGGTTCATTTGGTGCGGAGAATCGTTTTCATTCTAGCATGCGCGTTGTCCGTGGCTGCCTTCGCCCGGGACATACCTGTGGCCCGAGATCTCGCCCGCGAAGCGCGCGAGGCCAGGCAAGAAGGTTCGCCGCTGGTGGTGTTTTTTTCGCAACCGGGTTGCGATTATTGCGAGCGCGCGCGGCACGATTACCTCGAGCCGCTGATCGCCGACCGCGCCTCGCACGTGCGGCTGGTCGAGGTCGACGTGACGAGCTCTGCACCGCTCTCGGACTTCGCCGGAACGAAGCTCTCGCAGGCCGAGTTTGCGCGCGCGCAGCACGTTCGCATCGTGCCCACTCTTGGCTTTTACGGCAGCAGCGGCGAGCGACTGGCCGAGCCGCTCGTCGGGCTGACGGTGCCCGATTTCTACGGCGACTACCTGGATGCCCGGCTGGCGGAGGCGCGCAAGCGCCTCACGTCCGGGGTCACCTCTCCGTCGCCAGCTCGCGCAGCAGCGGCCACTGACGGCGGCTGACCGGCAGCTTCTCGTCGGTACCTTCCAGCAACACCAGCCAGCGGACGTCGTCGTCGCCCGGCGCTCGCTCGAAGCCGCGAATCGCCGCCTTGGCGACCAGGCAATTCCGGTGGATGCGGATGAAGCGGTCGGCGAACTCGTGTTCCAGCGACACGAGCGAATCCTCCACGAGGTGCTCGCGCTCGCGCGTGCGCAGCGTCACGTACTTGAGCTCGGCCTTGAAGTACACCACGTCACGAACCGGCACCAGGAGGATCCGGTTGCGCTCGGCCACGGAGAGATATTCGCGCCCGCGGCCGTCCGATTCGCGCACGTGATCCGCGGCGCGCGTCAGCTTTTCGGCCGTCGGCGCGCCCGCGCTGCTCGCCTTGCGCAGCGCGGCCGCGAGCCGCTCCGCGCGTACCGGCTTGAGCAGGTAGTCGAGCGCGTTCAGCTCGAAGGCCTCGACCGCGTGGCGGTCATGCGCGGTCACGAAGATCACCGCCGGCGCGTCCTGGAGCTGCGCCAGGTGGCGTGCAAGCTCCAGGCCGCCCATGCCCGGCATCTGGATGTCGAGCAGGACCACCTGCGCTCCGCTCTCCGGCACCCGCTCTACCGCCTCCAGGCCGTTGCGCGCCTCTCCGACGACCACGGTGGGAATCTCCCCGGCAAAGTCACCCAGCAGTTCGCGCAAACGCTCGCGTGCCGGCGTCTCGTCGTCGACGATGAACACGCGAAGGCCGTTCATGCTCGGCCCGTCTCGCGCAGGCGGTACGGGATCTCGATCTCGACGCGAAAGCGACCGTCGCGCTCGCTCGTCTCGAGGCGGGCCTCGGCATCGAAAAACAGCTGCAGGCGCTCGCGTATGTTGGCGAGCGCCATGCGATTGCCGGCCCGGTGCTGGTACTCCGGATGATAGGGATTCTCGATTCTCGCCAGTACCCGGTCGCCGCGCCGCTCCACGTGCACGACGACTTCCCCGGCGCCGGTGCCGGGCTCGACGCCGTGATAGACGGCATTCTCGAGCAGCGGTTGCAAAACGAGCGGCGGCAACAGGGCGTCGGAGGGCGCGGCGTCGAGTTCCCACACGATGCGCAGCCGTTCACCCAGCCTCAGCTGCTCGATGCTCGCGTAGCGCTCGAGCAGTGAAATCTCGTCGGCCAGGCGCACGAACTGGCGGCCATCCGACATCAGGGTGCGAAACAGATCCGCCAGGTCCTCGAGCGCGCGCTCCGCGCGCTTCGGGTCGCGCCGGATCAGGGCGAGCACCGCATTTAGGCTGTTGAACAGGAAATGCGGCCGGATCCTCGCCTGCAGCGCCTGCAACCGCGCCTCCGAGAGCGCCGGCGAAAAGGCCTTCGAACGAAGGCGAAAGTAGCCGATCAGCAAGACGACCGCCAGCGCGGTGAAAAGGAGCGAGCGCGACACACCCGGCACCGGTGGCGTCGCTCCGCGGGCCCAGAGGAGATGGGTGCCCGCCGCCAGCAGGAGGGTGAGCGCCAGCACGGCCGCGCAACCCGCCAGGTAGGGCAGGCGCGCAAGCAGCGGCGACAGCGCGTACAGCGCGACCAGGCTGGCGAGCAACAGCGGCTCGAGCAATGCGGTGGCCTGGACGAAGCGATCCAGTGCCTGCGCCCACCCAGCTGAGGCATAAATCACGGCCGCCATGGCGAACAGATTCACCCCGACGAGAACGCGGGCGATGACGCCCAGATTGCGGAAGTCGGGGAGAACGTCCGGATATACGTTTTGCTTTATACTTGCCATCGCTGCGCCGCGGCGCGCGCGCCCTGTTATGACGCCGCGCGATCCGAGTATGCCCCATGGCCCCTCCTGCCTCCAAGCGGCCGCCTAGAACAAGCCGCAAGCCGCGACACGCGTCGCGGCGCGCTGTCGCGGCCGAGCCGAAGAAGGCCTGGTCCGGCCGCTTCAGCGAGCCGGTAGACGCGCTGGTCAAGCGCTTTACCTCGTCGGTGTCGTTCGACTGCAGGCTGGCGACATACGATATCGACGGATCGCTCGCGCACGCGCGCATGCTCGCCGCCTGCGGGATCATTTCGAGCGCCGACCTGCGCGCGATCGAACAAGGATTGGGCCAGGTCCGCAGAGAGATCGACGCGGGCACTTTCGAGTGGTCGATCGACGCCGAGGACGTGCATCTGAACATCGAGCGGCGGCTGATCGCGCTGGTCGGCGACGCCGGCAAGAGGCTTCACACCGCTCGCTCGCGCAACGACCAGGTCGCCACCGACGTCCGCCTCTGGCTGCGTGCGGAGATCGACGAGATCCGCACGCGGATTGAGGGGCTTCTCGAGGCGCTGCTCGGGCAGGCCGAGCGGCACGCTGCTTTGGTGATGCCCGGCTTCACCCACCTGCAGGTCGCGCAGCCGGTGACTTTCGGCCATCACATGCTCGCGTATTTCGAGATGTTCATGCGCGACCGCGAGCGGCTTGCCGAATGCAGGACGAGAGTGAACCGGCTGCCGCTCGGCGCGGCGGCGCTTGCGGGAACGAGCTTCCCGATCGATCGCGCGCGGGTGGCGCGCGAGCTCGGGTTCGACGGCCTGTGCGAGAACTCGCTGGATGCGGTGTCGGACCGGGATTTTGCGATCGAATTCGCGGCCTGCGCTTCGCTCGCCATGCTGCACCTGTCGCGCCTGGCCGAGGAGCTGGTGCTGTGGGCGAATCCGCGCTTCGGCTTCGTGCGCCTTCCGGACCGCTTCTGTACCGGCTCGTCGATCATGCCGCAGAAGAAGAACCCCGACGTGCCGGAGCTGGTGCGCGGCAAGAGCGGGCGCGTGTTCGGGCACCTGCTCGCGCTGCTCGTCCTGATGAAGGGGCAGCCGCTTGCCTACAACAAGGACAACCAGGAGGACAAGGAGCCTCTGTTCGACACGGCCGATACGCTGAAGGACTCCCTCGCCGCGTTCGCGGACCTGGTTTCGGGCATGGAGCCCGTCGGCGACGCGATGCGCAACGCGGCACTGGAGGGATTCTCGACCGCCACCGACATGGCGGATTACCTGGTGCGCAAGGGCGTCCCGTTTCGCGACGCGCACGAAGCGGTGGCGCGGGCGGTGCGCGAGGCCGAGGCGACCGGGTGCGACCTCTCTGGCCTGCCGCTGAAGGTTCTGCGCCGGTTCTCGGCGGCGATCGGCGACGACATCTACCAGCACCTCACGCCCGAAGGCTCGGTCGCGAGCCGCAATCATGTCGGCGGCACCGCCCCGGCGCAGGTCCGGGCGGCCGTCGCGCGTGCCCGCAAGCGCCTAGGCGCGACCGCGAAGGCCTGAGCCGCAGGGATGCCCGGGCGCGAAATTCCGCAGACCGTCGGCAAGTATCCGGTAATCCGCCGCATCGGCGAAGGCGCGACGAGCGAGGTCTACCTCTGCCACGACTCGTTCAACGAGCGCGAGGTCGCGGTCAAGGTCGTCTTCCCGGAGGTGTTCCAGGACCCGGACAGGGGCAGGCTCTACACCAAGCTCTTCATCACCGAAGCCTCGCTCGCCGGCAAGCTGCAGCATCCGCACATCTGCCAGATCTACGATGCAGTGGCCGACGATCGGCTGCACTACATCGTCATGGAGTACGTCGACGGAGGGACGCTGGAGCAATTCTGCGACCCGCAGAATCTGCTGCCCGTCGACCGCATCGTGGAGATCGTATTCAAGTGCTCGCGCGCGCTCGACTTTGCGCACAGGATGGGCATCACCCACCGCGACATCAAGCCGGCCAACATCCTGCACACCGGCGAGACCGACGTGAAAATCTCCGACTTCGGCGCGGCCCTGATCGCATCGGGCGAGACGACGCAGGTTTCGGCAGTCGGCTCACCCGCCTATATGTCGCCGCAGCAGGTGAAAGAGCACCCGCTCAATCACCAGACAGACATCTATTCCCTCGGCGTCGTCATGTATCACCTGCTCACCGGGCGACTGCCGTTCTATGCCACCAACAACTTCAGCCTGATCTACCAGATCACTAACGTCGAGGCCTCGCTGCCGTCGACCTACCGCCCCGAAATTCCGCCCGAGATCGACCGCATCGTGGCGCGAGCGATGGCGAAGGAGCTCGATCAGCGCTACGCGAGATGGGAGGAGTTTTCCGCGGATCTCGCCGAGGTGTTCAAGTCCGGCCGCATCGGCGCGCATCCGCAATTCAGCGACTCCGACCGCTTCGAAACACTCAGGAAGCTCGCGTTCTTCGAGCATTTCACCGACGCCGAGCTCTGGGAGGTCGCGCGCATCTCGACCTGGCGGCGTGCGGCGGACGGCGAGCAGCTGATGAAGGAAGGCGAACCCGGCACGTTTTTCTGCATTCTGGCCGAGGGCCAGGTGAAGGTGACGAAGAGAGGCAAGCTGCTCAACCTGCTTCGCGCCGGCGAATCGTTCGGCGAGATGGCCTACCTCTCGAAGAGCGCGCACCTGCGCGGCGCCGACGTAACCGTGATGTCCGCGGCCAAGATCATCTCGATCCCGACCAAGAGTCTGGCGCAGGCCTCCGAGGGCTGCCGCCACAAGTTCGACGGCGCGTTCCTGGAAGTCCTGGTCGACCGGCTGGCCATGGCGAACGTGCGGTTGTCAGGGGTCTAAGCTCGCACCGGTGGACCCGGCGACGCGCGCGGCGTTGCAGTCGGCGGTCGAATCGGCGCTGGGTCGCGACGCTCGCCTCGATACGGCGCGCGCCGTTTCGGGGGGCTGCATCCACTCCTGCTTCCGGGTCACCGCGGGGCCAGCCCGGGTGTTCGTGAAGGTCAACGTTCGCAGCTACGCGGACGCTTTCGCCGCGGAGTCCGATGGCCTCGCCGCATTGCGCGCCGTGGGCATGCCGGCGCCCGAACCTCTCGCCCACGGAGCGGCGGGGGGCCGCGCATTCCTGGCGCTGGAATGGCTGGAGCTCCATAGCGCCGGGGACTTCGCCGCGCTGGGTAGCACCCTCGCCGAAATGCATCGCCACACGGGCACTTCTTTCGGCTGGCATCGTGACAATTACATCGGCGCCACCCCTCAGGAGAACGCCGAAAGCACCGACTGGATCGAGTTCTGGCGCCAGCGGCGCCTCGCGCCGCAGCTCGCGCTCGCCGAAGCGCGAGGCTACGAGGCCGCCCTGCGTCCGGACCTGGAGCGTCTGATGGATCGCCTGCCCGCGCTGTTCCGCGGCTACACGCCGCAAACCTCGCTCCTGCACGGCGACCTTTGGTCAGGGAACGCGGGCTTCCGGGCGAACGGCGTTCCCGTCGTGTTCGACCCGGCGGTATACCGCGGCGACCGCGAGGCGGACCTGGCGATGACCGAGCTATTCGGCGGCTTCGCGCCGGAGTTTTTCGCCGCCTATCGCGAGGCCTGGCCGCTCGACCCGGGCTACGGAACGAGGAAGCATTTGTACAACCTCTATCACCTGCTCAACCACCTGAACCTCTTCGGCGATGGCTATCTCGGGCAGGCGCGCGCGGCGCTAGGCCTGCTGCTTGGCGCTGTCTAGGATCTTCTGCAGTTCCCCGGACTGGTACATCTCGCGCACGATGTCGCTGCCGCCGATGAACTCGCCGTTCACGTAGAGCTGCGGAATCGTCGGCCAGTTGGCGAAATCCTTGATGCCTTGCCGGATCTCGGGATTCTCGAGAACGTTCACGCTGAAGAACTCGCGCACGCCGCTCGCGTTCAGGACCTGCACCGCGAGGGCGGAGAAGCCGCACTGCGGGAATTGCGGCGTGCCCTTCATGTAGAGCACCACCGGATGCTTGCTGATCTGCTCTTGGATGACTTGCCGCACGTCCATGTTGTCCTCGCCAGGGAATAGTTGACCGAATTGCTCAGGATTTTAACTTCCCACCCGTCACCCGCGCAATGCCCGCGAGATCGGCCCAACTCGACACGGACTCGAGCCCGGCACCGGCGAGGAAGGCCTGCACCGCCCGATGCTGGTCCTGGCCATGTTCCAAGAGTATCCATCCGCCCGGCTCGAGCTGCGCCGCGGCGCCCGCGGCGATCGCCCGCAGCGCGGCGAGGCCGTCGTCGCCCGCGACC
>JBAUTZ010000007.1:0-2314 GCA_049582445.1 Burkholderiales bacterium
GGCCAGGGCCTTGAATAGCACGTCGGTGTCGCGGCGCTCTGCCATGCGCTATAGGCAAGTAATCGTTTGCCTGAATGATAGGCAAGCCACTACTTGCATGTCAAGCGCCAGGTTCGGCGGTTGCCGCTACTTCTTCAGGCGCAGCTGGCCCAGGTAGTCGCGCTTGCCGACGGGCACGCCCTTGGAGCGCAGGATGTCGTAGGCGGTCGTGGTATGGAAGTAGAAGTTGGGCAGCGAGAACGAACTCAGGAAATCCAGGGCCGTGAAGGGCAGCTTCCTGTCGCGAAACTCGAACACCAGGCTCGCGTTTTCCAGCGAGTCGACTGCCTCCCGCGAGAGATTGTCCATCGCCTGGCGCGCCTCGCTCACGATCCCCTGCAAGGCGCGGTAATCGTGCTGCGGCAGATCCGAAGGCGGACGGAAGACCCCGTTCTTGACGCCCTCGAGCGCGCCCACGGAGTGATGCACGACCGACTGGATCTGGAATCGGAACGGGAGCATGTCGGGATAAAGGCGCGTCTCGACCACTTCTTCGAGCGAAATGCCGTTCGCCTGGAAGTGACCGAGCGCCTTCTCGAGAAAGCCGGAAACGGCGCCCAGCGTCTGGCGGTAACTCGGCACGCAGAGATCGAAAAGCGAAATTGCCATGGCGTTCCCTCGTCTCGCTCCGGCACCCCCGAGGGGAGGTGGCGGACCGGGGAGACGAATCATGCATCAATTCGCGGCCGCGTTGCGCCCCGCGGACCCAGTGCGGAATTGTTCGCGGCTTTTTGGCCGGCGGTTCCGTATGCTGGCCCTGGCAATTGCGAGAGCAGGGAGGCGCGGCGATGTGGGAGGTACTGGATAAGGCGGAACTGCAGCGGCGGGTCGGCCAGCAGTTGCTCGGCCCGCTCGAGGACGCGATGTCGCTCGCCCGCCGCTACCGCGAGGTCGATGCGTTCCAAAACTACATCGGCCAGCGCGCCCACCTGGTGATCCCGGCGCTGGTGCTGATCGGGGTCACGGCGTTCGCCTGCGGGATAGCCCCGGTGATGGCTCTGGTGGGCGTCCGCTTCGTCTCGGCGCTGGCCGGGCTGCTGCTCGCGCCCGTGATGCTGATCGGCAGCCTGTTCGTGCTCGGGCTGGTGTTCTTCTCCTGGCTGGAGGAGCGATCGTTCGTCCGCACGCTGGGGCGCCGCACGGCCCGCGAGCCCAAGGCGATGCGCTGGATCCGCAAGAAGCTCGGCGCCGATCTCGGCCGGCCGCCGCCCCGCGTGCCCTGGCTGCTCGCGGCCGTGTTCGTGGCCTTGCCGTTCGCGCTGCTGCTGAACGTCGTGCCGGCGATCGCCGCGATCCTGCTCGCGCTGCTCGTCGCCGCCCCGGTCGCGTTCGCGCGGCTCGACCGCTAGGCCCGCGGCGAATCGGCGTCAGGGCAGTCCGACCACCGCGACCTCCTTGGGATAGACGAGCGTGTAGTGGGCGGAGATCTTGACGGTCTCGCCGGGCGCGATGTCGCGCTCCCAGGCGACCACGCCCTGGCGGTTCTCCCAGCTCTCGCGCTGCGGCTTCGGCTGGAATTCGGTTCTGATTTCGATGCGGTCGTCGGTGGACACGGGCGATGACTCGAGCACGAGGAGCGGTAGCGGCCTCTTGTGGAAGCTGGTGAGCGTCACCAGGTCGGTCACTTCGCGCTCGTTCTTGCCGCCGATCAGGCCCGCCGAGCCGTTGCGGTTCTGCACGCGGTCCACCTTCACGCGTACCAGGCTGTCGCGCCCGAAGGGCAGCACCAGGTCGCCGGCCGCCT
Source organism: Burkholderiales bacterium (assembly GCA_049582445.1). Taxonomy (GTDB): domain Bacteria; phylum Pseudomonadota; class Gammaproteobacteria; order Burkholderiales; family SG8-39; genus DAHVFK01. The sequence continues at coordinate 1,784 of JBAUTZ010000007.1, forward strand.
GCGGATTCCAGGCGGTCGAGCCGACGTAGTTGCCGTCGCGCGCAAGGTCGATTCTTCCCGGCAGCCACACGCCCTCGGGGCGCTTCGCCTCCGCCGTGACGATCGCCGCGGCGTCCTGCCGCGGCACGACGCGCAGCCGCATCTTCGCGGGCAGCGCGAGCTTCGCGAGCGACACCGTCACTTTCCTTCCGTCGGAGGGCAGCGTCACGAGCCCCGGCACCTCGAACTCGGTCGCGAAGGTCGTCTGCACCTCGACCGGCTTTGCCTCGGGCGCGTTCGCTCGGGACTCGAGCTTCATCGCGGCCTCGGGAGCGGCGCGCATGAATGCTTGGGCGGCCGCGTACGGCCGCGGCTCCACCAGTGACACGTACCACGTCCGGGGATCCGGCCCCTGCGGGGAGAGACGCGGCAGGCCGGTGGAGAGCTTGAGCTTCACGCCGCTCCAGTCCTCGCCCGTGCGCTGCTCGACGATCGCCTGGCGCACGAGCTCGAGCTTCGACGCGCTCGAATCGAGGCTCGCGCGGTACGCGG
>JBAUTZ010000008.1:0-8205 GCA_049582445.1 Burkholderiales bacterium
GATCGTACAAGGCGTCGTACAGCGGACGCAGATAGGGATCGACTTTTTGCGCCAGATCCCCAGGCAGAAAGCCGAGTCGTTCGCCGGCCTCCACCGCAGGACGCACCAGGACGATGCGCTTGACGGAATCGCGCTCCAGGGCATCCACCGCGCAGGCGACCGCTAGGTAGGTCTTTCCGGTGCCGGCCGGTCCGATGCCGAAGGTGATGTCGTGCGCCAGGATGTTCTCGAGGTAGAGGATCTGGTTCGGCGTGCGTCCGTGCAGGTCGGTGCGGCGGGTGAGGAGTTGCGGGCCTTCCTGCTCCGGTGCGGGCGCGTGTCCCTGGGCGAGCTCGGTCAGTCCGAGCTGCACGTCGTCCAGCGATAGCTCGCCCTCCGCCTTCTCGTAGAAATGCTCGATGGCGCGCGCGGCGCGGACCGCATGCTCCGATTCACCGCGCACCGTGAAGCGGGCACCGCGGCGCGCGATCGCGACGTCGAACGCGGACTCGATCTGGCGCAGGTTCGCGTCCAGCGCCCCGCACAGTCGCGCGAGGCGCGGGTTGTCGACGGGCTCGAGCCGCAGTTCAACGGGCCTGGATGAGGCGCCGCGGGTCACGGGGACGCCGCGACCTCGCCGCGCAGCGAATGGGACATCGTCTCGGTGATCTTCACCTTCGCGAAGCGGCCGATCAGGCGCCGATCGCCTGGAAAATTCACCACGCGGTTGTTCCCCGTGGTCCCCGCAAGCTCGCTCGCATCCCTGCGTGACGGGCCCCGGACCAGGACGCGTTGCACCGTGCCGACCATGCCCTCGCTCACGGAGCGCGCCTGCGCGTCGATCAGCGCCTGGAGCCGCTGCAGGCGCTCGAGCTTTTCCTCGCGCGGCGTGTCGTCTGCCAGCTCGGCGGCCGGCGTACCCGGCCGCGGGCTGTAGACGAAGGAATAGGAATCGTCGAACTGGAGATCCTGCACGAGCCGCAGCGTCGCCTCGAAGTCCGCCGCCGTTTCACCCGGAAAGCCGACGATGAAGTCGGACGAAAGGCTGACCCCGCCTCTCGCCCTGCGCAGGCGCCGGACAATCGAGCGATACTCGAGCGCGGTGTAGCCGCGCTTCATGGCCGCAAGCACCCGGTCCGAACCGGATTGCACCGGCAGGTGGACGTGCTCGGCGAGCTGCGGCAGCTCGCCGTGAACGTCGATGAGTCGCTGGGTGAACTCGCGCGGATGCGAGGTCGTGTAGCGGACGCGCTCCAGGCCGTCGATATGCGCGACGTAGCGCAGCAGCTCGGCGAAATCCGCCGTTTCGCCCTCGATCTCGCCTCTCCAGGCGTTCACGTTCTGCCCGAGCAGGGTCACTTCCTTCACGCCCTGCGCGGCGAGCCCGGCGATCTCCGCGATCACGTCGTCGAACGATCGGGAAACCTCCTCGCCCCGCGTGTAAGGGACGACGCAGAAGCTGCAATACTTGCTGCAACCTTCCATGATCGAGACGAAGGCAGAAGCGCCGTCGGCGTGCGCGGGCGGCAGGGCGTCGAATTTCTCGATTTCCGGAAAGCTCACGTCGACCTGGGCGCGACCTTCGAGGCGCCGGCGCGCCAGCAGCTCCGGCAGGCGATGCAGCGTCTGCGGGCCGAACACGACGTCGACGTACGGCGCGCGCTCGAGGATGGCGGCGCCCTCCTGACTGGCGACGCAGCCGCCGACCGCGATCATGAGGCCGGGCCGGTCGCGCTTGAGCTGGCGCACGCGACCGAGATCGGCAAACACCTTCTCCTGCGCTTTTTCGCGCACCGAGCAGGTATTGAAGACGATGAGATCGGCGTCTTCCGCTCGCGCGGTCGGCTCGAGGCCTTCGGCTTGGGCGAGCACGTCGGCCATCCTGGCCGAGTCGTACTCGTTCATCTGACAGCCGAAGGTGCGAATGTAGAGCCGGCCGGGCATGGGCTTGGCGGGCGCGGCCGCGGTCACTTGCGCGGGTCCGGCTGCGCGGCTTCCTGACTCGTCAGGATCCACACGCGCGACACCATGCCCTGCGCGTCGAGAACATACTTGACGTAGGCGCCGGGCGGCAGCGCCGTTGGAACGATGATCAGGTTCTGCGCGTTACGGATCTGCGCTCCGGGGGCGAGCATCATTCTCTTGCCGTCGATCTCCACCAGCATGTCCTGGACGTGCCGGATCTCCCCGCGCTTGGCGTCTGCCGGCAGGGTGCGCGACTCGGCGAGCGAGGGCGGCGCCAGATAGGCCGGCAGGCCCGCCACCAGAACGACGGCGATGATTCGCAGCAGCTTGCGTGGGTTCATTCGGATGCGCCTCCGGAGATCGCTATTCTAGTGGAGCGCGCCCGCGCGCGCGGTCTATGATCTACGCGGCACGAGCCCTTGCTCGCGGCCGACCGCAATGAAATCAGCGCCTTAGACTGGATCGGAATCCGGGAGCCATGAACGTATCGGAACTGATCGTAAAGTATCCCCGCACCCTCGGGGTGCGCGCGGCTGCGCTGGAGCGCGTGCTCGCCGAAAGGCGGCCGTCCGACCGGCCGCTCGTGGTGGGGGTAAAAATCGACCCGGCGCAGTACGCCGCGCAATTAATTCTGAGACGCCAGGGAAACGTCAACAGAAGAAATAAAGTGGTGGCGAATCCGTGATTCGAACACGGGACACACGGATTATGATTCCGCTGCTCTAACCAGCTGAGCTAATTCGCCCCCGGGAAAGGGCGCGAATTTTCGCCCTCGGCCGCATTCAGGTCAAGCCCACCACCGACCGAGCATAACAAAGGTCGCCGCCGCGCTGCTTCCGGGGCGCTGCCGAGGCCGATGTCGTCGCCCGAAGGCAGGGCGCTACAATGCGCGCGTGAATTTCGATGTCGTCGTCGTCGGCGCCGGCCTGGTCGGTGCATGTTTTGCGCGCGCCGCCCGCAGCGTATCGGTGGCGCTCGTTTCGCACGAGCGGTCCGACGCGAGACCGGCGCCATCCGGGCCGTTCGACGCGCGCGTGTATGCGCTTACCCCCGCCAACGCCGCCTTGCTGCGGGAGTTGAAGGTATGGCAGACGATGCCCGCCGAGCGGGTCACTCCGGTGCACGCCATGCGGGTGTACGGAGATGATGGCGCGTCGGTGCTCGAGTTCGACGCCTACAGGGCAGGCGTCCCCGAGCTTGCCTGGATCGTCGAGGATGCGCACCTGCAGGGCGCAATGTGGCGCGCCCTCGAGGCGCGCGACGGGCTCGAGATCGTGGCGCTTGCCGAATGCGAGCGCATCGAACGGTCGAGCGGGCATGTCTCGGTTGCACTGCGCGACGGGCGCAGCCTGAAGTCGCGTCTCTTGGTGGGTGCGGATGGAGCGCAGTCTTTCGTGCGCGAGCAGGCCGGCATTCAGTCCACCGATCGTCCGTACGGGCAGACGGCGGTGGTGGCGAATTTCGCCAGCGAGCGCCCGCACCGCAATATCGCCTACCAGTGGTTTCAGGGTGGTCCGGTGCTCGCGCTGCTGCCGCTCGCGGGCAGCCATGTTTCGATGGTCTGGTCGCTCCCCGACGAGGACGCCACGCGCGTGCTCGCGCTCGGACCGCGCGAGCTGTCACGGGAGGTCGAGTCCGCCTCGCGCCGGGCGCTCGGCGAACTTTCCTTGGTGACGCCACCGCGCGGCTTCCCGCTTCGGCGCCTGTCGGCGCGGCGCATGGTCGCCGAGCGCGTGGCCTTGGTGGGCGACGCGGCGCACGTGGTGCATCCCCTCGCGGGCCAGGGCGCCAACCTCGGTTTCCAGGACGCGCGTGTGCTTGCCCAGGTGCTCGCCGAGCGCGAGCCGGTGCGCGATCCCGGGGACGCGCGCTTGCTGCGCCGTTACGAGCGTGCGCGCGCCGAGCCGGTACTCGCCATGGACCTCACGGTGCACGGCCTGTATCGGATGTTCCAGATGCAAGGCGGCCTGGCTTCGCGCCTTCGCAACGCCGGATTGAACTTGACCGACCGGGTGCCGGTCCTAAAGAACGTTCTGATGCGCCACGCGATGAGCTGAGGCGCGCGCTTGGAGACCGAATGTCCGTGATCCGACTGCTCGCGGTGTCGCTCGTGTGCCTGGTGTCGCTGCCAGTGGCGGCCGACGAAGCACACATCCGCAAGGTTATCGAGGCCAAGCTTGGCGGGGCACGCGTGGAAAGCGTGCAGCCGGCTCCGGTAAAGGGCCTGTTCGAGGTTCGCTTCCGCACGCCGGACGGCCCGCAGATCGTCTACACCGATGCCGATGCGACGAGCATCATCGTCGGCAGCATCTACGACACCAAGACCGACCGAAACCTGACCGATGAGCAGTTGAACAAGCTGCTGGCGATCAAGTTCGACTCCCTGCCGCTCGAGGACGCGGTCAAGATCAAGCGCGGCAACGGCCGCAGAGTGCTGGCCATGTTCGCCGACCCGCATTGTCCGGCATGCGAAAAGTTCGAGAAGGAGCTGGCGCGGGTGGACGACATCACGGTCTACGTGTTCATGTACCCGGTCATCCACCCGGAGCTGACCGAGCAATCGCGCGCGGTCTGGTGCTCTCCCGACCGCGCCAAGGCCTGGCTCGACCTCGCGCTGCGCGGCAAGGAGCCGGTTGCGCAGGCCAACTGCCAGACGCCGATCGACAGGAACCTGGCGCTCGGCGCCCAGCTCCGCGTGAATGCCACGCCGACGCTGTTCCTCGCCAACGGTGAGCGGGTGCGCGGCGGACTCACCACCGCGGCGCTCGAGAAGGCGCTAGACGCCGCGCGCGCGGGAAATCCGAAATAAGCGCGAAATAAGCGGCCGCCGTCAGGGTCGCGGCAACGGCTCGCCGCGCGGCCAGAGGAGCCACATCTTGCCCTGCTGGCGCATGCCCCCGGCGAGCGCGCCGGCCTCGGCGCCACTGCCCCAGTAGAAGTCCGCTCGCACCGCGCCGCGGATGGCGCCGCCGGTGTCCTGCGCGACCACCAGGCGCTCGAGCAGGTCGGTGGAAAGCGGGAAAGTCGTCGCCAGATAAAGCGGCGCTCCGAGCGGAACGTAGCGCCGGTCGACCGCGACGCTGTATTCGGCGGTGAGCGGTATGCCCAGCGCACCGGTCGGACCGCCCGTTTGCGGCAGTTCGCGAAAGAACACGTAGCTCGCGTTTCGCTCGAGCGTTTGCTGCAGCTCTTGCGGGTGCGCCACGGCCCAGTCCTTGATGCCCTGCATGGATGCCTGCTCGAGCGTGAGCGTGCCATTGCCGACCAGGTAACGGCCGATCGAGCTGTAGGGGTGGCCGTTCTGGTTCGCGTAGCCGATGCGCAGCTGCGTGCCGTCCTCGAGCTTGACCTGACCTGAGCCCTGGATCTGCAGAAAGAACAGTTCCACCGGATCCGCGGCCCAGGCGATCACGGGTGCCGGCATGTCGGAAGCGCGCGCGTCGATCTCGGCCCGCGTGAAATAGGGAACCAGCTTGCGTCCTTTCAGGCGTCCGCGCAGGCGCATGCCGTTCAGTTCCGGATAGACGCTGGTGAGATCGACGTCCACCAGGTCCTCGGGCACGCCGTAGATCGGATAGGGATATGCCGGGGAGCGCTCGCGGCTGCCCGCGATGACCGGTTCGTAGTAACCCGTGATCAGGCCAGTATCGGAGCCCTCCGGCGACACGATGCCATAGGCGGTGAAGCTCGACTCGAAGAACTTCCGCGCCGCTTGCTCGTCGCCCTGCGGCAGCGCGCTCGCGGCGCTGCACACCCGCGCCATCGCCGCGGTCGCCTGCAGTCGCGGGCAGCCGGTGAGGAAGGCCTGCAAGCTCGGCAGGAGAATGGCCGAGCGCCAGCCGGGCAAAGCGTCGAACGGCGTCTCGACGTAGCTCGCAGGCGCGGCCGGTGTCGGCAGGCACGGGCATTTCGCCACGGGCTGGGGCTTGCGCGCCACCTGGCCGCACGCGGCAACCATTAGAATCGCGGCCAGGGCAACCAGGGCGCGTCGTGCAATGTGGGTCATTCTTCTCGAAATGGGCGTGGCGCTGGCACTCGCGCTGCTGATCGTCTGGTGGACAATACCGAAGAAGAAGGGCTCCCGCGACGACGATTCCAAGGGCCCGTCAGACTGATTGTGTGGGCGGCTCGCGTCAGTGCAGCACGCGCGGAACCGAAAGCGTGAACTCGGGAATCGGCGCCTCGAAGCGCGTGCCGTCCTCCGCAACCATCTGGTAGCTGCCGCGCATCGTGCCGACGGGCGTCGCAATCGCGGCGCCGCTGGTGTACTCGTGGCGCTCGCCGGGCGCGAGCACCGGTTGCGCGCCGACCACGCCCAGCCCGCGCACTTCCTGCACCAGCCCCTGCGCGTCCGTGATGATCCAGTGCCGGCTGATGAGCTGCGCGGTGACGGTACCGACGTTGCGGATGGTGATGGTGTAGGCGAACGCGTAGCGACCCGCGGTCTCGTCGGATTGCTCCGGCAGATATTGAGTCTTCGCGGACACCGCGACCTCGTAGCGCTTCTCCTGGGCCATGCGCGCATTGTAAACTCGTCGCGCCATGACGTTTCGCATCGCGCCCAGCATTCTTTCGGCCGACTTCGCCCGCCTCGGCGACGAAGTGCGTGCGGTCGCGCAGGCCGGCGCCGACCTCGTTCATTTCGACGTCATGGACAACCATTACGTCCCGAATCTCACGGTGGGGCCGCTCGTGTGCGCGGCGCTGCGCCCGCACGTGTCGCTGCCGATCGACGTGCACCTGATGGTCAAGCCGGTCGATCGCATCGTTCCCGATTTCGCCAAGGCGGGTGCCAACCTGATCAGCTTTCACCCCGAGGCGAGCGAGCATGTGGATCGCACGATCGGGCTGATCCACGAGCACGGCTGCAAAGCAGGGCTGGTGTTCAATCCGGCGACGCCGCTCGACTGGCTCGACCATACGCTCGACAAGCTCGACCTGGTGCTGCTCATGTCGGTCAACCCGGGATTCGGTGGCCAGCAGTTCATCGCCTCGGTGCTGCCGAAAATCGCCGAGGTACGACGCCGCATCGACCGGCTCGGGCGCGAGGTGTGGCTCGAGGTCGATGGCGGCGTGAAGACCGACAACATCGCTGCCATCGCCGCCGCGGGTGCTGACACGTTCGTCGCCGGGTCGGCGATCTTCGGGTCGAAGGATTACGCCGCCACGATTCGCGACATGCGCACGCGCCTCGGCGCGGTGCGCCGCGCGGCGTGATCCGCGCGGCGCTGGTCGATCTCGACGGCACGCTGCTCGATACTGCGCCGGACCTGGCGCAGTCCGCCAATCGCATGCTCGCGGAGCTCGGCCTGCGCGAGCTGCCCGGGTCGCAGGTGCGCGATTTCATCGGCCAGGGCATCGCGGTGATGGTCCGGCGCTGCCTGGAGGCGGCCAGCGGGCGTGCCCCCGATGAGGCCCTGTTCGAATCGGCGCTGACGCGCTTCGCCGCGCACTACGAGAGCATCAACGGCAGTGCGTCGACCCTGTACCCCGGGGTGGTCGAAGGCCTGCAGGCGATGCGCTCGGGCGGGCTGCGCCTGGCCTGCGTGACGAACAAGGTTGCGCGCTTTACCGGGCCGCTGCTCGCGGCGAGCGGGCTCGCCGGATACTTCGACACCGTGGTCACCGGCGACCAGGCGGGCAGCCGCAAGCCGGCTCCCGGCCCGTTCCTGCTCGCCTGCGAGCGACTCGGCGTGCTGCCCGCGGAGGCGGTCGCGATCGGCGATTCGGCGAACGACGCGTTGGGCGCGCGCGCGGCCGGATGCCGCGTGCTGCTCGTGCCCTACGGTTACCGCGAGGGGCAGGATGTGCGCAGCATAGAATGTGATGGTATAGTCGCTTCGCTTTTCCACGCTGCAGACGAATTGCTCAACTGGTCGTGAACCACCGCCCCAACGGAACCTGGTCGAACCTCTGGCGTAGCTGGCGCCCCCGGCGCCGCTAGATCCTTACGCGTCCCCGCGCGGCACGGGCGGCGCGGGATACCCCAGCCGCAAGTTTCAGTTCCGTAGGCATCAGGTGGAGATTTCCATGACCGAGCTCGATTTCACCAAGCTCGCTTCGCAGGGTTACACGCGCGTCCCGGTGGTCGCAGAGGCGCGCGCCGACCTGTACACGCCGCTCGCGGTCTACGCCAAGCTCGCGAACGGCCCATTTACCTATCTGCTCGAGTCGGTGGTCGGCGGCGAGCGCTTCGGGCGCTATTCGTTCATCGGCCTCGCGTGCGCGGAGCGCATCGAGGCGCGCGGCGCCGTCGTGCGC
>JBAUTZ010000009.1:0-4825 GCA_049582445.1 Burkholderiales bacterium
ATCGCTGCCGCGCTTGAGGAGTCCATCCATGCCGACAAACGGTGAATCGCAGACCCCGACCACCGGCATGCCGCCGACCGAGTCCATGCGCCCCTGGATCAGCTCGGTGACGAAGATGTCGGGAATGAAATAGATCGACGCCGTCGTATCCCGCAGCTCTTCCAGCAGGCTCAGGATGCGCTTCTGGGAAGCCATCGGCAGCGAGAGATAGATCACGTCGACGTGATTGTTCTTGACGTAATGGGCGAGCCCCGCAAGGTTACCGAGCAGCGGATACTCCTCGCCGTGCGCGAGTCGCTCGCGCGCGCGATCGTCGAAAAATCCCACGACTCGGGCGTCGGAATAAACGTCCCCCGCGAGCCGCCGGGCGAGCTCCACCCCTTGCTCGTTCATGCCGGCCACGACGGCGCGCGTTGCGCCGCCCTGCATCTCGCGCAGGACGGGTGCTCCGGCGCGCAGCAGGAAATGTCCTGAGAGCTGGGACACCGGCGCCACCCACCACCAGGTCACCAGCGCGCTCAGGTCGAAGTAGCCGAGATAGCCGCTGGCGTAGCCGAAGGCGGCCAACAATCCCGCAAGCGCAATCCATCCCATCAGGATGTTCCTGACCGCGCGCAGGGGAGACTGCGAAAGCCGCGCCGGACCCGGGAACGTAAGCGCGAAGACGATCACTCCGAGGATGACGTCCTGCGCCCCGAGACCGTGATGCGAGGCCACAACGATCGTCCAAAAGGTCAGCGGCAACAGAAGCGGCTCGAGCGTGATTTCGATCAGGTTCAACAGCCGGTCGCGGCCAATGGACATGCGTCCGGCCTTGCGAAACATGATCGGGGTTGCAAGCTGCGTCACAGGTATCTGGCCTTTGCGGGACTTGAACGGTCATCTCTATCTTGCACGCCAGGTCATGACGGGGTCATGACGCCGGCGCCGAGCGACATCAAGCGCTAGCGCGTATCGGCTTTGTCCTCTAGGTATTTCCGGAGTTCCTTGAACGCCTGGCTGTATTTCGCGGCTGCCTGGGTCCGGTTGTTGACGCCGATCTTCTTGAAGATGCGCTGCACGTGGTTCTTGACCGTGTACGGGCTGATGTCGAGGGCCGTCGCGATGTCGATGTTGGTCTTGCCCTGGCAGAGCCAGTCGAGGATCTCCTGCTCGCGTGCGCTCAGCTCGAGCCAGTCGCCCTGCTCCTCGCCGCCGCCCTTCGCTCGGGCGATGGGCAGCGCGGCGACCCGCCGGAACGCCAGGTCGATCTGCCCGATGAGCGAGTCCATCACGTAGGCAAACTGGTCCCTGGCGCGGCCTTTCGTGATCGAGCCGGAATTCATGACCACGTACAGGCTGTCGTGGCCGCTTCGTGCGTCGTGCACGCCGTGCACCAGCACCGAGCGCATGTCACGCATCGCGTCGTAGATCGCTCCCGGACGTGTGCCGAGCGATTCGAGCAGGCTCGCGGCCTTTACGACCAGCGGGCGCCTCCCGCCGGCGACCCAGCTCGTGTAGCACGACTTCAGCAGATCGTCGATCGGATGCTGCCGCAGTGCCTCGGTGCGAGCGCCCGGAACGGCCGACACGACGTCGAGCTTGAGGTCCCATTGCCCGAAGTCGCCCCAAGCCGATACGAGGATCTGGTGCGGCAGGAACTCCTGCACTTCGGCTCTGAGCCAGAGGAACAACTGGTAATGCCGCTCGATGAGCAGTGCGCTCGAAACGATGCGCAGGAAGCGCCCGCTTTCTTCCGCGGAAAGCGGAAAGGTTCGTCGCCCCGAACTCAGCGCCACAAAGTCGATGTTGTTGTCGTTGCTCATGATCCGCACGCGCGGAGCCGAGCGTGGCACGCCGCGCGCGCGCGCATCAATCGGGCTTGCAATGTTTAACTCGGGGAATTGCAATGTCTTACGATCGGGCGTCGTGCGGAACTGGAACGACCGTCGCGCATCTGCGAATCGCTGGCTCAGTGTTTCCACGAGATCCCCCATATTCAGAGCACGCGATCCGGGCCCGATTCTTTTCCGTACCACCGGCGCACGGGCTGCCGGGTCCAGAAAGCGCGCTAATGCCACCATTCGCACAGCAACTACCGGGCCACGCGCGCCGGCGAACAGAGCGGCGCAACCCGTCCCTTTTTTTCTCTTCGTTGTTGTTGTTCAGTCCTGGGCTTTGCGGCGCTGCATGTCCCCCTTGGCGGGACATGCAGGATTCGGCAAGCACGTCAGATACTTCGCGGCGCAACCTCAACCACGTCAACCACGAACTCCCTGCGGACATTGTGACTTTATGCACCGGGGAGAGCAAGCCCCCAAAAGGAGTAATAAAGTTATCCCATTGTCCTATCGAATTATTTCGGGATCCTGCTGAGTAGTCCAGATGGCTCAAAGCCGCTAGTCCAAATGGACTAATGATCGCTTCTCCCCCTGAGCCGGAAGACGCCGTTCAGGCGTTTTCCAGACTGGGGCGTGAGTGGGTCTCGCGGGTCACCGAGCGCTGCGCGGCGATCGCGAGCGCGGTCAGCTCGCCCGCCAGCATGCGCAGCACGTCGTCGAGGGTCAGCATACCGAGCAGCGTGCCGTCCGCGGTGACCACCGGCAGGCGCCGCGTGCCGCTGTCCTGCATGCGCTCGACCGCTTCGAACACGCCGTCCGTTTCCTGCGCGAGCACCAGATCCGCCGACATCACGTCACGCACGGTGAGCGACTCCGGGCGCACGCCCGCGGCCGCAACCACGGCGACCACGATGTCGCGATCGGTGACGATGCCGATCGGCTTGGTAGTGCCATCTCGCTTGTCGACCACGATCAATGCGCCGACGTGATGGTCGCGCATCATGCGCGCGGCCTCTCGCAGGTCGGTGTGCGGCTCGGCGACCACCACGACGCGGCTGCAGATGTCCCTGATCCTCATGACGCCTCCTGGAAAATGAGATCAGGCTAGCGCGCGTCCTGCGCGACGGTTTGACGAGGATCAAGCACGCCGTCGGCACGCGGCTGCATCAAAACCGTGCGCGGCGTGCGCGACGCGCACCGAAATCAGGCGTGCCACGACGCCCGATCTCGCGTCTTGCAGAGAGGTGCCGCATGGCACGTTCGTTGCGAGACCTGCGGCGAGGCAGCTGTGAGGCCGCCGGGAACCGATCCATTCTTACCTCAGAGAGGACACGCATGAAAAGACGCACATTCGTCAAGGGGCTGACGCTAGGCGCCGCGACTGCAGCAAGCGGTCTGATGGCTCCGAGCCTGTTCGCCAAAGGCAAAACGGTCAAGGTCGGCGTGCTGCATTCGCTCTCCGGCACGATGGCGATCAGCGAGACCGTCCTCAAGGACGTCGCGCTCATGACCTTCGAGGAGATCAACAAGAAAGGCGGTGTGATGGGGCACATGATCGAGCCGGTGGTGGTTGACCCGGCGTCCAACTGGCCCTTGTTCGCCGAGAAGGCGAGGCAGCTGCTCACGCAGGACAAGGTCGCCTGCACCTTTGGCTGCTGGACCTCGGTGTCGCGCAAGTCGGTGCTGCCGGTGTTCGAGGAGCTGAACGGATTGCTGTTCTATCCGGTCCAGTACGAAGGCGAGGAACTGTCGTATAACGTGTTCTACACCGGCGCTGCGCCCAACCAGCAAGCGATCCCGGCGGTCGAGTACCTGATGAGCGCGGACGGCGGCGGCGCCAAGCGCTTCTTCCTGCTCGGCACGGACTACGTGTACCCCCGCACCACCAACAAGATCCTGCGCTACTTCCTGCACGCCAAGGGCATCACTGACGCCGACATCGAGGAGGTCTACACGCCGTTCGGCCACAGCGACTACCAGACGATCGTCGCCAACATCAAGAAGTTCGCCGCCGGCGGCAAGACGGCGGTCGTGTCGACGATCAACGGCGACTCCAACGTGCCGTTTTACAAGGAGCTCGGCAACCAGGGCCTGAAGGCGACCGACATCCCGGTGGTCGCGTTCTCGGTCGGCGAGGAGGAGTTGCGTGGTGTTGACACCAAGCCGCTGGTGGGCCACCTCGCGGCGTGGAACTACTTCATGTCGATCAAGAATCCGGCGAACGAGGCCTGGAAGAAGGAATGGGCCGCCTACGCCAAGGCGAAGAAGCTCGCCTCGGCCGCCAAGCCGCTCACCAACGATCCGATGGAGGCCACTTACATCGGCATCCACATGTGGAAGCAGGCAGTCGAGAAAGCGAAGACCTTCGATGTCGACAAGGTAATCGCCGCGGTCGGCGGGCAGAAGTTCAAGGCGCCGGACGGCTTTACGATCGAGATGGACGCGCGCAACCATCACCTGCACAAGCCGGTGTTCATCGGCCAGATCCGCGCCGATGGCCAGTTCGACGTGGTGTGGAAGACTAAGGGGCCGATCCGCGCCGAGCCCTGGAGCCCTTACCTGCCCGAGGACAAGGGCAAACAGGACGTTCCGGAGAAGATGACGAAGAAATCCTGAGTGCGCTATCTGCTCTACGTGCTGTTGCTTGCGCTGGCGGCGATTGCGCCGCCAGCGCTCGCGCTTGACGCCGCCGTGGTGCACCAGCTCGCGCTCGGGGACTCGAGCGAGGACAAGATCGCGGCGATCAACACGCTCGTCGAGTCGGGCGACGAGCAGGCCGAGCCCCTGTTGCGGGCCCTGCTTGCCGGATCTGTCCAGATTTCCGGCGACCGCGTGCTGATCGTGAGCGGAGACTCCGCGGTGGACGCGGTGACCGGCCAGCGGATTTCGCCGGTGCCGGAGGACGCGAGCGACGTGGTGCTGAACAACCGCGTGCGCGGCGTGCTCGACGCCGCCGTCTCGGCGCTGCGCCTCGTGTCACGCGATCACGGCGCGCGCCTCAAGGC
>JBAUTZ010000010.1:0-25899 GCA_049582445.1 Burkholderiales bacterium
GCGCAAGGCCGCGTCTGCGGCCGGCGGCAGCGGCGTCCTCGTGGTGGGCATCGACCGGCTGCTCACGCAGTTGTCGAAATGCTGCAAGCCGGTGCCGCCCGATCCGATCCGCGGCTTCGTCACGCGCGGCAAGGGCGTTTCGATCCACCGCGAGGACTGCCCGAGCCTGAAGCGGCTGAGCGAGCAAAGCCCCGAGCGCCTGATCGAAGCGCAGTGGGGCGGCAAGCCCGGCGGCACGTACCCGGTCGACATGGTGGTGACGGCGAGCGATCGTCCCGGACTCCTGCGCGACCTCGGCGACGCGCTCGCCCGCGAGCACATCAACGTCACCGCGGTGCGCACGCAAAGCCGCGAGGAACTCGCGTTCATGCGTTTCACGTTCGACGTCGCGGATCTCGCGCAGCTGCGGCGTGCGTTCGCTTCGGTGAAGAACGTGCCGGGCGTGATCCGCGCCGCGCGCGGCTGAATCCTTCCCGGCGACGGCTAGCCGAGCGCGAGCGAGCCAGCCCCGATCAGCGCTCCGAGGGCGGCGCCCGCCAGCACGTCGCTCGGGTAATGCAGACCCAGCACGACGCGCGACAAGGCGGTGAGCAGCGTGAACGGGACGAGGAGCGCGGCGAGCGACGGATAGTAGGCCAGCGCTACCAGCGAAAAAGCCACCGCGTGCAGGGTGTGGCCGGAGGGGAAGCTGAAGGTGTCGAGCGGCAAGGCCCCCTGCGTGATGCTGGCGTGCACCTGATAGGGACGCGGGCGCAGCGTGCCGCGCTTGAGCAGCTTGTAGACCAGCGTGCACGCCAGGCCCGCGCCGGCCATGTGCACCACCGGGAGCACGGCGTCCTGCCGCGAGAGCAGCAGCGTGAGCATGAGGGCATACCAGAAGATCCCGTTGCCCAGCCAGCTGACGGCGCGGCACACCTGCGGCAGAGCGCGATAGCGCAGGGCACGATTGCAGCGCAGGCAAAGGCGCTCGTCCCAGCGCTGGATGCGCTCGAGGGCCGCGTCAAGCCGCGACATCGGGCGCCTCCATGGCGGGCCCCGCGGCGGGGGCGGCATCGATCAACGCGGCCTCGAAATCGCGCACGATGTGCGCCCACGTCACGTTTTCGGCGACTGCGCGCGCTGCGCGCCCGAGTTCGCGCGCGAGGTGTGGCTCGCGCGCGTAGCGCTCGGCCTGCGCGAGGAAGGCGGCGCGGTCGCCGAATGGCGCGAGCAGCGCCGAACGACCATGCTCTAGGTGTTGACGGGCGGCGGCATAGTCGTACGCAACGATTCCCAGGCCGCTCGCCATCGCCTCCAGCGTGACGTTGCCGAAGGTCTCGGTGACGCTCGGAAACAGGAACACATCGGCCGAGGCGTAATGCGCGGCAAGCTCGCCGTTTACCCGTCTGCCGGCGACCACGCAGCCGACGTTGCCGCGGCGCAGCTCGTCGAGCATCGGCCCGTCGCCCACGAGCACGAGCTTCGTGTCCGGACGCAGGCGGCGCATCGCTTCGTAGGCCTCGATCACCAGCGGGTAGTTCTTCTCCGGCGCAAAACGGCTTACGCACAAAGCGACCAGCGTATCGGCTCCCGCACCCCAATTGGCGCGCAATTCCGGCGAGCGGCGGGCGGGACTGAACACCTCCGGATTGACGCCGCGGCCGACGACCCGCAGGCGCTCGAATCGCAGGTCGGCGAGCTGGTGCGCGAGCTCCAGCGTCGGCACCAGCGTGCAGTCGGCGCGGTTGTGAAAATGCCGCAGATAGCCGGTAATCGGCCGGCTCAGCCAGCGGATGCCGTAGTGCTTGCTATAGGCGTGGAAATTGGTGTGGAAGTCGGTCACGACCGGCAGCTTGAGAGCCCTCGCCGCCGAGAGCGCCGACCACCCGAGAGGACCCTCGGTCGCGATGTGCACGAGATCCGGGCGCGCCTGGTTCCAGGCGCGCATCAGGGCCCCCCTGCTCGGTATCCCCATTTTGAGCTGCGCGTAGCGTGGAACGGAGATCCCGGGCCTGAGCAGCTCCTCGAACCGATGCTCCGTTGCCGGTCGGTCGGCGCCATGCTGGCGAGGGCGCACGAGCTGCAGCGAGTGGCCGCGCTCGCGCAATCCCTCGACCATCACGTTGATAGTGCGGGCAACGCCGTTCACCTCGGGAGGATAGGTTTCGGTCACCATCGCCAGGCGAAGTCCGGAGCGGCGGGGCGAGACTGCGTTGATGTCGGGAGCGCGGCTCACGCGGCGCAAGCATGGCGAGTTCCTGTTAAACCGCGGTGACGGCTATGTGAACGCCGTGTGACAGCGGGCCCGCTCCGCTCAGCCCGTCAGCACGAGCAGCCAGACCAGAGCCGTGGTGACCAGCGACAGCATGACGGCCGCGCTGCCGATGTCCTTGGCCCGTTTGGCGAGGAGGTGATCCTCGAGGGAGATGCGGTCGACCGTGGCCTCAATCGCCGAATTCAGCAATTCGACGATCAGCACGACGAGGACGGACCCGGCGAGCAACGCGCGCTCGACCCCGCTGCGGCCGAGCCACAACGCGAGCGGCACCAGCACCGCCGCCAGGATCAGCTCCTGGCGAAAGGCCTCTTCGTGGCGCGCGGCCGCCGCCAGGCCGGAGAGCGAATAGCGCGTCGCGTTGATCAGCCGTTTCAAGCCGGTCGCGCCCTTGTGAGGACTGTTCATGTCAGGTGGGCGTCGCCAAGGTAAACAGCAGTTCCTCCTGCGCCGAGCGGCGCCGGCCGCGGCGCGGCTTGACCAGCTCGTAGCCGCCTTCGCCGTTCATGATCCACGCCTGGCAGTTGTCGTCCAGGTAGGGCTGAAGGCCTTCGCGAATCACGCGGCGCTTGAGCGCGGGATCGAGCACCGGGAAACAGAGCTCGATCCGGCGGAAGAAGTTGCGGTCCATCCAGTCCGCGCTCGCCAGGTAGACGTCCTCGTCGCCTTCATTTTGGAAGTAGAACACCCGCGAGTGCTCGAGGAACCGGCCGATGACGGAAATGACGCGAATGTTTTCGGACAACCCCGCGATGCCCGGCTTGAGCGCGCACACGCCGCGCACGATGAGATCGACCTTGACGCCGGCCTGTGCGGCCGCGTACAGCTCCTCGATGATCCCCGGCTCGAGCAGGGCGTTCATCTTCGCGATGATCCGTGCCGACTTGCCCTCGGCCGCGAGGGCCGCCTCGTTCTTGATCGCCGCGACGATCCGCTTGTGCAGCGTGAACGGAGACTGCCAGACATGATGCATCCTGCTCGCGCGCCCGAGGCCGGTGAGCTGCTTGAAGACCTCGTTGACGTCGCCGCACATCTCCTCGTTCGCGGTCATCAGGCTGAAATCGGTGTAAAGCCGCGCGGTGCGCGGGTTGTAGTTGCCCGTGGCGAGGTGCACGTAGCGCTTTAGAACCTTGCCGTTCGCCGACTCCTCGCGCCGCACCACGAGCGCCATCTTCGCATGCGTCTTGTGGCCGACGACCCCGTACACGACGTGCGCGCCGACTTCCTCGAGGCGCGTTGCCCAGTTGAGGTTGGCCTCCTCGTCGAAGCGGGCCATCAGCTCGACTACCACCGTGACCTCCTTGCCGCGGCGGGCCGCATCGATCAGCAGCTCCATCAGCTCCGAGTCGGTGCCGGTGCGGTACACCGTCTGCTTGATTGCGATGACCTGCGGATCGGTGGCGGTGGTACGGATGAAATCGATCACCGGCATGAATGACTGGAACGGATGGTGCAGGAGTATGTCCTGCCTGGCGAGAACCTCGAACAGGTTTTCGTGCTTGTCGAGCGGCGCGGGGAGCCCGGACTGGAACGGTGAGTATTTCAGCCCGGCCCGATCGACCTGGTCCGGGACTTCGCGCAGCCGGTACAGGTTCACCGGACCCTCGACGCGGTACAGATCCGCCTCGTCGAGCGCGAATTGCTGCAGCAGGAATTCGACCATTGCCGGCGAACAGTTGTCCGCGACCTCGAGGCGCACTGCGTCGCCGAAGTGGCGGTGGAGCAGTTCGCCCTGCAAGGCGATGCGCAGGTTCTTGATTTCCTCTTCGTCGACGAAAAGGTCCGAGTTGCGCGTCACGCGGAACTGGTAACAACCCTGCACCTTCATGCCCGAGAACAGCTCGTCGACGTGTGCGTGCATCACCGACGACAGGAACACGAAGTCGTATTCCGCCGCCGACATTTCGCGCGGCAGGCGGATCACCCGGGGCAGAACCCGCGGGGCCTGCACGATTGCCGCACGCGAGCTGCGCCCGAACGCGTCCCGCCCCTCGAGCTCCACGGCGAAGTTGAGGCTCTTGTTCAGGACCTTGGGGAACGGGTGCGCCGGATCCAGCCCGATGGGCGTCAGCACCGGAAGAACCTCGCGCAGGAAATAATCCCGGATCCATTGGCGCTGCGCCGCGCTCCAATCGGTGCGTCGCGGGAAGCGAACGCCTTGTTCGGCGAGCCGCGGCAGCAAGACTTCGTTCAGCAGCCGGTACTGCTCGGACACCAGCGCGTGCGCCTCTCTCGCGACCTGCGCGTACACGTCCGAAGGACTCGCACCGTCGGGGCCTGGTTCGGGAATGTGCAGCTTGATCTGCTCCTTCAGCCCTGCGACCCGGATCTCGAAAAATTCGTCCAGGTTCGACGAGACGATGGTCAGGAAACGCAGCCGCTCGAGGAGCGGCGCGCCGTCGTCGGCCGCTTGGGCCAGGACGCGGCGGTTGAACGCGAGGATCCCGAGCTCACGGTTCAGGAAATGCGATGCCGGAAACGCTTTCTTGAGCATGGGGCCCCTCAGTTTAACGCCTCGCCGCGATTTCCGGATGTCAGCCGATACATTGCCGCCCAGTCATTTGCGATGCGGGGACGCCGGCGCTAAGCTGCGAAGCGAGATGGCGCGCCATGAGACCCTAGCAGCAGTCGACCTCGGATCGAACAGCTTCCACCTGCAAATCGGACGCGTCGTAGACGGCCAGATCTACGCTCTCGACTCCTTGCGCGAAGTGGTGCGTCTCGGGGCCGGGCTGACCGCGGAAAAGCGCCTGGACCGGGCCAGCCAGGCCCGCGCGCTCGAAGCGCTGCGTAAGTTCGGCGAGCGCTTGCGCGGCCTGCCGAAGGAGGCGGTGCGGGCGGTCGGCACCAATGCGCTGCGCGTGGCGAAGAATGCGCCTCAGTTCATGCGCGAGGCGCGCCAGGTGCTCGGTTTCCCGATCGAGGTGATCGCAGGGCGCGAGGAGGCGCGGCTCATCTATCTGGGCGTCGCGCATTCGCTCCCGATCGCCGCACACCGACGCCTGGTGATCGATGTCGGCGGGGGATCGACGGAGTTCATCATCGGCACCGGCTATGAGCCACAGCTCACGGAGTCGCTCTACATGGGCTGCGTGAGCTACAGCCTCAAGTACTTCCCCGAGGGCAAGATCGACAAGGGGCGCATGAAGCGCGCCGAGCTCGCGGCGCGCCAGGAGATATCGGGCATCGTGCGCGCCTACCGAGGCACCGGCTGGGAGGAGGCGGTCGGCTCATCGGGCACCGCCCGCTCGATCGAGGCCATCCTGCGCGAGAACGGATTTGCGGGGGAGGGGATCACGCGCGAGGGGCTCGAGCGCCTGAGGGGCCTGCTCATCAAGCACGAGCGGGTCGACCCGGACCGGATCGCGGGGCTGCGCGCCAATCGCGCGCCGGTGCTGCCGGGAGGGGTGGCTATTCTGGGGGCGGCGCTCGACGAGCTGGACATCGAGTCGCTGCGCGTGTCGGACGGCGCCTTGCGGCACGGCGTACTCTACGACCTGCTCGGCCGGGTGCAGCACCATGGGGACATGCGTGAAGCGACGGTCGTCCAGTTCATGCGGCGCTATCACGTCGACACGCCGCAGGCCGAGCGCGTGCGGGCCCTGGCGCTCGCCATCTACGACGCGCTCATGGTCGGGGCCGATCGCGACCGCGACGACGATCCCGACCGGATCATGCTCGACTGGGCGGCCCGGCTCGGCGAGATCGGGCTCTCGATCGCGCATGCCCAGTACCACAAGCATTCGGCATATGTGATCTCGAACGCGGACATGCCCGGGTTTTCCCGCATGGAACAGCAGCGGTTGGCGCGCATCGTGCTCGCGCAGCGCGGCAAGCTGGAGAAGGTCGACGATGCGGGGCCGGAATCGAGCGACTGGTCGCTGGTATTCGCGCTGCGCCTCGCATCGCAGATCCTGCGCCGGCGCGTGGACCTGAAACTGCCGCTGCTGCGGGTGGCGGCGGATGCCAGCGGCTTCTCGCTGGAGCTGCCGCAAGCCTGGCTGGAGGAGAACCCGCTTACCGCAACGGCGCTCGAGTCCGAGGCCGATTACTGGAAGGCGGTGGGCATGAAGCTCACGGTGAACGGCCTGTCGGACAAGAAAGTCGCGGTTCTGAGCCGGGGGTGACTACAGCAGATCCGGCGCAACTACGGCCCGGACGACGATCTGCGCCTCGCCATCGCGTACACGGTTGCTAAGCCACCACAACCCGCCCTTCTTGATGGTCCATTCGTGGCGTGCGCCGGCGACCAGGTAGGCAGCCGCCTGGCCCAGCGTCGGCTGGTGTCCGACGACCACCACCGCCGTCTTGTGGTCGGGCCATCCGGCGGCATCGAGCACATCGTCGACCGTGGCGCCAGGGGCCAGTTTCTGGGAGGTCTTGTAGTGCATGCCGAGCGCCTCGGCCGTCTCGCGCGCGCGCCGCGCGGGACTCGCGATCAGCATGCATTTCGAAGGCAGGCGCTGGAGCAGCCACTCGGCCATGCGCGCCGCGTGCTTGCGTCCCCTCGGGGTGAGGAGCCGCTCAAGATCGTCTCCTCCCTCCTCGGCTTCCGCGTGGCGCCAAAGGATCAGGTCCATGGCATCGGTTCTCGGTAACGTATGACAGGGCCCGGGGTAGGATGTTCGGCGGCCGTGACCGCCATATGACTGACGCCATTGAGGGACCGGGCAAGGATACGCTAGAATCCGTGCCCTTCAGGCGCGTAGCTCAGCTGGTTAGAGCACTACCTTGACATGGTAGGGGTCGTTGGTTCGAGTCCAATCGCGCCTACCAACACCGGTCTTGAGAGGGTTACCGACGTGACGGCGCGAACTTGCAATACGCGGAGCTAGACCTGAAGCGGTAGAGCGCGTTACGCAGGAAAGAAAGTGCGGCTCGACCGCACTTTTTTTTCGCTTCTCGAAGGACCACGAGTTATGCCACAGATCCGCTTGCCCGATGGCTCGCAAAAGAGCTTTCCCGGACCGGTGACCGTCGCCGAGGTGGCGCGCGCCATCGGACCCGGTCTGGCCCGCGCCGCGCTGGCGGCCAAAGTCAACGGCAAGCTCGTCGACACCAGCTACCGCATCGACTCGGATGCGGATCTGGCGATCGTCACCGAGCGCGATGCGGAGGGCCTCGAAATCCTGCGCCACTCGACCGCGCACCTGCTGGCGCACGCGGTCAAGGAGCTGTTTCCCGACGCCCAGGTGACCATCGGCCCGGTGATCGATAACGGCTTTTACTACGACTTCTCCTACAAGCGCTCGTTCACGCCGGAAGACCTCGCCGCGATCGAGAAGCGGATGGCGGAGATTGCGGGGCGTGACCTGCCGGTTACGCGCAAGGTGATGCCGCGTGACGAGGCGGTGAAGTTGTTTCGCGACATGGGGGAAGCCTACAAGGCCGAGATCATCGCCTCGATCCCCGCGGGGGAGGACATCTCGCTCTACCAGCAGGGCGAGTTCGTCGATCTGTGCCGCGGGCCGCACGTCCCCTCGACCGGCAAGCTCAAGGTGTTCAAGCTGATGCGCCTGGCCGGCGCCTACTGGCGCGGCGATTCGAAGAACGAGATGCTTCAGCGCGTCTACGGCACCGCCTGGGCAAGAAAGGAGGATCAGGACGCCTACCTGAAGCTGCTTGAGGAGGCCGAAAAGCGCGATCACCGTCGGCTCGCGACGCAGCTCGACCTCTTCCACATCGAGGAGGAGGCGCCCGGCCTGGTGTTCTGGCACCCCAAGGGCTGGATCCTCTGGCAGTGCGTCGAGCAGTACATGCGCCGCGTGTACCGCGAAAACGGCTACCGTGAAGTACGCGGCCCGCAGATCCTCGACGTCAGCCTTTGGAAGCGGACGGGTCACTGGGACAATTTCCGCGAGAACATGTTCTTCACCGCCTCGGAGAACCGTGACTACGCCGTCAAGCCGATGAACTGCCCCGGACACATCCTGATTTACAACAAGGGCATCCGCAGCTACCGCGACCTGCCGTTGCGCTACGGCGAGTTCGGCTCCTGCCACCGCAACGAACCCTCGGGTTCCCTGCACGGCCTGATGCGCGTGCGCGGTTTCACGCAGGACGACGGCCATATCTTCTGCACCGAGGAGCAGATCCTGGGCGAGTGCGTCGCGTACACTGCGCTGCTGCAGAAGGTATACCGCCACTTCGGCTTCACCGAGATCGTCTACAAGGTGGCGACGCGGCCGCCCAAGCGTATCGGCACGGACGCACAGTGGGATCGGGCCGAGGCCGCGCTGAATGAGGCGCTAAACGAGTCCCGCTGCGGCTTCGAAATCTCGCCCGGCGAGGGCGCGTTCTACGGGCCGAAGATCGAGTACTCGCTCAAGGACGCGATTGGCCGGCTCTGGCAGTGCGGGACCATGCAGGTCGACTTCAGCATGCCGGGGCTGCTCGGCGCCGAGTACGTCGGCGAGGACAATGCCCGCCACACGCCGGTGATGCTGCACAGGGCCATCGTCGGTTCGATGGAGCGCTTCCTGGGCATCCTGATCGAGCATTACGGCGGCGCCTTTCCGCTTTGGCTCGCGCCCGAGCAGGTCGCCGTGCTGAACGTCTCGGAACGCCAGGCCGATTACGCTGCGGACGTCGCTGACGCCCTGCGCAAGGCGGGCTGGCGTGCCGTCGCAGATTTGCGAAATGAAAAAATTTCTTATAAAATTCGCGAACATAGCTTGCAGAAGTTGCCCTACCAGCTGGTCGTGGGCGACAAGGAAAAGCAGGCTGGAAACGTGGCTGTGCGCACGCGCGGCGGTGAGGACCTCGGGGCGATGAGCTTGGAGGTGTTCATCGAACGTCTCCGGAGCGAGGCGGGCGCGATGGGCACGGCCTGAATTTTTGGCGGGTTAGGGAATCCGCACGGTGGACGCGGCCACCGCAAACTGCCGCTTGCGGAAGGAGTAGCTCACATAGCACTCGAAAAAGCGCAGCGTCTGAACGGGGAGATCACTGCACCTGAAGTGCGCCTGGTCGCGGACGATGGAGAGCAGCTTGGTATCGTGACGATCGCCGAGGCGATGCGGTTGGCGGAGGAGAGGGGAGTCGATCTGGTGGAGATCGCACCGCTTGCCAGGCCGCCGGTCTGCAAGCTCATGGATTTCGGCAAGTTCCGCTATCGCGAGCAGAAGAAGGCGCACGAGGCGAAACTCAA
This sequence comes from Burkholderiales bacterium, assembly GCA_049582445.1. GTDB lineage: Bacteria > Pseudomonadota > Gammaproteobacteria > Burkholderiales > SG8-39 > DAHVFK01. The sequence continues at coordinate 9,405 of JBAUTZ010000010.1, forward strand.
GCAGAAGCAGATCCAGGTCAAGGAGATCAAGTTCCGGCCGCGCACCGACGAGGGCGACTACAAGATCAAGCTCGGAAAATTGATCGAGTTCCTCGAGGAAGGCGACAAGGTCAAAGTGACGCTGCGGTTTCGCGGTCGCGAGATGGCCCACCAGGAGTTCGGTTTCCGGGTGCTGGAGCGGGTCAAGGCGGACCTCGATCCCTATGGAGCGGTCGAGCAGTTCCCCAAGATGGAAGGCCGCCAGATGGTGATGGTGCTGGGGCCGAAGAAAAAGGTGCCGCCGGTGAAGGGCAAGAAGCCGGCGTCAGCCGCGGTGAAGCCGGCGAGCAAGCCGGCTGCCGCAACGTAGTCGAAGTCAATGCGCGCGGCGCCTGGGCGGGCGCGGCGCGTCACAAGTGATGTCCGGGTATCAAGCGCCTGCGTGGCAGGTCACCCGGCGTCAGGCTAGAAGATAGGAGTAAACATGCCCAAGATGAAGACCAAGAAGAGCGCCTCGAAGCGGTTCAAGGTCCGCTCGAGCGGGACGATCAAGCGCTCGCATGCCTACATGCGCCACATCCTCACCAAGAAGTCGCAGAAGCGCAAGCGCCAGTTGCGGGGGACGGCATCGGTGGACTCGACCAACAAACGGCAGGTTCGCGCAATGCTGCCGTATTCGGGCTGAGGGGCGCGCTATGCCACGAGTCAAGAGAGGAGTAACCGCCCGCGCCCGGCACAAGAAGGTTCTGAAGCAGGCGAAGGGGTTCCGCGGACGCCGCGGCAACGTATATAGGGTTGCCAAAGAGGCGGTGATGAAGGCGGGGCAGTATGCCTACCGCGATCGCCGCCAGCGCAAACGCGAGATCCGTTCGCTCTGGATCACCCGCATCAACGCTGCGGTGCGAGAGCTTGGCCTGACCTACAGTACGTTCATGGCCGGCTTGAAGCGCGCCAACATCGAGATCGACCGCAAGGTCCTCGCCGATCTCGCGGTGCTCGACAAACCTGCGTTCGCCAAGATCGCGAGCCAGGTAAAGGCGAGCCTCGCGCACTGACCACCGGACGGAAAGAGGAAATGCAGGAAGCGAGGGCCAAGACCCTCGCTTCTCGTTTCTAGGGATGGAAAACGTCGCAGCCATTGTCGAACGCGCGCTCGCCGAATTCCGTCTCGCGTCGGACCCGGCGGCGCTGGAGAACGCGAAGGCGCGCTATCTGGGAAAGGCCGGCGAGCTGACGGCGCTCGTCAAGACTCTGGCTTCGCTTCCCGCCGACGCGCGCAAGGGCGCGGGCCAGGAGCTGAACGCGGCCAAGGAGCGTCTGGAGAAAGCGCTGGAGCTCCGCCGTGCGGAGCTCGTTGACCAGAAGTTGCAGGTACAACTCGCACAAGAGGCGCTGGACGTGACGTTGCCCGGCCGTGGTCGCGGGCGCGGAGGGCTGCACCCCGTCGTTCGCACGTGGCAGCGCGTCGAGCAGATCTTCCACTCGATCGGCTTCGACGTCGCGGACGGCCCCGAAATCGAGGCCGACTGGTACAACTTCACTGCGCTCAATCAGCCCGAGAACCATCCCGCGCGGTCGATGCACGACACGTTCTACGTCGACCTGAACGATGCGCGCGGCACGCCCTTGCTGCTGCGCACCCATACCAGCCCGATGCAGGTGCGTTACGCTCGCATGCATCAGCCGCCGATCAAGGTGATCGCGCCGGGCCGCACTTACCGGGTCGATTCCGACGCGACTCATTCACCGATGTTTCATCAGGTCGAGGGTCTGTGGATCGACGAGGACATCAGCTTCGCCGACTTGAAAGGCGTGTATACCGATTTTCTGCACCGTTTCTTCGAGACCGAGGCTCTTGAAGTGAGGTTCCGGCCCTCGTTCTTTCCGTTTACCGAGCCCTCGGCCGAGATCGACATGATGTTCGACAGTGGGCCGCTCAAGGGAAGATGGCTCGAGATTTCCGGCTCCGGGCAGGTGCACCCGACCGTGGTGCGTAATTTCGGGCTGGACCCGGAACGGTATATTGGATTTGCATTCGGCTCGGGCCTCGAGCGCCTGACGATGTTGCGCTACGGTATCGACGATCTGCGCCTGTTTTTCGACGGCGACCTGCGCTTCTTGCGGCAGTTCGCCTGAGCCATGAACGTTCCCGAAAGCTGGCTTCGCGCCCTCGTCGATCCGCCGCTGACAACGGCCGAACTCGCGCACCTGCTGACCATGTCCGGGCTCGAGGTCGAATCAAGCGCACCGGTCGCGCAGCCGTTCTCCGGGGTCACGGTCGCGCGGGTGCTCGAAGTGGCGAAGCATCCAGGCGCCGACAAGCTCAGTGTATGCAAGGTCGATACCGGCGCGGCGGCGCTCACCGTCGTCTGCGGAGCCCCGAACGTGCACCCTGGCCTTCTCGCCGCTCTTGCCGGCCCGGGCGCGCAGCTGCCGGGAGGACTGGAGATCCGGGTTGCCAAGGTGCGGGGCGTGGACAGTCAAGGCATGCTGTGCTCGGCGCGAGAGCTCGGGCTTTCCGAGGACCATTCGGGTCTGCTCGAGCTGCCGATGGGCTCCGCTCTGGGAACAGACGTGCGGGCCGTGCTTGCGCTCGACGACCACGTGCTGACGATCAAGCTCACGCCGAACCGCGCCGATTGCCTGTCGCTACTGGGCGTGGCGCGCGAAGTATCTGCCTTGACGCGCTCTAGACTGCACCAGCCCGAATGCGCCGCAGTGCGCGCGGCCAGCGATGCGCGCCATCCCGTCAAGATCACGGAGCCCGGCGGCTGCGGGCGCTTCAGTGCCAGGGTGATCCGCAACGTGAACGCGGCGGCCCCCACGCCAGAGTGGATGCGCCAGCGTCTCGAGCGCGCGGGCCAGCGCTCGATCTCGGCCCTCGTGGACGTGACCAATTACGTGATGCTCGAGCTCGGCCGACCGCTTCACGTTTACGACCTGGACAAGCTCAATGGCGCGGTCGACGTGCGCTTCGGTCGCAAGGGCGAGAAGCTGTTGCTGCTCAACGGACAGGTCGTCGAGGTCGACGAATCGGTGCTGTGCATCACCGACGACTCCGGCGTGATCGGGCTTGCGGGCATCATGGGCGGCGAGTCGACAAAGTCGGAGCTCGGCACGAAGAACATATTTCTCGAGTCGGCTTTTTTCTATCCCGAGGCAATTGCCGGGCGGGCACGCCGCTGGGGCTTCACGAGTGATGCCTCGCATCGCTTCGAGCGCGGCGTGGACTTCGACAACAACCTGGCGGGGATCGAACGGGCCACGCGCCTGATACTCGAGATTTGTGGCGGGGAACCGGGACCGGCGGAGGACCACGTTGCGAGCCTGCCGCAAAGAAGACCGGTGCGCATGCGCGTTGCTCGTGCGCAAAAGGTGATCGGAATCCCGGTAAGCGGCGAGGAGATGGCCGATGTGTTCGCGCGCCTGGGCATGGCCTTCGAGTGGGAGGGGGAAGAATTCGTCGTTACGCCACCGAGCTATCGCTTCGATATCGAAGTCGAGGAGGACCTGATCGAAGAGGTGGCGCGGGTACATGGTTTCGATCGAATCCCGGCGCACCCGCCGCGGGCTCCGGCGCGAATGAGCGCCCTGCCTGAAACGCGGCGTTCGATGCATGTGGTGCGCGATCGGCTGGCGGCCTGCGACTACCAGGAAGTGATCAATTTCAGCTTTGTCGAGCCGGCCTGGGAGGTCGACTTCGCCGGCGAGCAGAATCCGATCCGGCTGCTCAACCCGATTGCAAGCCAGCTTTCGGTAATGCGTACGACGCTTATCGGCTCGCTGGTTGCGAACTTGAAATACAACCATGCGCGCAAGCAGGCGCGCATCAGGGTCTTTGAGGTGGGACGAGTATTTATCAGGGACAAAGATGCGGTGGACGGTCCGCTTTCGGTGGCCGGGTTGCGCCAGCCGCTGCGCGTCGCCGCCGCCGCTTACGGACCCGCGTTGGAGGAGCAATGGGGCGAAGCGGCGCGCGGGGTAGATTTCTTCGACGTCAAGGCGGACCTCGAGGCGCTGCTTGCGCCCGGCGTTGCGCGATTCGAGACAGCGCCGCACCCGGCTTTCCATCCCGCACGCTCGGCGCAAGTCCTGGTTGCTGGCGCGGTCGTGGGCTGGATCGGAGAGCTGCATCCGCGCTGGCAGCGGAAGTACGACCTGGCGAATCCGGCCGTCCTGTTCGAGATCGAGGCGGAAGCCCTGCAATCTACGCCGGTTCCCAAGGCGGTGGTGCCCTCGAAATTTCCCCCGGTGGTGCGCGACGTCGCCGTACTGGTCGACGCCGGCGTCCCGGTGCAACGGCTGCTGGACGCGATCTACGCGGAAAAGCCGCCGATCGTGCAGGAACTGACGATTTTTGACCTTTACCAAGGCAAAAGCCTCCCTGCTGGCAGAAAAAGCCTTGCTTTTCGGGTAGTTATGCAACATACTGAACGCACGCTCACGGATACAGAGGCTGATTCGGCGCGCGATTTCGTGATCGGCCTGTTGGCGCGCAAGTTTTCGGCAACCCTGCGTACTTAAAAGAGAAATTGGAAAGACGAGTTTCGGGGAGTGGTAATGACTCTGACCAAGGCCGAATTGGCCGACTTGCTGTTTGAAAAGGTCGGCCTGAACAAGCGCGAGGCCAAGGACATGGTCGAGGCCTTCTTTGAAGAAATCCGCGGGGCGTTGGAGCGGGGCGAGAGCGTCAAGCTGTCGGGCTTTGGCAATTTCCAGCTTCGCGACAAACCTCAGCGCCCGGGCCGCAATCCCAAGACGGGCGAAGAGATCCCCATCAGTGCCCGTCGCGTCGTCACCTTCCACGCCAGCCAGAAGCTGAAGGCCATGGTGGAGAAGGCGCGCCATGGAGCAGAGCCGCAAGAAGGCTGAACTTCCGCCGATCCCTGCAAAGCGTTACTTCACCATCGGTGAGGTAAGCGAGCTGTGCGGGGTGAAGCCGCACGTGCTTCGGTACTGGGAGCAGGAATTCACACAGCTCAAGCCGGTGAAGCGGCGTGGCAACAGGCGCTACTACCAGCATCACGAAGTGCTGCTCATCCGGCGCATCCGCGAGCTGCTTTACGAAGAAGGTTTCACCATCAGCGGCGCGCGCAACCGGCTGGACCATTCGCTCGCTCCCGAAGAGCGCAGCGAAGCGAGCGCGCGCGTAGCTCGTGCGGCTCCGGCCGGCGGCGCCGACCTGGCCGCGGTCAAGCGCGAGCTGCACGAGGTCCTCGACATCCTGAGGACCTAGCTTCGCGGCGGGCGACACGAAGGCCGCGCGACGCCCCTGATATAATCCCGGCCCTCGGGGCGTAGCGCAGCCTGGTAGCGTACCTGCATGGGGTGCAGGTGGTCGTGAGTTCAAATCTCACCGCCCCGACCACACAAGACGAAAGGGCTCCGGGAGTCTCCCAGAGCCCCCTGCGCATCAGGACTTCATTTCCGGCGAACCCCGCTCGGGTAGTTACGCCGCCTTCGCCTGCTTGCTCTTGGTCCAGCGCTCTAGAATCGCGCGCGCGCCGTTCTTGCCCGGATCCATGGCCTGGTCGTGCCCCTCGCGCTTGCAGGTGAGCTCGATCACGTAACCGTTAGGGTCGCGGAAGTAGATCGAATCGATGAAGCCGTGATCCGACACGCCGCGTACCTCGCGTCCCTCGGCTTTTCCCTTCTGATGCATGCGATCCAAGGTGTCTCGATCGACCTCGAGCGCAATGTGCAGATCGTAATCGTGCTGGTCTTTGAAATCGAAAGGGTGATCCGGTGCCTCGAAGAACGCGAGGTAGGAACCGTCGCCCATCTCGTAGAACGTATGTAGCACATCGGTCCGCCGCCCCGTCTTGGTCTCCTTGATTTCCAGCGCGCCGGCGAGCCGGAGCCCGAGGAAATCCTCATAGAAGCGGCGCGTCTGCTCGGAGTCCCGGCAGCGGTAAGCGTTGTGATGCAAGCCCTTGATCATGGATTCCTCCATTGCGTCAGATTGCCACGAAGCGCGCTCCCTTGAGCGAATCCGCGAAGCCATAGAAGACCTCGTGCACCTTGTTCCAGCTCGGCAGCCTGCGCATGCGCTCCATCCAGCGCGATACGTTCGGGTACGCGCCAAACTTGCAGCCCACGGCCTTGCCGGCTTCTAGGATCACCGCTCCCATGTAGTCTGCGATGGTGATGCCGTCGCCGCACAGGAAAGGCTTGTGAGTTCCCAGCAGGAATTTGTCCATGACCTCCAGCCATCCCCTGGATTTCTCCAGGCCCCACTGGATCGTTGCCTTGTGCACAGAGTCGTCGGGGCGCTGGTGATTCGGAAAAAGCTGCGGATACAGGAGGCCATAGCCGTAGTCGCGATAGATATTGGAATTGAACCAGTCCATCATCTCGTTGACCTTGGCCCGCTGACGCAGGTCCTTGGGGTAGGCGGGCGAGCCGCTCTTCTCTGCGAGATATTTCAGGATTGCCGAGCATTCGGTGAGAATCATGTCGCCGTCCTGGAGCACCGGGACGAGCCGGTTCGGATTGATCGAGATGAACGGCTCTTTGTGGTGCTCTCCGGTGAGCAGGTCGACGACTTTTAGCTCGACGTCCAGCTTGCTCTCCGCGATGAACAGCATGACGGTGCGCGACGTGGTCGACACCGGGTGCATGTACAGCCTCATGACGCTCCTCCTACGTCGGGGGATCTCCCTGCCGGCGCGCACATTATGTGTCAGCCGTCGCCGGAACGCGATAGCACGGGCGAGCCCTTCCGCCGACGACTCTTTCCGCGCAGCCGCGGCGATCGCGAGGCCGCAACCTTCCTGCAAGGATGCGGGTCGGATAGAATTCGTCGGCCCCGCGATGCGCATCCTGATATCGAACGACGACGGCTACTTCTCCCCCGGCATTACCGTGTTGGCGGAAGCGTTGCGTGCGGCAGGGGAGGTGACCGTGGTGGCGCCCGAGCGGGATCGGTCCGGCGCATCGAACTCGCTCACGCTCGATCGGCCGCTGTCGGTGCGACAGGCAGCCAACGGGTTCTACTTCGTCAACGGGACACCGACCGATTGCGTGCACCTCGCGGTGACCGGCCTGCTGGACTTCCTTCCCGACGTCGTGGTTTCGGGCATCAATCTCGGCGCCAACATGGGAGACGACACGATCTATTCGGGCACTGTTGCGGCTGCAACGGAGGGATTCCTGCTGGGCGTCCCGTCCATCGCGGTGTCGCTCGTCGGGAAGGCCGGTCGCCATCACGCGACCGCCGCGGAGGTCGCGCTCCAGATGGTTGAGCGGTTCCGCCGAGCCCCCATGGGGCAGCCGGTGCTGCTAAACGTCAACGTGCCCGACAACCCTTCGGCCGATTTGCGCGGCATCGAGGTGACGCGTCTCGGTCGGCGACACAAAGCCGAGCCGGTGGTCAGGATCACCACGCCGCGTGGCGAAACGGCTTACTGGATCGGAGCCGCCGGCGGCGCGGCCGACGCCGGGCCGGGCACGGACTTCTATGCGGTGGAAAATGGCAGGGTATCGGTAACGCCGCTGCAGATCGACCTCACCTTCGGCGCGCAGTTTGCGGTGGTGCGCGACTGGCTATCCCGATGAACGCGCGTAGTCCGCGGAATTTTTCCGGCATCGGCATGACTTCGCAGCGAACGCGCGCCCGAATGGTCGCGCGACTGCGGGAGAAGGGCATACGCGATGAGCGCGTGCTCGCGGCGATGGCGGTCGTTCCACGCCACGTTTTCGTCGATGAGGCATTGGCCAGCCGAGCCTACGAGGACAGCGCCCTGCCGATCGGCTTCTCGCAGACGATTTCGCAGCCCTTCGTGGTGGCGCGCATGATCGAGGTGCTGCTCGAGCGCGCCGGAGCGGGCCCCAAGCTCGGCAAGGTGCTCGAGGTGGGAACGGGCTGCGGCTATCAGGCAGCCGTGCTGGCGCAGCTCGCAGCCGAGGTCTACTCGATCGAGCGGCTGCGCGCCATGCTGGAGCGCGCGCGCGCGAACCTTCTAGGTCTAAAGCTCTCAAATCTCAGGCTGACCCACGGCGATGGCAACCATGGGCTCGAAAAGGCCGCGCCCTTCAACTCGATCATAGTGGCCGCCGCGGCGCCGAATGTGCCGGAAGCCCTTTTACGTCAGCTTGCAGTGGGTGGCAGAATGATACTTCCGCTGAAGAGGCCGGGTGCCGGGCGCGACGCGCAGCGGCTCATGTTGATCGAACGCGGGCCGCGAAGCTACACGGAAAGGGAGCTCGATCCGGTGTATTTCGTGCCGCTGGTATTGGGAAAGGCATGACACGACAGACCGACTGGAGACCGGCGCTACTTGCCGCTACCCTGGCGATCGCCGGCTGCGCGGGATCCCCGAATTCGGCCCCGGTGGTGGAGCGCGGGCCGACGCGATCAGTGACATCGAAGCCGCCGGTCGCCCAAGCGGCTCCCACACCGGGCGTGCGACCGTCGGAATACGTCGTCAAGCCAGGAGACACGCTCTACAGCATCGCGCTTGAGAACGGCGTCGACTACCGCGATCTCACGCGCTGGAACAAGCTGGACGATCCAACCAAGATCAGCGTCGGCCAGACGCTGCGGTTGACGTCGCCGGACCAGGCCGTGGCGGGGTCAGCGGATGGCGTCGAAGTGGGCGCGGCCAAGGGCTCGGGACCCGTCGAGTCACATCCGCTGGATGCGGCGGCGATTTCCCAGCAGGGTGCGGGCGAGGGCGGCACCAAGACAGCGCCCAAGGCCTTGCGCCTGCCTTACTCGAGCGCCAACCTCGCGATGCTGTCGAAAGGGGTGCAGTCTCAGCCGGCTGCGGCCCTGCCCGCGCAACGCACCGTGCCGGCCCCGGCCCCGGCGCCTGCGCCTGCGTCCGCACCCAAGCCCGAGGCCAAGCCCGAGGCGAAGCTGGACACCAAGCCGCCATCGGGGCCGGCCGACCCGGATGCGCGTGGCATCGGGTTCATCTGGCCGGCGCGAGGCCAGTTATTGGAGGGTTACTCGGAGGCGAACAACAAAGGTGTCGACATCGGCGGGCGTCTCGGCGACCCGGTATTCGCCTCCGCGGCGGGACGTGTCACCTACACGGGGACGGGAATCCGCGGATACGGCAAGCTGATCGTCATCAAGCACGCAAACGGCTTTAACAGCGTCTATGCGCACAACAAGACGATACTCGTGAAAGAAGGCCAGAACGTTACGCGAGGGCAGCGCATTGCAGAGCTGGGCGAGAGCGACGCCGACAAACCGAAGCTGCACTTCGAGATTCGCAAGGCGGGCAAGCCGGTCGACCCGCTGAGGTACCTGCCCGGAGACAAGCCCTCGTCCTGAACGCCGCTGCTGGTCTTGCGCGGTCGACCCGGTTCAGGACGTTCTTTCCTACTCGCGTGCCGTGCGCAGCGCCTTGGCAAGATCCGCCACGGCGGAAGCGTAGAAATAGCTCCGGTTATAGCGCGTGAGCACGTAGAAGTTCTGAAGCCCGAGGCGGAATTCGCTAGGCGCATCCGAATTTCCGAGCTCGACCAACGTCGCGAGCGGTTCGCCTGCCAGTGCGGCGGCGCTATCGGGCACGATGCCCGCTTTCGCCAGGTCACCTAACGCGTAACGTGGTTGCGGCCCATCGTTTGTGTAGTGCCGGTAATCCTCGCCATCGACCCTGGCGTCGAGCTGAACGAGCTCGCCAGCGGCCCAGCCGTGTTCCTTGAGGAATCTCGCGACGCTGCCGATCGCATCGGTTGGGCTGCCGACCAGATCGGCGACTCCGTCGCCGTCGAAGTCGACCGCGTACTTGAGGTAAGTGCTCGGCATGAACTGCGGAATTCCGATCGCGCCGGCGTAGGATCCCTTGACGGAAAGCGAGTCGACCCCGACGTCACGCGCATAAATGAAGAAGTCCTCGAGTTCGCGGCGAAAGTAGGCGGCGCGGGGCGGGTAGTCGAACGCCAGGGTACTAAGCGCGTCAACGACCCGCCAGCGACCGGTATTGCGCCCGTAGAAGGTCTCGACGCCGATGATGGCGACGATGAACTCCTCGGGAACGCCATACAGGCGCCGCGCCCGCTCGAGCGCTTCCTGGTTGCGGTACCAAAACGCCAGTCCCGCAGCGATGCGCCTTTCGCTGACGAAGAAGTTCCGGTATTGCTCCCATGAAGGTGCCTTGTTGGGTGGCGGAGCCTTGATCGCATCGAGAATCGCGTCCTCACGCTTCGCTCGCTTGAAAACGCGCAGCAGCTCGGCTTCCTTGAAGGCATGCCGCTGCGCCATGTCGCGCACGAAGGCACGGACTTCCGGTCGCCCGGCGTACGAATTCTCAATTGGAGGCAGGGCAAGCGCGTCGGTGGCGGCGAACGCCGCGAATGCAGCGAAAAAGACAGACAAGGATTTCATGTCACTCGCAATTCCCGCACCAGGCGCCGCAACTCGTGAACTTTCGCGGCAGGAGCCTCGGCGCCGTAGCGCAGCGCCAGATAGAGATTGCCGATCCGCTGGATGGCCTCGCGCGCGCGGGGCAGGCTGCGCGCCGCTCGCTCCGAGAAATCGCGCGGGCCTTCACTGGGCGCTCGCCTGACCCCGCGCGCCCCCAGCTTGCGGCAGAAATGGTGCCACGCGCGCTGAACCGGGTCCGGGCGCGCCAGCTGTCTAAGTGACCATGCGACGAGCAGCGCGACGAGGACCCCGAGCACCACGAATAGAGCAGCCGTGAGATTGCGCCAGTCAGAGTCGCGTATGCCTACGAATGCCATGAGGTCGCGCTGCCGCTGGGGATCGTAACCGAGCACCCAGACGTTCCATTTGTGCGTAATCGCTTCCCAGTTGTACCGCAGCGACCGGAGCCACCTGAGTTCGCGCCGCATCAGCAGCGGCACGGCCTCACCCTCGGGGATCGCTCGCGCAATGCCCGATTCTATCCGGCTCGGCACCGCCACGGCGGTGGGATCGACACGGAGCCAGCCGCGTCCGCGCAAATACACCTCGGCCCAAGCGTGTGCATCGGATTGGCGGACGGTGACGATGTTGTCGACCGGATTCAAGTCTCCGCCCTGGTAACCGGTCACCACGCGAGCCGGTAACCCGGCGGCGCGCATCAGGAATACGAACGCGGACGAAAAGTGCTCGCAAAAACCCGCCTTGGAGTCGAACAGGAACTCATCGATCGAGTCGCGGCCAAGAAGCGGCGGCTCGAGCGTGTAAGCGATGCGGCTCGACCGCAGCCAGTCGATCGCTCGCGCCAGGATCTGCGAGTCACCGCTGGCGCTCCGACGCCACTCGTCGGCGAGCGCTGTAGCGCGCGGGTCGAAGCCTTCCGGCAGCCGCAGCGCGCGCTGCAAGACCGAGGGGTCTTCGCGCGGATCGGGCACCGGGTTCGCGACCGAGACCAGCTCGTAGCGCCTGCGCTCCCGCACCGGCCGGCGCGCAAGGATCTCGCCATCCGCGGTGAAGCGCGCCTGGTCGGGCAGGCTTGCCGCGGTCTCGAGCGAAAACAGCCAGTCGCGATTGTGCGGTTCGAGCACGATGCTGTAGCGATACCGCGTGTCCCCGCCCGTTGGCGTCCTGAACGGCGCGAACACGGTCGGCCCAATGCGCCAGGTGCGTCCATCGAAGTCCCAGAGCACGGGACCGCGCCAGTACCGCAGTCTCTGGGGTGGCGGTGCGCCCTGGAATTCCGCGCGAAAGGCCACCGTGTCGGAGAGCGCGAGGCTGGCAAGGGTGCCGGGAGACATGGTGTCGGATAGGCCGCTGACGCCCGTATACGCGTCCTGCGGCAGGCCCCACAGCGGTCCCTGCACGCGCGGAAAGAGCAGGAACAGGACGAGCGCGACGGGCACCGCGTGCGCGAGCAGCAGGCCCGCAGTGCGCAGGTTCGCGTGCGGCGATCGCTGCGGCGCACTTAGACCCACCATGGTCGTGACGATCACGAGGAGGGCCACGCACATCGCCAACGCCGCCGGGATGCTTTGCGAGTACAGAAAATTCGTGATGATCAAGAAAAAGCACAGCAGGGCGATGACCAGGGCGTCGCGCTGCGTTCGCATCTCCAGCAGCTTCAGGCCCGAGAACAGCACGAGGAGCACGATGCCCGGGGCGCGTCCGAACAGCATGTGGAATTCGGCCCGGATTCCAACCATGGCCACGGCGCCGATCATCAGCAACAGCCAGCGCGGGGGCAGCGGCATGTTCAGCACAGCGATGAGCGTGCGCCAGCCGTACAACCCGAGCACGAGCACGGTAAGCCACCACGGTGCGCGCGCCGCGTGCGGCGATACGACGATCACCAGCGCAAGGATGAGGCCGGCAAGTTCACGTCCGTTGACGGCGCGCAGTTCTGGCGCCAGGGGGTGGGGAACGGAACTCACGGCGCCTCGAAGAGCGCAAGGGCCTGCAGACAGGCGGAGAAATGCACCTCGCCACGGTCAGGGGCGATCGCGACCGCGGGCAGCCGCAGACCGTAAAGGGCGCCGGCACCCTCTGCCGCGAGCACCCATCCGGCGAGGCGCGACAAGCGCTGCTCGGTCCCAAGCGATGCGGGCAGCTGCTGCCAATCAAGCCATAGTTCTGCCGCAGCCTCACCGGAGAATTGCTTGGTCAGCATGTCGTCGCTGCGTGCCACGGCCTTCCACGCGACGTGGCGCGGGGAATCCGATCGCTGATAGCTTCGAAGGCCGGAGAAATCGTCGTTCCCGGACGACTGCGCGCGCGCTGTGCCCGGGAGCGAACCGGCGCTGATCGGCGGCGTCGCCGTGCGTTCTGGCCGCGGGTAGACGAGAGCGCGCGCCTCCGGTTCGACGTAGCTCCACGCCCGGAACAGGCCGAGCGGAAAGCGGGTTTCGAGCATCACACGGCCGAACGGCAGCCAGCCACGCCTCACGGCGGGTACCGAAATCACCACCTCGGTCGAGGTGACGGGGGGCACGCTGACGACACGTTGCGCGCCGCTCGCGAGATGTCGGACCAGGATTGCGGGGCGCTCGAATCTCGCCCGGTTGTCGAGATGGAGGCGGAACTGCGCCGACTCCCCGGCGTAAACGGGCTCGACGCGGCCGGCGCTGACTGCCAGGCGCGCCAGATTGCGCGTCGTCTGAACCATCGCCGCCAGCCCCACCCCCGCCAGCAGGAACGTCAGGGCGAATCCGAGCGAGATCGCGTAGTTGATCGACCCGACGAGCAGCACCGCGAGCGATGCACCGGACAGCCAGCCAAGCCGCGTCGGTACGATGTACACGCGCCGGTGACCTAGCACCACTGCGCCTCGCTCGGGGGGCGTGAAGCCGTAAAGCCAGTTGGCGATACGGGGATTCGCGAGCAGGCTTCGGATCACGGGAGCTTCAGTTCGTCGGGCCGTCGTAGTGCCATCGATTTTTCCACGCCGCAATCACCCGGTTGGGATAGTCGGCCAGCCCGAGGCTGCCGTTGTATCGTCCGAGTGCGCGAAAGTAATCCCCCTTCTCGAGATCGAGATAGTGGCGAAGGATGACGCAACCATAGCGCAGGTTGATTCGAAGGTGGAACAGGTTATCGCGCGGTCGCCCGATGAGCGCGACCCAGAAGGGCATGACCTGCATGTATCCGCGCGCGCCGGCGGCCGATACCGCGTACTTGCGGAATCCGCTCTCCACGTCGATGACCCCGAGCACCAGCTGCGGGTCGAGTCCCGCGCGGGTCGCTTCGTATTGCACCGACTTGAGCAGCTGCAGCCGTACCGAGCGGTCCGGTATTTGCTTCGCCAGCCGGCGGGACATTTCGCCGATCCACCGCTGAGCGTCATCCTGGCGGCGAAACATGAGCGCGGGCGGCGGGCGATCGCCGATCGCGGCAGACAGCGCCGTGCGCACGCTATCCGCGAGCGGCTCGTATTGTTGCGCGCCGGCGAGGGCCGGCACGGGCAAGAGCAGGGCCACGACAAGCAGCAGCACGTGCAGCGTGGCCCGGCGGTTCATGCCTTCGCGAGACGCTCCTTGAGGAATTCCGCCGCGGTGCCCGCGGCAATCGGCCGGGGCTGCGATTCGCGTCTGCCCTTGTACTCCAGGGTTCCCGCTGCCAGCCCTTTTTCGGACAGCACCAGGCGGTGCGGTATGCCCACCAGGTCCATATCCGCGAACAGGACGCCGGGGCGTTCCTCGCGATCGTCAAGAAGAACGTCGACTCCGGCGGCTGAAAGCTCCCCGTAGAGCCGTTCGGCCGCTTCGCGCACCGAGGCGCTCTTGTGATAGCCAATCGGCACCAAGCTCAGGTCGAAGGGCGCGACTGGTTGTGGGAAGGCAATGCCGCGCTCATCGTGGTTCTGCTCGATCGCAGCGGCGACGATTCGCGTCACGCCGATGCCGTAGCAGCCCATCTCCATGGGCCTTGAGTCGCCCCTCTCGTCGAGGAAGGTGGCCTTAAGGGCTTCGGAATACTTGGTGCGCAGCTGAAAGATGTGTCCGACCTCGATGCCGCGCTGGATGCGAAGCGCACCTTTGCCGTCAGGGCTCGGGTCGCCTTCGATCACATTGCGCAAGTCGGCGACCAGGTCGGCTTCAGCGAGGTCGCGGCCCCAGTTGACCCCGGTGAGGTGGAAGCCTTCCTCGTTGGCTCCGCACACGAAATCGCTCATCGCCGCCACGCTGCGGTCGGAAACGACGCGTACCCCTCTTATGCCGACCGGTCCAATGTAGCCGGGCTTGCATCCGAGGTGCTGCCGGATCTCGGCGTCGGTGGCAAAGCGAAATGGCGACAGCTGCGGCAGCTTGCTTGCCTTTACCTCGTTTAGCGAGTGATCGCCGCGCAGCAAGAGCAGATTGAACTCGCCGTCGTGCATGACAGCGATCGCCTTGACCGTGCGTTCGAGGGGGAGCTTGAGCAGTTCGGCAACTTCCTCGCAGCGGGTCCTGCCCGGCGTGGCCACTTTGTTAATCGATTCGGTCGGCGCTCTGCGCGGCATGTCCGGCGCAAGCGCCTCGGCCAGTTCCACATTCGCGGCGTAGTCGGAAGTTGGGCAATACGCGATCGCGTCTTCCCCGGACTCCGCAAGGACATGAAATTCGTGCGAGCCGGTGCCGCCTATCGCGCCTGTATCGGCCGCTACGGCGCGAAAGCCCAAGCCAAGGCGGGAGAAGATGCGGCCGTAGGTCGCGTACATGTTCCGATATTCCCGCTGCAGATCGGCGAAGTCGGCATGAAAGGAGTAGCCGTCCTTCATCAGGAACTCGCGTGCCCGCATGACGCCGAAGCGGGGACGGATCTCGTCGCGGAACTTCACGTGCATCTGGTAGAAGTGTACCGGCAGTTGGCGGTAGCTCTTGATTTCCCGGCGCGCGATATCGGTGATGACTTCTTCATGAGTCGGACCGAACAAAAAGTCGCGCTCGTGCCGGTCCTTGATCTTCAGCAGTTGGGGACCGAACGCATCCCAGCGGCCGCTCTCCTGCCACAGCTCCGCGGGTATCACGCAGGGCATTTGAACTTCCAGCGCTCCGGCGCGGTCCATCTCCTGACGGATCACGGCCTCTACCTTGCGAAGCACGCGTAGCCCGAGGGGCATCCAGGTGTAAAGTCCGGAGCCGAGCCGGCGGATCAGCCCCGCCCGCAGCATGAGCTTGTGGCTGACGAGCTCGGCCTCGGAGGGGGCTTCTTTGAGAGTGCCGATGAAGAATCTTGAGGTGCGCATCTGCTGTATGCCGCGCCGTGATTCGCAAAGTTCGCGACGGCGTTGTAATTGCCGGAAGGCTGTGGAAAAATCGTTGCGAATTCTAACGTAAGGCGGTGCGCCCATGCTCGATAAGGACGGGTACCGTCCCAATGTAGGGATCATTCTCGCGAACCAGCGCGACGACGTCTTCTGGGGCAAACGGATCAATCAGCACGCCTGGCAATTCCCGCAGGGCGGCATCAACCATGGCGAGACGCCGGTACAGGCGATGTACCGCGAACTTGAGGAAGAGATCGGCCTGTTGCCCGGTCATGTAAGGATCCTCGGGCGCACCAGGGGCTGGCTGCGTTACGAGGTACCTGAACAATGGGTCCGGCGCGATGGGCGCGGAACATATCGGGGCCAAAAGCAGATCTGGTTTTTGCTGCGTCTCGTCGGCCGCGACTGCGACGTGAAGTTGCGGGCCAGCGGCCACCCGGAATTCGACGCCTGGCGCTGGCACGACTTCTGGGTACCTATTGAGGCGGTGATCGAGTTCAAGCGTGATGTGTACCGGCAGGCGCTGGCCGAATTGCACCGGTTTCTCGGCGCTGACCGCCGCCATGGGCCCAGCCGCGCGGAGCAGGTCGCCGGCTGAGCCATACGGACGCGCGGGCCTCGGCTGGCCAACTTCCAGGAGGCGATATGGAGCGAAATTACCCCCCGTTACCGAGTTACGCGTTGGGGGAGGGTGCGGGCTTGCGGAGGCCTGCTCAGGCGCAGCCCCGTGTAACCCTCGAGTCGCCCGCGCTCGACGTGATGACGGACCTGACGCGGGTGAGTCCTGCGACCATCGGCCCGCAGGTCCCGGTCGAGGGCGCGAACCAGATCATGATGGCGCGTGGTGTGCGCCTTCTGCTGGTCATCGATGAGCAGGAGCGAGTTCTCGGCGTGATATC
>JBAUTZ010000011.1:0-29713 GCA_049582445.1 Burkholderiales bacterium
TGACGCCCAGCACGGTGGAAATCCCCAGCACCATGCGCATGTTCCAGGCCTCGGGCTGGTCCTTGTAGTGAACCTTGTCATAGGCGATGGACAAGATGGCCCCGTCGTTGAGCAGCGCCAGCATCACGATCATCACCGCGGTCAATGGATAGAAGTTGAAGATCAGGATAGCCAGCGTCATGAAGAACAGCACGCGCAGCGTTTCGGCGATGCGGTAGATCGCGTAGCTGTTCATGCGCTGGAAGATCTTGCGGCTCTCCTTGATCGCGTCGATGATCACCGACAGGCCGGGCGTCAATAGCACTATGGCTGCCGCCGCGCGCGCGGCGTCGGTCGCGCCCGAGACGGCGATGCCGCAGTCGGCCTCCTTCAGCGCGGGGGCGTCGTTCACCCCGTCGCCGGTCATGCCGACGATGTGGCCGCGCTTTTGCAGGACATCCACGATGTGGAACTTGTGTTCCGGAAACACCTGGGCGAAGCCGTCGGCCTTCTCGATCGACTCGGCGACCTGCGTGGTCTCCTGCTTCTTCGAGTCGCCGAGGCTGGAGGCATCGAGGATATTTGCGCCCATGTCCAGCTTCTTGGCGGTTTCCTTGGCGATGGCCAGTGCGTCCCCCGTCACCATCTTGACCTTCACGCCCATCGCCAGCGCGGTCGCGATGGTCGCCTTGGCGTCTTCCCGTGGCGGATCGAACAGGGGCAGCACGCCGACAATCATCCACTTGCCTTCCTCATCTGCCCGGGCGACGCCTAACGAGCGAAAGCCGCGCGCCGCGAATTCGTTGACCGCCTTGTCGACTCCGGGCTTGACCTCGCCGGCATTGGCCGCCAACGCCAGGATCACTTGGGGCGCGCCCTTGGTCACCTTGAACTGTTTTCCGTCGGCGCCCTTGGCGGTCGCTTCGGTGCGCTTGTGCACCGGGTCGAACGGCTGAAAATGCACCACCTGGTAGGCCTTCAAGGCCTTGTCGTCTTTCAGGCCGCCCAGCACGGCCAGATCGATGGTGTCCTTGTCGTCCGCGCGCGACGCGAGCGCGGCGTCGAGGATGACTTGCTCGGCAGGGATACCGTTCACGCAGAACGGATCGCCCAGCGTCAGCTTGTTCTGCGTCAGGGTGCCGGTCTTGTCCGCGCACAGCACGTCAACGCCCGCCAGTTCCTCGATCGCCACCAACCGGCTGACGATCGCCTCCTTTCTCGCGAGCAGGCGCGCACCGACCGCCATCGTCACCGACAACACCGTGGGCATCGCCACGGGGATCGCGGCCACGGTCAGCACCAGGGCGAATTGAAGCGTGGTAAGGATCGGGTCGCCGCGGAAGATCGCGACGGCAATGATCGCCGCCACCAGCACCACCGCGAGAATGATCAGGTAATTACCGATCTTCAACACCGCTTTTTGAAAATGGCTGACGGTGTGCGCGTCCTGCACCAGTTCTGCGGTCTTGCCGAAATAGGTATTCGCGCCGGTCGCATAGACCAGGGCGCCGATTTCACCCTGACGAATGATCGAACCGGAAAAGACCGCCTCGCCCGGTTTGCGCGTGGCGGGCAACGACTCTCCGGTCAGCGCGGACTGATCCACTTCCACCGGGTCGCCGTCGAGCAGGCGCGCATCGGCCGGTACGATGTCGCCCAGGCGCAATCGGATGACGTCGCCCGGCACTAGCTCGCGCGCCGCGGGGTTTACCCACTTTCCGTCACGTTTGACCCGGGCCTTGATCGCCAGCTTGGCCTTGAGGGCCTCGATGGCGTTGCCCGCCTCGCGTTCCTCCCAGAATCCGACTACGGCGTTGGCCAGGAGCAGAACCAGGATGATGCCGAAGTCCGGCCAATGCCGGGCTACGGCCGAAAGGATCACGGCCGCTTCGATCATCCATGGGATGGGGCCCCAAAAGTAAGTGAGGAATTTCAGCAGCGGATTGGGTTTCTTCTCTTCGATCTCGTTCGGCCCATATTGGGTCAGCCGCTTTGCCGCCTCGGCCTGGGTGAGGCCGTCCGGCGACGAGCCCAGTTTCTTCTCCACCTCCGCCAGGGGCAGCGACTTCAGATCTTCCTTCGCATTGGGCTTCGATCGCGGCTTCGATTCGGGAGCGTTGGGCTGGCCGGCTCTGGCGTTCTTCATTTGAGGCTGCTCCACTTCAAGTTGCGCAGGTCGGGGCCGGTACAAAAAGCCCGTGCCGCCGGGATTCGAATGCAACAAACCTCGCCTGCGCCACGGGCTTGGCTCAATCGGTTATTTCTGATCCGCCTGGTGCACGGACGTCAGCGGCCAGTTCGGGACTTGCTGCCGGGATTGTTCTACCGCGGGGCGCAGCTTGTCCATGTGCTTCAGGAAAAGCGCGAGCGTCCAGAACTGCCGAACGCCGCGGCCCGCGAGCTTCTTCACGGCGGCCGGGCTCATGTCGTAGACCGCGATCGAGTCTGCCGAGTTCGAATCACGCCCCTTGAAACGCGGAATGGCTATTGGGAGATCAGGCCGCGACCTTGGGCGGAAGGGCGACCTCCGCATCGGGCACTGCCTTGCTGGCGAACGCGAGCGCAGACGTTGTCGACGGTGAAGCCATACTCACGCATCACAACCGCGCCGGGCGCCGATGCGCCAAAGCGATCCACGGCGAGTACATCGCCGCGGCGCCCAGCGGCAGCCCCGGATGCCCGCTGTCTGCTTTTTGCACGGCATCGACCGAAAGGAAGCGCAGCGCATTGACGCAATGCTCGTCGAGGGCGGTCATGAACAAGCGATCGCGTCGCGACGGCCTAGGGAGCGGAGCGAGGCGAGCCGCGCGAAAGATCGACCACGATCAGCACATCGTCGCCGAAGCGCGGGGCGCCGAGAGTCCTCATCAGTTGCTGCTCCTGCGCCGTGGACTCCATGCGTAGAAAACAAAGCGCGCGCCGTCTCTCGGCCTCGGCCATGGTGAGTACGTCAATATGCGTAACTTTGCCGAATTCGGTGCAAAGCTCCTGCACCGCGGACTTGAGGGTCGAAGCGTCGCGGCAGCTCGCGAGCGACCTCACGCGATCTGCGCAGGTCGTCGTGCCGCTGCCGTAAAACGGAAGGCCGACCGTGGCAGCGGGTCCAGCGGCGTGCGTGGCATGTTGGCGCATGGCGCACCAGGCAGGAGTTGTATGTAGAGCGATGATCCCCCGCGCGGTGTCCGGGGTCCGTTCGATACCGAACATAGAACGCGCCGCAAGACAAAGTCTGTGACGTGCGTTGCCCGAAGCTGACGGCATCCGGCGCCTCGGCGTGTGCCGGCGCACTGAATTCGCGGCCGAACCGGCTCATCGTCCGGGTCGCATGGCACTACCCAACCGATCCGAATGACGGAAATGTCACCTGCAACCTCCGGCGGCATGACCATCGCCGTCGGTATTCACCCCCATCCGCCGCCCAGAGCCTTGAACAGTCCGATCGAGGCTTGCAGCCGCGAGAGCCTGACCTGCACAAGCTGATCCTCGGCCTGAAACAGCGTCCGCTGCGCGTCGAGCAGGGTGAGCAGATCGTCAATGCCCTCGCGGTAGCGAATTTCCGCAAGCCGCAGCGCAGTTTGCTGCCGCTCCACGACTTGTGTGAGCAGAATTTCCTGGTTCGCCGTGCTGCCGCCGGCGGCCAGCGCGCCTTCGACGTCGGCCAGCGCGGCAAGGATGGATTTGCGGTAGTCCTCCACCAGTTCGCGCTCGCGCGATGCCGCCACGTCGACCTGCCCGCGCAGACGGCCGCCATCGAAAATCGGCTGCAGTAGCGACGCGCCCAGCGCCAATCCCCCGGTGGGCGTGTTGAGGAAATTGATCAGCACGTTGCTGGCGAGTCCCGCCGATCCGGTGAGCGCGATGCTGGGCAGCAGTGCCGCGCGCGCCGCGGCGACGTTGGCGTTGGCCGAGGCCAGTTGCGCCTCGGCGCTTGCGAGATCGGGCCGGCGGACGAGCAGGTCCGCGGGAAGTCCGGGGCCGACGCGCGGCACGGCGAGAGTGGTCACGGTCGAGCCGGCAACTTCGAAGCCCTCGGGCGGCCTGCCGGCCAGTATCGCGAGCGCGTACAACGTCTGGCGCTCCTGCAGTTCCAGCACCGAAATGGCGGCGCGCAGCGTCAACACCGCCGCCTGCTGCCGCGCGACGTCGAGCGTGGAAGCGGCGCCATTGCGCGCCCGCGCGTCGACCAGATTGAACACGCGTTCCGCAATCAACAGGTTCTGGCGCGCGAGCGCAAGGCGTCCGCGCAGCGACAGCAGCTGGAAATAGCCGTTTGCGACGCCCGCCACCAGCGTGAGCCGAACCGTTTCCTCATCGAAGCGGGTGGCGCGCAGAGATGATTCGGCTGAGCGCACTTCGGAGGCGATCCGTCCCCAAAGGTCGACTTCGTAGCTCGCGCTGAGGGCGGCGCTCGAGGAATTCTCGCCGCTCCACCTGCCCCCATCCGGGCGCGTTTCGCGGCGCCCGGTGGCGGCGCTGAAATTCAACTCCGGAAACAGCGTTGCTCCTGCGATACGCACCTGTGCCTCGGCCTGGTGGACGCGCTCCGCGGCGATCCCCATGTCGGGGCTCGCGACCAGGGCGGCGTCGATCAGTTCCGAGAGTTCCGCGGAGCCGAAACCGCGCCACCAGTCGCGCGTGAGCGCAACCGCATCCGGGGAGGGCGGCTCGGTCCAGGCAGACGGCATGGCGGGCGCCCGTGCCACCGGGTTGTCCGTCGTCGCGCAAGCGACCAGCGCAAGCGCAGCCGCGAGCGCCATGAGATTGCCCCTCATGTCGCCAACGCCACGATGGGATCCACCCGCGCGGCCTTTCGCGCCGGCATGTAGCCGAACAGGAGACCGGTCGCGAGCGCGCAACCGAAGGCGAGCAGCACCGGGCCGATCGAGTACCGGACCGGCGTGCCGAACGCGCCGATGATCGCCGCCGCGGCAAGGCCGACCGCCACGCCGATCGCTCCTCCGAGCATCGACACCACCAACGCCTCGGTGAGAAACTGCTGCAGGATGTTCCTCATGCGCGCGCCGGTGGCCATGCGGATGCCGATCTCGCGCGTGCGCTCGGTCACGCTCACCAGCATGATGTTCATCACGCCGATGCCGCCCACCAGAAGGGAGATCGCCGCGATCGATCCCAGAAGGACCGTGAGCGTGTTCTGCGTATCCGTGGCCGTCTCGAGGATCGAGGCCATGTTGCGGATCCGGAAGTCCGCGCTCTGGTGCCGCGATTGCAGGAGTGCCGTGACTTCATACTGCGTTGCGTCGATGAGGGTAACGTCGTCCACCGCCACCGTGATGGTGCGCAGGAAGCTCTGGCCGAACAGGCGCAGGCCGCCGGTCGTGAAAGGCACCAGCACGACGTCGTCCTGGTCCTGGCCTTGCGGCGAGGCGCCACGCACCGTCATCAGGCCGATGACCTGGAACAGAACGTTGTTGAGCACGATGTACTGCCCGACGGGATCGACGCCCTGCGGAAAAAGATTGTCCGCGACGGTCTGGCCGAGCACCACCACCGAGACGTAGCCCTTCACGTCCGAGGTCGAAAAAAATATTCCCCTGCTCACCGGCCAGTTGCGCGCGACCGGAAACGTCGCGGAGGTTCCCGTCGCCTGGGTCTGGTAGTCGGAATTGCCGAAGCGTGCGGTGACGCTCCCGCCCAGCTCGGGCACGGCCGCCAGCACGTTGGGCAGCGCGGCAATCATGTCCGCGTCTTCCGGCACCAGTGAGGCGACGGTGCCGCCGACGCCTCGGCGCTCCGGCGGGCCCGGGCGGATAAGCAGCAGGTTCGTGCCCATGGCGCTGATGCGGTCGAGCACCAACTGCTTGGCCCCGTCGCCGATGGCGAGCATCGCGATCACGGAGGCCACGCCGATCACGATGCCGAGCAGCGTGAGTACCGTGCGGAAAAGATTGGCGCGCAATGCCCGTACCGCGGTCTTCGCCGCCTCGAGCGCGCCGCCGAGGAGAGAAGCGCCGCCTTCATCCTTCGGCCGCGCACTATCCGGCGCCGCAGGACCGCCCGACAACCGGGGGCCGGAATCGCTGACGATCGTTCCGTCCCTGATCTCGATGATGCGCTGCGCCTGCGCGGCAATCTCCTGCGCGTGCGTAATCAGGATCACCGTGTGCCCGCGGCGGGACAGGTCCTGCAGCAGCGCCATCACTTCGGTCCCGCTCTTGCTGTCGAGCGCGCCGGTGGGCTCGTCGGCCAGCACGATGCGCCCACCGTTCATCAGCGCGCGCGCGATCGAGACGCGCTGCTGCTGTCCCCCGGAAAGCTGGCTGGGCCGGTGCGCAAGCCGGTCGCCCAACCCAAGCGAGCCGAGCAGTTCCTTGGCGCGCGCATCTCGCTCCGCGGGCGGCATCCCCGAATAGACGGCCGGCACTTCCACGTTTTCGAGCGCGGAAACGGTGCCGATGAGGTTGTAGCTCTGGAACACGAACCCGAACGCCTCGCGCCGCAATCGTGCCAGCTCGTCGCGCTCGAAGGCCGAGACATCCTCGCCCATGAAGCGGTAGCTACCGGTGGTCGGGCGGTCGAGGCAGCCGAGGATGTTCATCAGCGTGGTCTTACCCGACCCCGAGGCGCCCATGATCGCAAGGTACTCGCCCGCATAAACCTGCAGGGTGATCCCGTGCAGCACTTGGACGTCGATCTCCCCGCTGCGGTAGGTCTTGGTCACGTCCACCAGCTCGATCAGCGGCGTAGCGAGCTCTGACTTCAAGGGCGGCCTCTGCCACTCGCCGTATTCGGTACCAGCGCACTGCCGGTCTGCGCCGGCGCAGCCGCCGCAGGCGCCGCGGCTCCGATCACCACCTTTTCGCCGGGCTCGAGGCCGGAGACGATCTGCGCGGAGATGCGGTTCATCACCCCGATTTTCACCAGACGGTCCACGGCCTTGCCGTCGGCGCCCACCACGCTCAACCGCGCGTCTCCCTTGGCGAACTGGGTTCGCGGATCGACGCCTGCGCCACGGGAGCCGCGCGAGCCAGCTTCGGACGCCACCGGACGCAGCGCGGCGAGCGGAACCAGCACCGCGTCTTTCGCACTGGAGACGACGAAGAACACCTGGGCCGTCATCTGGGTCATCAGCGCCTGGTTCGGGTTCGCCACGTCAAACAAAGCGTCGTAGAGCACGACGTTGTTCACCACGGTAGGCGTGGGGGGGATCTGGCGCAGCTTTCCGTAGTAGCGGCGGTTGTCGCCGCCCAGCGTGGTGAAGTAGACATCCATCCCAACGTGCAGCTTGGGGACGTCGGCCTCCGAGACCTGGGCCTGCACCGTCATCGTCGACAGGTCCGCGATGCGCATGACGATGGGCGCCTGCTGATTGGCGTTCAGGGTCTGGCCCTGCTTTGCGGTCTGCGAGACCACGGTCCCCGCAATCGGCGCGTAGATCTTGGTGTATCCCAGGTTCGCCTCGTCCCCGCGCAGCGCGGACTCCGTCTGCTGCAGCTGTGCCTTGAGCGAGTTCACCTGGGCATGGGCCGATTGCCGCGCCGCCTCGGCGCTCTGCAGCGCGTCGGTCGTGGTCGCATCCTCGCGCGTGAGGTTCTGCTGGCGGGTGAATTGCAGCTCGGCGAGCACGAGTTGCGCCTGCTTGTCGGCGAGCTGCGCCCGCTGGTTGAGCAGCTGCGCCCGGTCGCCGTCGACTTTGGCCTGGTAGACCGAAGGGTCGATCTCGGCAAGAAGCTGCCCGGCCTCGACGACTGCGCCGACGTCCACGAGCAGTTTCTTCAGTTGTCCGGAGACCTGCGTGCCTACATCAACGAAGTCCTTGGGCTGGAGCGTCCCGGTCGCGGTGATTGTATCTTCCAGGTTTCCGCGCTCGGCCACCGCCGTGATGAAGCCAACGGCCGCTTTGCCTGGGCCATACCATGTCCGCCATGCGTAGTAGCCGCCTGCCGCGAGCAGCGCGCACGCGACAAGAACGAGGGGGAGGCGGCCGAACCGAAGCCACGGCGCCCGCGCGCGCTGCGCCACGCCGCTCGGAAGCCGGTCTTTTGCGGCAACTGGGATTTCGGTAGCCGGGGCCATGCCTGCAGAATGCCGCGTATAGTTTGCCTACCAGGCAATTCTGTTCCTCCCTTGCAGATCCCTCCGTGCGATAGCGCACAGAGCCATGCGGGCCGCACGGAGACAATCCCCCGAGCATCGGACAGTCGGTAGCGGTCAACAAAGAGGCTGGACGATTGAAAATCAGCGGCAATAGCGTTACTCGAAGCCTGCTCCAGGTGCTGGCGCTGTTCCGGCGCGGCGGCTGGATGGCCGATCGCGCGATCGAAGAGCCGCCGCTGCGATCGGAGCTGTTCAGCGCCGATCAGATGGAACAGCACGGCAAGACGCTGGCCACCTCGCACACGCTGGGGGCAAAACGGATCCGCGACCCGCTGCTCACGCGCCTCGCGGAGAACGAAAGCGTGCTGCTCGAAGCATGCGATCTGCTGACAGCCGCGACCAAGGACAACCGCCCGATCACGCCCGCGGGGGAATGGCTGCTCGACAACTTTCACCTGATCGAAGAGCAGATACGTACCGCCAGAAGGCACCTGCCCGTGGACTACAGCCGCGAACTGCCGCGTCTGGGCAACGGGCCATCGTCTGGGCTGCCGCGGGTCTACGACATCGCGTTGGAGACCATATCGCACGGCGACGCGCAGGTGGATCTGGAGGGTTTCGGCCGTTTCATCGCGGCCTACCAGACCGTTACTACGCTGACCCTCGGCGAACTGTGGGCTGTTCCGATCATGCTGCGTCTGGCGCTGCTCGAGAATCTGCGCCGCGTGGGAACTCACATCATCGCCCATCGCATGGGCCGGGATCTGGCCGATTTCTGGACGGACCGGATGGCGGAGACCGCCCAGAATGACCCGAAGAGCCTGATCCTGGTGGTCGCGGACATGGCGCGGTCCAACCCGCCCATGAGCAGCTCCTTCGTGGCGGAACTTGCGCGGCGGTTGCACGGTCACGGCGCCGCCTTGGCGATGCCGCTCAACTGGGTCGACCAGCGGCTCTCCGAACTCGGCCTGTCCATCGCTCAGCTGGTGCAAGCGGAGAACCAGCAGCAGGCCGCCGACCAGGTCTCCATCAGCAACAGCATCGGCAGTCTGCGCCTGCTGGCCGCAACCGACTGGCATGCATTCGTCGAGACGATGAGCATCGCCGAACGCACGCTGCGCGAGGATCCCGCAGGCGTGTACGGCAGGATGGACTTCGCCACCCGCGATCACTATCGCCACGTGCTGGAGAAGATCGCCAGGCGCAGCGGACTCGCCGAGGAACAGGTGGCACGCAGCTGCGTGCAGCTGGCGCGCGAGGCTGCCGCGCGGAACGATGGCGACGATCGCGCGGCGCACGTCGGTTTCTATCTCGTCGACAGAGGCTTGCCGCAGCTCCTGGCGGTCGCCCGGACGCGCTTCCTGGCTTTGCCGCGCACCGGTGGCCTGTTCATTTATTTCGGACCGATCGCGCTGATGACGGCGGTATTCACGGCAGGCCTGCTCGCGCAAGCCTATGCCAGCGGGGCTCGGGGCTGGCTCCTCGTGGTGTGCGGCATTGTGGCGATGCTTGGCACCAGTCAACTCGCCGTAGCGCTGGTGAACTGGCTCGCGACCATGCTCGTGGCGCCAACGCCGCTGCCGCGCATGGATTTTTCCAAGGGCATTGCGGCGGAATCGCAGACTCTGGTCGTGATCCCGACGCTCATCTACAGCGCGCAGAACGTCGAGGACCTGGTCGAAGCGCTGGAAGTCCGCTACCTGGCCAATCGGGACGCGCACCTGCAATTCGGCCTGCTCACGGATTTCGCGGATGCGCACGAGGAAGTGCTGCCGGAAGATGAGCCGCTGCTGCAACGGGCCGGACAGCGCATCGCGGAGCTCAATGAAAAGTACCGCGGTACCGAAGGCGCGAGGGACGACGACGTTTTTTTCCTGTTTCATCGACCGCGCCGCTGGAATTCGCGCGAGCGGGTGTGGATGGGCTACGAGCGCAAGCGCGGCAAGCTGGGCGATCTGAATGCGTTGCTGCGCGGCGGCGGGGGCGATCCGTTCTCGCGCATCGTCGGCCGGATCGCCGTCCTGTCCGGTGTCCGGTACGTGATCACGCTGGATACCGATACGCGACTGCCGCGCGACTCGGCCCGGCAGCTGGTTGCCACGATGGCGCATCCGCTGAATCGCGCGCGCTACGACGCCGCCAGCCGGCGCGTGACGGAAGGCTACGGCATCCTGCAGCCGCGCGTGGCGGCGAGCCTGACGGACACGAACCGCTCGCGCTATGCCCGGCTGCAGGGCGAGGAGGCCGGTATCGATCCTTATACGCGCATGGTCTCCGACGTCTACCAGGATCTGTTCGGAGAAGGCTCGTTCATCGGCAAGGGCATCTACGACGTCGATGCGTTCGAGCGGGTGCTGAAGGGCCGCTTTCCGGAGAACCGCATCCTCAGCCACGATTTGCTTGAAGGGTGCTATGCGCGCTCCGGGTTGGTGAGCGACGTGCAGCTCTACGAGGAGTATCCCGCCCGCTACGGCACCGACGTCAGCCGGCGGCAGCGCTGGATGCGGGGTGACTGGCAGCTGGTCGGCTGGCTGCGCCGGCGCGTTCCCAAGGGCGACGGCGGCCGGGAGAGAAATCCGCTTTCCGGCCTGTCCCAATGGAAGATCTTCGACAACCTGCGCCGCAGCCTGGTCTCCACGGCATTGACCGCGCTGTTGCTGCTCGGGTGGACCATCCTGTCGCCGGAGTGGCTCTGGACCCTGGCCGTGTTGGCAGTGATGCTGGTTCCTGCCTTGAGCGCCTCGATTGTGGCGCTGTTGCGCATACCGGACGATGTCTTGCTGCGCCAGCACTTCGCCTGGGTCGTGGGCGCGGCCGCACGACACCTCGGGCAGGCGGTGTTCACGCTGGCCTGCCTGCCGTTCGAGGCGAGCTTCAGCCTGGACGTGATCCTGCGCACCGCGGGGCGAGCGCTGATCACGCGCCGGCGGCTGCTCGAATGGACGGAATCGAGCCAGCCCGATGCAAGCGGCACGGGCCTCCTGGCTGCCTTCCGCTGGATGTGGATCGCTCCATTCCTGTCCATCGCCACGGTGCTGTACCTGCTGCATTCACGGCCTGGAGCGCTGGCGGTGGCCGCGCCGATCCTGCTCCTTTGGCTGGTGTCCCCGCTGCTGGTGTGGTGGGTCAGCCGGCCGCTGGCGCGCCGGCAGGCGACGCTATCGCCGGAGCAGGCCGCGTTCCTGCGCCTGGTTGCGCGCAAGACCTGGGCGTTCTTCGAGACGTTCGTCGGGCCGGACGACCACTGGCTGCCGCCGGACAACTTTCAGGAGAGCCCCGCCCCGGCGCTCGCGCATCGCGCGCACCGCACCTCTCCAACCAACATGGGGCTCGCGCTGCTTGCGAACCTGTCGGCGTACGACTTCGGCTATGTGTCGGCAGGACAACTCATCGAGCGCACGCGCGATGCGTTTGCCACGATGCACAAGCTGAAACGGCACCGCGGTCACTTCTACAACTGGTACGACACCCGGTCGTTGCAGCCGCTGTTACCGCTCTATGTTTCCACCGTCGACAGTGGCAACCTCGCCGGCCATCTGCTGACGCTGCGGCCGGGCCTCACCGCGCTGCCCGAGCGTAGCGTCCTCGCGGCGCGATGGCTCGAGGGGATCGAAGACACCTTCAAAGTACTCCTCGACGCCGCGCCGCCGGATGGGTCGGGCGCCCTGGCCCGTTTCCAGAAGGATCTCGAATCGGCTCTGTCGGACCGGCCGTCCACGTTCCCGGACGCGCGCCGGGTCCTGGAACGGCTGGCGGCAAACGCGGCGCAGATCATGGACGGTTTCGGCGAAGAATCGAATGCCGAGCCCGCGGTCTGGGCCTGTGCCCTCGACCGGCAATGCCGGGATGTCCTGGATGAGTTGACGCTTCTCGTGCCGCGGTCGGCGCTACTGGACACGAACACCATGCCGACGCTGCGCGAGCTGGCGGCGCAAGGCATTGCGCCGGCCCGCGCCCGCATGGAGGAAATCGCGCAGCTCGCATTGCAGGCGGGTGAGATGGCGCGCATGGACTACGACTTCCTGTACGACGACGTGCGGCATCTGCTGGCGATCGGATACAACGTGACCGAGCGCAGGCGCGATGCCGGCTATTACGACCTGCTTGCATCGGAGGCCCGGCTCGCGGTCTTCGTCGGGATTGCGCAAGATCAACTTCCGCAGCAAAGCTGGTTCGCGCTGGGACGATTGCTCGTCAATGCAGGCGGCAGAGCGACGCTTCTCTCATGGAGCGGCTCGATGTTCGAGTACCTGATGCCGCTGATCGTGATGCCGGCCTACGACTACACGCTGTTGGACGAGAGTTGCCGCGCCGCGGTCAGGCGGCAGATCGAATACGGCAGCCAGCGCGGCGTGCCCTGGGGCATGTCGGAGTCCGGGTACAACACGGTCGATGCGTCGTTGAACTATCAGTACCGCGCGTTCGGCGTGCCCGGCCTCGGCCTCAAACGCGGCTTGAGCGACGATCTGGTGATTGCGCCGTATGCCACGGTGCTCGCGCTGATGGTCGAGCCCGAGGAGGCCTGCGAGAATCTGCAACGGCTCGCAGCCGACGGCATCCTCGGCAAATTCGGCTTTTACGAGGCGATTGACTACACCTCGGCGCGGCTGCGGCGCGCGGAGACTGGCGCCGTCGTGCGTTCATTCATGGCACACCACCAGGCCATGAGCCTGCTGTCGGTGGCTCACGTGCTGCTGGATCGGCCGATGCAGCGGCGCTTCGTGTCGGATCCGCTGTTCCAGGCGACCCTGCTGCTGCTACAGGAACGGATACCGAAAGCCAGTGCGCTGTATTTGCACACTCCGGAGCGCATGGATTCCCGGGTAACCACGGAGGCTCTCGAGCTGCCGATGCGCGTCTTCAGGACGCCCGATACGAGAATACCGGGGGTGCAGCTGCTGTCCAATGGCCGCTACAACGTGATGATCACGAACGCCGGCGGCGGCTACAGCCGCTGGAAGGACATCGCCGTCACACGCTGGCGTGAGGACGCTACCAGCGACCCGTGGGGCACGTTCTGCTACCTGCGCGACGCGAGCAGCGGCACGGTCTGGTCATCCGCCTTTCAGCCGACGCTGAAGCGCACGGAAACCTACGAAGCGTTGTTCACCGAGCAGCGGGTGGAGTTCCGCCGCCACGACCCGGATTTCGATACGCATACCGAGATCGCGGTGTCACCCGAGGATGACATCGAGCTGCGCCGGGTGCGCATCACCAACCGCTCGCGCGCGCGCCGGACGATTGACGTGACCAGCTATGCCGAAGTGGTGCTCGCGTCCGCGTCCGCGGACGCCCAGCATCCGGCGTTCAGCAATCTGTTCGTCCAGACCGAGATCGTTCACGCGCGGCAGGCGATCCTGTGCACGCGCCGGCCGCGCTCGCGCGAAGAGCACACGCCGTGGATGCTGCACCTGATGGCGGTGCACGGTGCGGGCGCGGCGGAGGTCTCGTATGAAACGGACCGGGCGCGCTTCATCGGCCGCGGCAACAGCGCGGTCGAGCCGCAGGCGCTGCGCGATGCGGCCGCGCTCTCGGGCAGCCAGGGCTCGGTGCTGGACCCCATCGTCGCCATCCGTCAGCGCATGACCCTGGATCCGGAACAGACCGTCACGCTAGATCTGGTCACCGGGATCGGCGAGAGCCGCGCCGCCTGCCTCCAGCTCGCCGAGAGATACCAGGACAGGCGCTTCGCCGATCGCGCGTTCGAAATGGCGTGGACACACAGCCAGGTGGCGCTGCGGCAGATCAATGTGACCGAGGCCGACGCGCAGCTCTACGGGCGCGTGGCCAGCTCGATCATCTACGCCAATGCCTCGCTGCGCGCGGACCCGAGCGTCATCGCCAAGAACCGGCGGGGGCAATCCGGGTTGTGGGGATACGCGATCTCCGGGGATCTGCCCATCGTCCTGGTGCAGCTGAAGGACGCGGCGAACATCGAGCTGGTGCGCCAACTGGTCCAGGCCCATGCCTACTGGCGCCTGAGGGGTCTTGCGGTGGACCTGGTGATCTGGAATGAAGAGCGCGGCGGCTACCGCCAGTTGCTCCACGACCAGATCATGGGCCTGATCGCGGCGGGCCAGGAAGCAAGCGTGATCGACAGACCCGGCGGAATCTTCGTGCGGTCCGCCGATCAGATCTCGAACGAAGACCGCACATTGCTGCAGTCGGTCGCGCGCGCCGTCTTCACCGACAGCCAGGGAGCCCTTGCGGATCAGGTCAAGCAGCGTCCCCTCCCGGGCGAACCGGCCATCATGCGCTTCGCCGCAACCCGCGCCCGTAGCGCCGAACCGGCTCGGAGTGCCGAAACGGCGGCGCGCGATCTGGTCCTGTTCAACGGGCTCGGCGGTTTCACGGCCGACGGGCGCGAATACGTGATCACGATTTCGAACGGGCAGACAACCCCCGCGCCCTGGGTGAACGTTCTGGCCAATCCGCATTTCGGATGCGTGATCTCCGATGGCGGTGCAGCCTATACCTGGCACGAGAACGCCCACGAGTTCCGCCTGACCCCGTGGCACAACGACTCCGTCGGCGAAGCCAGCGGCGAGGCGTTCTACCTGCGCGACGAGGAAACCGGACACTTCTGGTCGCCGTCTGCGCTGCCCTGCCGCGGAACCGGCCCTTACGTCACCCGGCACGGATTCGGCTACAGCGTCTTCGAACACAGCGAGGACGGTATCGGCACCGAGCTGACGATCTACGTGGCCCTCGACCTGCCCGTCAAGTTCGCGGTCCTGAAGGTGCGCAACGCCTCGGGCCGGTCGCGGCGGCTATCCGCCACCGGCTATGTGGAATGGGTGCTGGGCGATCTGCGGCCGAAATCGGGCATGCACGTGGTGACCGAAATCGATCCCGACAGCGGCGCACTGCTCGCGCGCAACGCCTATAACCCCGAGTTCGCCGAGCAGGTCGCGTTCTTCGACGTCGACGACGTGACTCGCACCATCAGCGGCGATCGCACCGAATTCATCGGGCGCAACGGCACGCTGCGCAATCCGGCCGCCCTGGCGCGGGCACGGCTTTCCGGCAAGGTGGGCGCGGCCATGGACCCCTGCGCCGCGATCCAGGTTCCATTCGACCTCGCCGAGGGAGCGTCGCGCGAGATCATCTTCCGCATCGGCGTCGGACGCGGCACCGACGACGCCAGCGGCCTCGCGCAGCGCTTGCGCAGATCCGGCACCGCCCGCGCGGCGCTCGAAGCGGTCCGGCAATACTGGAAACGCACGCTCGGCGCCGTGCAGATCGAGACACCGGACCGATCGCTCAACTTGCTGTGCAACGGCTGGCTGGTCTACCAGACGATGGCGTGCCGTCTGTGGGGTCGCAGCGGCCACTACCAGTCGGGCGGCGCGTTCGGATTCCGCGATCAGCTGCAGGATGTCATGGCGCTGGTCCACGCCGCTCCGCAGCAGGTGCGCGAGCACCTGCTGTTGTGCGCGTCGCGCCAGTTCCACGAGGGGGATGTCCAGCATTGGTGGCATCCGCCTTCCGGGCGGGGGGTGCGCACGCATTGCTCGGACGACTACCTGTGGCTACCGCTGGCGACCTGCCGCTATGTGCTTTGCACCGGCGACAGCGCGGTCCTGAAGGAGCAGGTCCAGTTTCTGGATGGCCGCGAAGTC
The DNA here is from genome assembly GCA_049582445.1 of Burkholderiales bacterium. GTDB lineage: Bacteria > Pseudomonadota > Gammaproteobacteria > Burkholderiales > SG8-39 > DAHVFK01. The sequence continues at coordinate 15,657 of JBAUTZ010000011.1, forward strand.
AGGCCCGACGAGGACTCGTACTACGATCTGCCGCTGCGCTCGCCGGAAGCCGCAAGCCTGTATCAGCATTGTGTGCGGGCGATCCTCAGGGGATTGAAGTTCGGCGCGCACGGACTGCCGCTGATGGGCTCCGGCGACTGGAACGACGGCATGAACCTGGTCGGTGCGCAGGGCAGGGGCGAGAGCGTGTGGCTGGGCTTTTTCCTCCACCAGGTGCTGACGCAGTTCGCCGAGCTCGCGCGCGGGGAGGGCGACGCCCCCTTTGCCGAACGCTGCAAAACCGAGGCCGCCCGGCTGCGCCGGAACATCGAGGAACACGGTTGGGACGGCGGGTGGTATCGCCGCGCCTACTTCGACGACGGCACGCCGCTGGGGTCGTCCGCCAACGCCGAATGCAAGATCGATTCCATCGCGCAAAGCTGGTCGGTTCTGTCCGGAGCAGGTGCCCCCGAGCGCTCGCAGCTGGCGATGAACGCGCTGGATCGGCGCCTGGTGCGTCGGGACCACGCGCTGATCCAGCTATTGGACCCGCCATTCGACAAGTCCGCGCTGGATCCGGGCTATATCCGCGGCTATGTGCCCGGCGTGCGGGAGAACGGCGGGCAGTACACCCACGCCGCGATCTGGGCGGCGATGGCGTTTGCCGCGCTGGGCGACGCCGAGCGGGCCTGGGAGCTACTTGGCATGATCAATCCGTTGCACCACGGCGAGTCGGCAGAGAGGACCACCGTCTACAAGGTGGAGCCCTATGTCGTCGCAGCCGACGTCTATGCAGTCGCGCCGCATACCGGACGCGGCGGATGGACCTGGTACACCGGTTCCGCCGGCTGGATGTACCGGTTGATCGTGGAATCGCTGTTGGGGTTGAGATTGACGGCGGACAAGCTGCATTTCGCACCGTGCCTGCTGGCCGATTGGCAGCAGTTCCAGTTGCACTACCGCTACCGGGAAACCGCCTACGACATCACCGTCCGCCAAACCTCGGGCGCCCAGGCCGGAATGACCGTGAGCGTGGACGGCGTCGCGCAATCGGACCCAACCGTACCGCTAGTCGACGACCACCGAGAACACCGGGTGGAAGTGAGCCTGCAGACGCAGACCATCGCGCTCTTGGGGGAGGCAGGCGGCTAGAGGAACGCGCCGGCTGCCTCTGTACGGTCCCGCATATCATATGTGCGCAGGCGCACAGAACGGGCATCGGCACTCGCGCCACACGGCCACGCGTTGAGACCCGTATCCACGACCGCAGAGGGCAGGTGACGGGCGCCGTGATTGCGTTCCACGATGTCAGCGCCGCCCCGGGCCATCACGCAAAAATGGCTCACTTGGCGAACAGGATGCTGCTTGGCGACCGGGTTTCAAACGCGACTGCCTTGGCCCGTCGTCACGGCAAGCAATGCGCAGTAGTGTTTCTGGATCTGGATGGCTTCAAACACATCAACGACTCTCTCGGACATTCGACCGGCGACAAACTGCTGCAATCGGCTGCGCGGCGCCTGGTGGCCTGTGTGCGCGCATCGGACACTGTGAGCCGATTCGATATCCGGGCTAGCGCCCGAGCAGTTCGCCCGCGGGCTTCAGCGATTCGACCCGATCGAAGACCACCTTGGCGATCGCCACCAGCGGTGCGCCGAGCAGCAGCCCCCACACGCCCCACAGCCAGCCGAAGAACAATAGCGCGATGAACAGAACCGCGGCGTTCACGCGCGCGGACCGGCTTTGCAGCCAGGTCATGAACGCCAAGCCGATCGCGCCCGATACTACCAGTGAGACGAACGCTACGGCGAGCGCATAGAGCGGCGACCCGGACTGGAGGAAAGCGGCTACGCCGCTGCCGAAGGCGATCAGCCCAGGGCCGAGGTAGGGGACGAAGTGAAACACCCCGGCAGCGATGCCCCACACGCCCGCCTGGTCCAGGCCGAGCGCCAGGAATGCGAGCCAGGTGCAGACGGCGAGCAGGGCGTTCGAGGCAAGCGTGGCAAGCAGGTAGCGCTGGACCTGCACGTCGATCTCCTCGAGGATGCTCACGGCGTCCTTCTTGCGCGAAAGCGACGGCCCGACGAGCTGCAGCAGTTTGCGCCGGAAGTGCTCTCCGGAGGCGAGAAGGAAATAGGTAAGCAGCAGCACGATCGGGGTCTGCGCCGCAACCGTGGCGAGCAATGCGGACTGCGCGAGCGTGTAGTCGGTCAGCCAGGTGGGCTCGGGCACGGTGGCCGCGATCGCGCGCTGGGTCGGCTGCGCGCGCGCTCCCGGTTTGGCGCCTGGAGCGGGCTGGGCCCCCGCGTCGGAGGCAGCCCCCTGGAGTTCGTGGGCGGCTTCCTGCATGTTCTGCAGCGCGGTCGGGGCGCCCGCGCGCGCGGTGCTCAGGTCTTTGCGCAGCTTTCGTGCGGCCTCGGGCAGTTTCTCGATCACGGCCTGGGCGTCGCCCCTCATCGAGAGCCCGAGCCAGGAGAAGCTCCCGAGCACCGTCGCCAGCACCAATGCCGCGCCGACGCTGCGCGGCACGCGCCAGCCCTCGAGGCAGTCCACCAGCGGGTGCAGCGCGTAGCTCGCGAGGATGCCGATCAGCAGCGGGACGAAGAATCCGCGCGCCAGGTACAAGGCGGCGATCAGCGCGAAAACCGACAGCGCGCCGGCCGCCAGTTGAATGCGCCAGTCGCGCAACGCGCGGGCCGTGGTCGCCGCAGATTCCGCGGCCGCGGTGCTTGTTTCGCTCACGATGGGCCGACCTCCCCGGCCCGCACGTCGGTTGCCTAGCGCTTCGCGGCCAGAAAGCCGATCGACTCTCCGGCTCCGATCGCGATACCAACGGCGGTCCAGGGTCTGGCCTTGGCGCTCCTCAATTTCTCCTCGAATCTGGTTCGCGCGGCCGAAAAGCCTTCGACCGACGCCGTCGCCGCGGCCCTCAGCAGATCCTCGCTATCGGTGATCATGGTCCTGAGGTCGCCGGCCATCCTGTCTCTGGCCCGATCGAATTCGGTCACCGCCCGATCCATCGTCGCTGTCTCCCTGGATTTCCGTCAGGTCGCACCGTGGCGCTACTTCTTCATGCTCATCTGGTTGCCGACGTTGGTCACGCCTTCGATCTTCTTGGCGATTTCGACCGCCTGGTCCATCTGCTCCTGCGTGTCGACGAAACCGCTCAGCTGAACTTCGCCCTTGTGCGTCTCGACCGCGATATCGAAGCTCTTGATGTCCGGGTCCGCAAGCAGCGCCGCCTTCACTTTGGTGGTGATGACGCTGTCGTCGATCTCCGTGCCCACAGTGGTTGTTGCGGGTTGGGTGGCACTTGCCGATTCGGCGGTGGTCGTTGCGGGTTGGGCAGTGCTTGCGGGTTCAGAGGCGGGTGCGGCTTGGCTGGTGGTTGCGGGTTGGGATGCGGGTTGCGCGGCCTGTTCGTCTTGACGGCCGCAACCTGCGATCAGGAGCGACAATGCGCCGGCAAGCGTTACACCCAGGACGAGACGTTTACGATCGATGTGCATGATGGTGTTCTCCGTGTGATGCGAAAGAAAAAATTATCAGTCGATCCTTGAAGTCGCCGCGCTTCGCGGCCAGACGTTTCCTGCGCGCCCCGGCCGTAATTACTTCAGGCGCATGTCATTCTTGACGGACTTCACGCCCTTCACGTCGCGCGCAACCTCGACCGCCTTGTCCATGTCGGCCCGAGAGCTTACGAAGCCGCTCAATTGCACTATGCCCTTGAAGGTCTCGACATTGATTTCGGCGACTTTCAGCGAAGGCTCGTCGAGGATCGCCGCCTTCACTTTCGTCGTGATGACGGAGTCGTCGACGTATTCGCCCGTTCCCTCCCGTTGCGCCGTGGACGCGCAACCCAGCATGGTCAGCAGCGTGACGGCGAGAAAAAAAGCGGAAAGACGCTTGAGTTGTTGCATGGTCGGATTCTCCGAAAGAATGTGAAATTGAGCCTTAGTGCTGTGATAGGTCCTGCCAATTGCGGTTGCGTTGCATGAAGTCCTCGAGTTGCCGGTCGGCCTGCTGTTTCGAGACGCCGCGCTGCTCCTCGATCCTGCCCGCAATGCGATCGCGCTTGCCGGCGGCTACCATGCGCGGAGCACTGCTCAGCGTGCCCCACTGTTCCTTCACGCTCCCCTCGAACTGCTTCCAGACGCCGTGAATACGATCCCGGTTCATTTCGCCCCCTTCCGCGTCGTCGTTCAATGCACGAATGGTGTTCCCTCTGAATTCGACAATCTGTGCGTTGGCGTACATATACGGTGCATGACTTTCAAACTAGCCCTGCGGGGATGCTCCCACCGCACGCTCCGAACAGCCTGCTCGCCGCCCTGCCGCGGAGCGGGTACCTGCGGCTGCCCACGAAGTTGAAGCCAGTCGTCTTGACCTTCGGCGAAGTGCTCTACGAGCCAGGCGAGACGATCCGCCTCGTGTTCTTTCTCGGTACTTCCCTGTTGTCGTTGCTCACGCTGGCGGACTGCCACCTGGCCCTCGAGGTCGGCCTGATCGGCCGCGACGGGAAGGTCGGCGTTTCCGCTAATGGTGGGGCACGACCTGTCGATTTCGCCTGACGCACGAATTCCTCGGCCACATGCTGGGCGTGTGGCGGCTGGGCGTCACCCAAGCCGCCGAGGCGCTGCAGCAGCGCAGACTGATCAGCTACAGCGGCGGCGACATCAATACGGTCCTCGATCGGGCAGGGCTCGAAGCAGCGGCATGCGCATGCTATGAAGTCGTATTGGACATGCACGACGGCGCGCGGGGAGGGCCTGCAACGCGCGACGCACGGAGCTTCGCGGCGGCATGAACTGCTTGCCGATGATCTCGAGTGGCGCGCCAGGTATTCGACGAGCGCCTTGCGGCTCTCTAAATCCTGCCGAGCAGGAACAGGATCAGAACCACCAGCAGCACCACCCTGATAACGCCGCTGGGCGCATAACCCCATTGCCTGCTGTGCGGCCAGGTGGGAATCACACCAAGCAGCGCCAGAACCAAGATAACCAGAAGTATCGTTCCCAATGTCATGTCGCTTCTCCTCAGTAGCGTCGCATCACGCCGTTGTCGATCAGCACGCCGTCGCCGACCCTGAAATCGGCGAGGCCGGTGCGGGCGGCTTTTGCAAATTGGCGCGGCGCTAAGTGCACTTATGCACAGACTCGGACCCCTTTGTTGTGACAACAGGGTCGAAGCGGCATACTTGCTTCGGAATGGCATCCCGAGGGGACAACGCGGGAGCCTGGGGCGAATTGGAGGGAAGCCATCAAAGCGTGCTTCGCAGCCGTGCTGATGCTTGTGTGCGGGGTTTGCTTTCCCCAAGTTCCGGCGGGCGGCCCCGGGACTGCCGCGGCATATCCGGAATCCGAAGCCGCGGCGGCATGGCGCGGGCTCGCAGCGAGCTACGTGCGCAAGGCGCTCAGGGATCACGCGCTGGACCAGGATCCGGTATTGAACGCGCGCGTGGACAGGGTGATGGCCGCCGTCGGCGCTGCAGCGGCGGTCGTCGATCCGCGCTTCGCCGAGTCCGCCTGGAGGGCCATCCTGATCGACGACTTCGGCCACGGCGCCGTGGCGTTTCCGGGACAAACCATCCTCATCGACGCTAAGTTCGTGCGCAAGCTCGCGCTTAGCAACGACGAGCTTGCCCTGATGCTGTGCCACGAGGCCGCGCATCTGCTTGCCGGGCACGCATCTGACAAGCTCTCGTTCATGGCCGAATTCCTGGGCAAGGACAGGCTTCCCACCGCGCGCGCGGCCCTGCTCGAGTTTCTGGCCCAGGACTCCTACGCGGCCGCGTTCAAGCCCAGAGCGCAGATTCAGGAGCGCGAGGCGGACACCATCGGAGCGGCCATATTGTTCGTAACCGGCTACGACCCGGAGCGGGCCATGGGGCTATTTGACAAGCTCGCGCAGTTGGAGGCTCGATCGGATGGGCCGGTGCTTGATCCCCACGATACCGCGGCAGCACGCAAGCGCGCCGTTGCCGGCGTCGTTGCCGACCTGCGGCGGCGCCAGGCAGATCTAGGTCCGAGTCGACGCTAGCGACAGCGTACGACGTCCCGAACGATCAATGTGACTGGCGCCTGTTTCCGGGCCCGCGCTTGGTGACGTTCCTGATTGCTTCTGCGGCGTCGCCAACGCCTTTCTGCAGTCTTCCTGAAATCTGTTTCTCGAGCCCCTTGACCTGCTGCTTCTTGCTTCCCAAGAGTTTGCCGGCCTCTTGTTGCGCCTTGCCGACGAAATCTCTTGCAGCACCCTTGATCTGGTTCTTGTTCACGTCCGATTCTCCTGTGTCGTGCGCCGCGCCTGCGCCCACTTCTTGTCACCCTTGGCGGCGTCGCGCACGCTTTCGCCAGCCTTCCCGATCTGCTGTCCGGCCTTGTCCATCGCCTTGTCGACTTCCTTGCCCGCGTGCTCGGCGGAGCCCTCCTTCTGCGGGCAGCCAACCAGAGCCAGGATCAGGATCAAGAGGCTCATCGCCGTTGCGGCTATTACTCCGCCGTCGACTTTCATCGTTTGTGTCTCCTTCTGCAGGGTCATCAACCGTAGTTGCCAATATCATCTGCCGCGCGCCAGCTACAGCGCGGCGACCAGTGCGCATAACGCCAGTGCGCCGGCTGCAAGGTGGACGCGGGCGTCGAAGCTCGCTGGCCGCGAGCGCGGTGGAGTCCACGATCGGAGTGCTCGGCTCGTTCATGAAGGTGCGCGAATGGTGTTCCCGTGGAAAGCGGCGATCCGTACGCTGGCGCACATACGGCGCGTGACTTTCGAGCTACTCTTGCCACCATGCGCGCGCCGCACACGCCGAAGCAGAACCACCTTCTCGCCGCACTGCCGGATGCGGACTACGCACGCCTGCTGCCACATCTCGAGTTGGTCCCGCTAGAGCTCGGCTGGGCTCTCTACGAATCAGGCAGTCAGCAGGGGTATATGTATTTCCCGACCGCCAGCATCGTGTCCCTGCTCTACGTCATGGAGGACGGAAGCTCGGCGGAGATCGCAGTCGTAGGCAACGAGGGCGTGGTGGGCATCGCCCTGTTCATGGGCGGCGAAACCACCCCTAGCCGCGCGGTGGTGCAAAGCGCGGGCTACGCCTACCGGCTCAAGGCGAGCCTCGTGAAAGACGAATTCGAGCGCGGCGGTCCGCTGCAGTACCTGCTGCTGCGCTACACGCAGGCGCTGATCACGCAGATGGCGCAGACCGCGGTGTGCAACCGGCACCACTCGGTCGAGCAGCAGCTGTGCCGCTGGCTCCTCTTAAGTCTCGACCGGCTTCCTACCAACGAGCTGGTCATGACCCAAGAACTGATCGCCAACATGCTGGGCGTGCGCCGCGAAGGCGTGACCGAGGCCGCCGGAAAGCTGCAAGCCGAGGGCTTGATCCAATACAGCCGCGGCAAGATCACCGTGCTGGACCGACCGCATCTTGAAGCGCGCGTGTGCGAGTGCTACGCAGTAGTCAGGCGGGAATCCGACCGCCTGCTTTCCGGCAAGACCGCAATCGTTGACCAGCTCTCGTGATCGAGACCGTGCTCAAAATTGAAAACAGTCTGCTTGCCGCGATTCCTCGCAAGGACTATCGGCGTCTCTTCGCCGGACTCGAACCGGTCATGCTGGTCTTCGGAGAGGTGCTCTACGAGCCAGGCGAGAGGATCCGCCATATTTACTTTCCCGGTGCCTCGCTGGTGTCGTTGCTGACGCTGGCGGACGACCACCTCGCCCTGGAAGTCGGCTTGATCGGCCGCGAGGGGATGGTCGGCATTCCTCTGGTGCTGGGGCACACTGCGTCGTCGGTTCGCGCCCTGGTGCAAGGGGCGGGGACGGCCATGCGGATGGCGTCGGCGCACTTCGTCAGGGAATTCCGGCTCAGCGTGCCGTTGCAGCAGGAACTGTACCGGTACACCCATACATTGATGGCCCAGATCTCGCAAACCGCCGCGTGCAATCGCTTCCACGTGGTGGGGACGCGCCTTGCCCGCTGGCTGCTGATGACCCAGGACCGCGTCAAGTCGGACCGATTCCGCATGACGCACGAATTCCTGGGCCACATGCTGGGTGTGCGGCGGGTCGGCGTCACCAAGGCCGCCCAGGCGCTGCAGAAGCGAAAACTGATCAGCTACAGCCGCGGCGACATCATCGTTCTCGACCGCAGAGGGCTCGAGGCAGCAGCTTGCGGATGCTACGAGGTCGTCAAGGACATGCACGACGGCGCGCCGCCCGGGCACGCATTTCGCAAGACGCGGATATCCGCGGCCGCGTGACCGCTGTCGGGCGCCAAAGAAAAGGCCCGAAGACAGAATCGCTCGCGTCACCGAAAGCGCTACTTGTCCTTTCCGACCTGATTGCCGATCACGCCGCCAACCGCGGCGCCGCCGACCGTGCCGATCGCGCTTCCGTCCGTAAGGACCGCACCCCCGACCGCACCTATGCCCGCGCCGATTGCGGTGTCCTTTTCCCGCGTCGACATCCCGCTGCATCCACCCGCGCCGAGCAGCACTGCTGCGGCGACCGCACTGATTGCGTACTTTTGCATCGTTTTCATTGGTATACCTCTTTCATGCATCGTTTGACCGCATTTGCTTGTCTCGTAACTGCGCGAGCGCCCGGCTACTGCGTGTTCCTGGTGCCGACCACGTCGACATCGACGCGCCGATCAGGTTGCAGGCAGGCAATGACGTTCGCGCTCTTGCCGCCCGGGCATTCACCAGATAACTCTTTACCGCTGCCGCGCGCCTATCCGAGAGGACCAGGTTGCAGCGCTCGGAACCCAGTCGTAATTGCCTCCTTGTAAATGTGGTTCTCGCGTTGTTCTCTCAATGACTGACTGCAATGGTCCCGCTTTGCCCTGCTGCCTACGACGGTCGGTGAATGCCAGCAAAAGCGGGAAGATGCTGACTGGTCGCTTCGAGCAGCATGACTTCCTGCCTTCCGACGGTCGGCGCGCTAGCACACATACAGTGAAATATATTCACTGCAGCCTTGCGCAGCTGCCGGACGAAGCGACGAAAGTGCGCCTTATGTCGGTTGGCGCACGGAACGCCCTGACGAACAGCCGGATGATGCGATCCCGTTGCCGGGATCCATTACGCCAAGGAGAGCTGCCATGCTCTACACCATCGCCGTCGTGCTCGTCATTTTGTGGGCCGTGGGACTCGTGTCCTCCTACACCATGGGAGGGTTCATTCACGTTTTGCTGGTGATCGCGATCGTGGTCGTTCTGCTCAGACTGATCAGCGGACGAAGTCCAATCTGACAGTACTCACCCTGCGCGGCCCCTATTCCCCGACGAGCACGCGGCAGTGCGCAGCGCCTCCGCCTGTCGGCGCGAGGACGCGCCTGAGCCAGTCGAGTATCGACGCGGCTTCCTCGGCGAAGCCATAGGGAGGGTTGACGACGACCATGCCGCAGCCGGCGAGCTTTCCGGCTTCGCGCTTCGAGCTCAGCCTGAGGTCCAGCCACAGGATCCGGCGAATGCCGCTCGCCGCAATCTGGCGCTCGAAAGCGCGCATGGCGGCGGGTTCCATGAGGGGGAACCAGAGCGCGTAGACGCCGGTCGCCCAGCGTTGGTGCGCGGCCTGCAGCGCTTCAGCGAGCCGCTCGAATTCGCGTGCCCGGTCGAAGGACGAGTCGATCAGCACCAACCCGCGCCGCTCCGTGGGCGGCAGCTGCGCCTTGAGCGCCTGGTAGCCGTCCATCAGGTGCACGACGACCTGGCGGTCGCCGGCGAACAGCGCCTGCAGCGCGGCGCAGTCCTTCTTGTTCAGCTCCGAGAGCACCGCGCGGTCGCCCGCACGCAGCAACGAGCGCGCAATGAGCGGCGAGCCCGGGTAATAGCGCAGTCGGCCATCGGGGTTCTCGGCGCGCACCGTGTCCAGGTACGGCGCGACGAGCGGAGGAATAGGTCCGTGCTCGAAGATGCGCTCGATGCCGGTGCGGAACTCGGCGTTCTTCTGCGCCCAGGCATGCTTGAGGTCGTAGCGGCCGATGCCGGCGTGCGTGTCGAGGTAGACGAAGGGCTTGTCCTTGCGGCGCAAGGCAAGCAGCAGTCGCACCAGCAACGCGTGCTTGAAGACGTCGGCGAAGTTTCCCGCGTGGAATTGGTGGCGGTACGCGAGCATCGCTTACAGCTTGTTGTACTTGGTGGCCCTCCCACGCGCCTTTTCGACCGGGTATTTCTGCGCGTTCATCGCGAGCTTGCGCTCGGCCGCGGCGAGCAGGTCGACGTTCAGCCGGTCGGCGAGCTCGACCAGGAAGATGAACACGTCGGCCAGCTCGTGCTCGACCTCGGTGAGCGTCTCCGGCGATAGCCGGTCCGCCTGCTCGGCGGTGAGCCACTGAAAGTGCTCGACCAGCTCCCCCGCCTCGGCGACAAGCGCCATGGCGAGGTTCTTGGGATTGTGGAACTGGGCCCAGTCGCGCTCGGCGACAAACGCGCGCAGCTTCGCGCGCAGCGCGTCAAGGTCCCCGCCGCTTGGGGCGTCGCTCAAGGAGCATCCCTCCGTGGATTCGGTCCACGGAGGTTACCTCAAGCCCGCGCGTCACGCCGCCTTCTTCGCCCAGCGCTCGAGCTCTTCCCAGCCGCCGATGCGGCTGCCGTTGATGAACACCTGCGGTACGGTCTGCGCGCCAGCGATCGCGCCGACCGCGCGGCTGCGGATCCGGTGCCCGAGGGGAATCTCGACGTAGTCATAGCCGAGGTCCTTGAGCAGCGCCTTCGCCTTGGCGCAGTACTGGCAGCCCTCGCGGCTGAGGATTGCCACCTGGTCGGGCTTCCTCGCCTGGGGATTGAGGTAGGCGAGCATGTTGTCGGCGTCGGAGACCTCGAACGGATCACCGGGTTTCTCGGGCTCGATGAACATCTTCTCGACGATGCCATCCTTCACCAGCATCGAGTAACGCCAGGAGCGCTTGCCGAAGCCGAGGTCGGACTTGTCCACCAGCATGCCCATGCCGTCGGTGAATTCGCCGTTGCCGTCGGGAACCATGACCACGTTCTGGCATTCCTGGTCCTTGGCCCATTCGTTCATGACGAAGGCGTCGTTTACCGATACGCACACGATCGCGTCCACGCCGTTGGCGAAGAACGCCGGCGCGAGCTCGTTGTAGCGTGGCAGGTGGGTCGAGGAGCAGGTCGGGGTGAACGCCCCGGGCAGAGAAAACACGACCACCGTCTTGCCCTTGAACAACTGCTCGCTCGTGACACTGCGCCATTCGTTGTTGCTGCGGGTGCGGAACGTGACCTGGGGTACCGGCCTGCCTTCGCGACTTGCGTTCATTTCCTGTTTCCTGCGGTGTGATTGAACATGCCTATCAAGATAGGGCCGCCGCCCGGATAACTCCAATGGTTTGTCGCCATGGTTCCGATAGCCGAGCTCTATGATGCCGCGGCCGTCCTGCTAGACTGCGCGCCGTCCTAGTCCTCCCATTCGCATGTCAAACGAACGCAAGGCGCTAGACACCCCGGCGTTCGGGGTCATGGTGGTGTGCACGGCCCTATGGGGATTCCAGCAGGTCGCCATCAAGCTCGCCGCGCACGACGTGTCGCTGGTGATGCAGGCTGCCATCCGCTCGATCGTCGCCGCACTGCTACTGTTCGTCTGGGCCCGCGCGCGCGGAATCGCGCTATTCCGTCGCGACGGAACGCTGCTGCCGGGCGTCGCCGCGGGACTGCTGTTCGGCGGCGAGTTCGTCTTCATATACGCGGGCCTGGGGCATACCACCGCCTCGCGCATGATCGTCTTCATCTATCTCGCGCCGGTAGTCGCAGCGCTGGGACTGCACCTGTTCGTGCGCGGCGAACGGCTGGTGCGCGGCCAATGGCTCGGCGTGCTGCTGTCGTTCGCCGGGGTCGTGCTGGCGTTCGCCAACGGATTCACGGCGGGGCGCGACGCGACGCTGCTGGGCGACCTGTTCGGCGTGATCGGGGCCGTGCTGTGGGGCGCCACCACGGTGCTCGTGCGGGCCTCGAAGCTCAGCGGCGTGACCGCGACCAAGACCCTGTTCTACCAGCTGGCGGTCTCCGCGCTGATGCTGCCCGTGGCGTCCGCGCTGATGGGCGAGACCGGTGTCGTCGCACTCACCCCGACCGCGCTCGCGAGCCTCGCCTATCAGGGGGTGATCGTCGCTTTTGCGAGTTACCTCGCCTGGTTCTGGCTGCTCACGCGCTACTTGGCGGCGCGGCTGTCGGTGTTCTCGTTCCTCACGCCCCTGTTCGGGGTGCTGTCCGGCGTGCTGGTGCTCGGCGAGCCGCTCACCCCAGCGTTCGGCGCGGCGGCGCTGCTGGTGGGCGCCGGCATCGTGCTGGTCAATCTGCGCGGCCGCTAGCGCCAGCCCCCATCCTCGGCGCTGCGCAGGCGGGCCGCCTCCTCGCGCAAGAGCGCGTTCAGATCGGCGCGCGCCTGCTGCGACACCGCGATCAGCTTCTTCTGGTCGTGGCGGTGCGGCGCGTGCTCGACGAGCAGGGCTTCGTCGCGCCGCCGGAACTGCGCGGCGATTCTCCATGCGGAGTGGGGGTGGAAGCCCAGCACGCGCAGCGCGGCCTGCGCCGCGTCGAGCGCCGAGCCGAGCGTTTCGCGCACGGCCGGCACGCCCATCTCGACGTACTCGAAGGCGTCGGTGCGCCCGTGCGCGCGCGCCAGCAGCGGGAGCTGGGGAAAGTGCTGCCGCGCCAGCCGCGTAATCGCTAGCGCCGCCTCGACGTCGTCGACCGCAACCACCAGCAGCGCGGCCTTGTCCGCACCGGCCGAGCGCAGCAGGTCGAGACGCGTTGCGTCGCCGTAATAGGCCTTGGAGCCGAAGCGGCGCACCATGTCGACCTGGTTCGGGTCGTGGTCTATGACGGTGGTGGCGATGCCGGCGCCGCCGAGCACGCGTGAGACGATCTGGCCAAAGCGGCCGAAGCCCGCCACGATTACCGGATTGCTCTCGGAGATGACGTCGGCGGGGCGCGGCGCGGCGCGCGCCAGGCGCGGCACCACGAAGCGCTCGTGAGCGAGCATGAGCAACGGCGTGCTCAGCATCGAGGTGGCGACCACGGCGTTCAGCAGGTCGATCGTCGGCCGCGGCAGGAACTGGCTCGCAGCGCCAAACAGCACGAAGGCGAACTCGCCGACCTGCGACAGCCCGAGCGCGAACAGCGTCGCGTCGGTGCGGCCGCAGTAGAACGGCCGCGCGACCACGTACAACAGCACGATCTTGAGCGCCACGACCCCGAGGGCGAGCCCCAACACGACGAGCGGTGTGTGCACGAACAGCCCAACGTCGACCGACATGCCCACGGCGATGAAGAACAGTCCGAGCAGCAGCCCCTTGAAGGGCTCGATGTCCAGCTCGAGCTCATGGCGGTACTCGCTGTCGGCGAGCAGCACGCCGGCGAGGAAGGCGCCGAGCGCCATCGACAGCCCGACGGCCTGCATGAGCGCGGCGATGCCGAGCACCAGCAGAAGCGAGAACCCGACGAACACCTCACGCAACTCGGTATTGGCGACGAAGCGCAGCAGCGGACGCAGCAGGTAACGTCCGGCGACCACCAGCAGCCCGATCATGGCCACCGCCTTGGCCGCTGCGACCCAGTCGAATGCGGTCGCGCCGCTCTTGCCGCTCATCAGCGCCAGCAACAGCATCAGCGGAATCACTGCCAGGTCCTGGAACAGCAGCACCGAGAACGACGCCTGCCCGCCGGGCGTCGGCAGCAGGTTCTTCTCCGCCAGCGTCGCCAGCCCGATGGCGGTGGACGACATGGCGAAGCCCATGCCAGCCACCAGCGACACCGCCAGGGGCTGGCCGAGCGCGAGGCCGAGCGCGGCGACCGCCGCGATGGTCGCCAGCACCTGCACGCTGCCGAGGCCGAAGATCGGACGGCGCAGCGCCCACAGGCGGCTCGGGTTGAGCTCCAGCCCGACCAGGAACAGTAGCAGCACGACACCGAACTCGGCGAATTGCAGCACCGTGCCGGGTCCCGAGATGAGGCGCAGCCCCCAGGGGCCGATCGCGACGCCCGCCACCAGGTACCCGAGCACCGACCCGAGCCCGAGGCGCTTGAAGATTGGCACCGTGATCACGCCCGCTGCGAGGTAAACGAGCGC
>JBAUTZ010000012.1:0-1600 GCA_049582445.1 Burkholderiales bacterium
ATGGCGGCGCTCAACATCGCGCACGAGCTTCTATCGACCAAGCTCGGCAACGGTTTTGACATCGGTCAGGCCAAGCGTAGAATCTCTGCGATCGAAGCGCAGCTGGATTCAGCGCTCGCCAAGCAGGAAAAGCTGTTCTAGTTCTACGCCCCCTGCTGTGCTCGACCGGGCTCATATTTTCCGAACCGATAGCTTCCTGAGGTTGCGGCCCCTAGCGTCACTGTTGTGATCGTCCCACGCGTGCGTGCTGGACGAACCTGATGTGGCCGGTAAGCAACCGCCCTGATTAGCAGGGTTCGGGAGCCGAGCCCACCGGCATGTGCGGGGGGCACCCCCGTAAGAACTACAATGCGGGCGGCGCATGCGCGCCGCCCGCGTTACGTTCACGAAAAGCCAAACCACCTCCATGGCGTACTGGCTGATGAAATCCGAGCCGGACGAGTGCTCGATCGACGACGCGCTCGCCGCGCCACGCCGGACGACGCCCTGGACCGGCGTGCGCAACTACCAGGCGCGCAATTTCATGCGCGACCGGATGCGTCCCGGCGACGGCGTGCTGTTCTACCACTCGAGCTGCGCCGAACCGGGCATCGCGGGGCTGGCGGAGGTCGCCTCGGCCGCCTACCCCGATCCCACGCAGTTCCAGCGCGCCAGCGATTATTTCGACCCCAAAGCGAAGCACGACGCCCCGCGCTGGTTCTGCGTCGACGTGCGCGCGCTGCGCAAGACACGCCTGCTGCCGCTGTCCGAGCTGCGCGCGCACAGGGCGCTCGCCAAGATGTGGCTCCTGCGCCCCGGCAGCCGGCTCTCGATCACGCCGGTGAGCGCCTCCGAGTGGCGCTACATCGAGGGGAAGTTGCTGTGAGCGCGCTGCAAAACGACACCCTGCTGCGCGCGCTGGCGCGCCAGCCCACAGATCACGCGCCGATCTGGCTCATGCGACAGGCAGGGCGCTACCTGCCCGAGTACACCGCGACGCGCGCGCGCGCGGGAAGCTTCCTCGCGCTCGCCAAGAACCCGGCGCTCGCCACCGAGGTGACGTTGCAGCCGCTCGAGCGCTTCCCGCTGGACGCGGCGATCCTGTTCTCCGACATCCTCACCGTGCCCGACGCGATGGGGCTGGGGCTTCACTTCGCCGAGGGCGAGGGGCCGCGTTTCGAGCGGCCGCTGCGCGACGAGGCGGCGATCGCCGCGCTCTCGGCGCCCGACCCCTCGGCGAAGCTGCGCTACGTGCTCGACGCGGTGCGCGAGATCCGCAAGGCGCTCGCCGGGCGCGTGCCGCTCATCGGGTTCTCCGGCAGCCCCTACACGCTCGCCTGCTACATGATCGAGGGCTCGGGCAGCGACGATTTTCCCGCGCTGAAGAAGCTGCTCTACGCGCGCCCGGAGCTGCTGCACCGCATCCTGGAAGTCAACGCGCGCGCCGTGACCGATTACCTCAACGCGCAGATCGAGGCCGGTGCGCAGGCCGTCATGATCTTCGACACCTGGGGGGGCAACCTCAGCCACGCCGCTTACGACGAGTTCTCGCTCGGCTACTCGCGTCGCGTGATCGCCCGCCTGACGAAGGAGCGCGACGGACGACGCGTGCCGTCGATCC
>JBAUTZ010000013.1:0-7704 GCA_049582445.1 Burkholderiales bacterium
CGCACGCCGATCGGCGAGAACGACACGCTCGGCAACGTCTACTTCGAGCGCCTGTTCCCGATGGGCGTGCAGGCAATGCTGGAGGCTGCCGACTTGGTGGTCGCCGGCAAGCACAAGGAGGTCGTGCAGGACGAGTCGCTGGCCACCTACGAAGGCTGGTTCCGCGAGGCCGAGGCGAAGATCAACTGGGCCAACCACGTGGACGTGATCCACAACCTGATCCGCGGCTGCGACCCGGCGCCGGGCGCCTGGACCACGCTGAACGGGGTGAAACTGCAGTTGTTCGATTCGCGCAAGGAGCCGGTGCGCACTTTTGGCGCGGTCAAAGGCAAGATCGGCGAGGTGCTCGGGGTGGAGGACGGGCGCCTGGTCGTCACCGCGCAGGGCGGGCGCATCCACAGCGCCAAGGTGAAGCTCGGCGACGGCAAGAAGGTCGGCGCGGCGGAGTTGCTCGGGGCGGGCGCCGTCAAGGCCGGTATGCTGCTCGGCGGCTAGCGCCACCCGTGTCCCCCGCGGCTTGGCCCGCCGACCCCCGGGCGGGAGCATTTGACGCAGCTTATATAGGACTGTAAGAATGCATACTAGCCTTTTGTTTTATGGGGGGTTGTCTGCTAGCGGGCCGATCAAAGCATGCGCTACGGCAGGTCACGCCACCTGATGGCGCCCGGCGGCATCCTTCATACATTGCGCCGCAGGAACTTTTACCTGCTGATTTCTATGGGATTTGCGAGATCCTCGGGTTTTCCCCGATAGCCGCATCCTTCCATTGGACGAGCAGCGCCAGACGCTGAGAATCATGAGCGCCTGTTCATGAAGTCCAAATTCTGGAAGACCGACGGGTTCCTCGGCGTGGTCGTCGTTTTGCTCATGCTGTTTGCCGGCAGGAGCGACTTGTTGCAGAGCCTCGAGCGCAAGGCCTACGACATGGGCGTGCAGGCCTCGTCGCGCACTCCATCCGACCGGATCGCGGTGATCGCGATCGACGACAACAGCATCGCCAATATCGGCCGCTGGCCGTGGTCGCGCGACGTACACGCCAGGATGATCGACCTTCTGGCGCGGGCGAATGCCAAGGTCATCGGCTATCTCGTTTACTTCAGCGAACCCCAGATCGATCCCGGGTACCGCTACATCACCCAACTGCTCGACATGGCGAGGAAGGAGCAGGCTTCGGCCTCCCCAGAAAGCGGCCCGCTGGCGCCATTCCTGACGCTGCTAAGGCAGGCCGAGCAGGACCTGAACACCGACCACAAGCTCGCGCAGAGTGCGGCCAGGGCGGGCAACGTGCTTCTGCCGTTGCTGTTCACTCTCGGCCAGCCACTCGGCAAGCCCGACCGACCGCTGCCGGACTTCGTGCAGCGCAACGCAATCGCGAACGTACAGGGACGCTCGGACGCGTTGCCCCTGCCGGTCTCCACCGTGCAGTACCCGATTGATGAGATCGGCAAGTCCGCGGCCGCGATGGGCCATTTGAACGTGAATCCGGACGTCGACGGTGCGATCCGCTCCGATCCGCTGGTGCTTCAGTACTTCGACCAGTTCTACCCGTCGCTGTCGCTGCAGATTGCGGCAAAGAGCCTCAACCTGGCGCCGGAGGACATCAAGGTTCGTCTGGGTGAAGGCGTGACGCTCGGCAAGCTGCAGATCGGCACGGACCCGGCGCTCCAGATGTACACGTACTTCTACAAGGACCGCGATAGCCGGCCGGCATTCCAGGTGGACTCGTTCTATGACGTGTTGAGCGGCAGGATTCCCGCCGGGAAATATCGCAACAAGATCGTCCTTATCGGGCCGACTGCACTCGGGGTAGGCAGCACGTCGGTGACGCCGATTGCGCCGGCGATGCCACCGGTGCTGATGCTGGCGCACTCGGTGTCCTCCATCCTGATGGAGGATTTCTTCGTGTCGCCGCCGTGGACCTTGATGGCGGAAAAGCTGGTCTTTCTGGTGATCGCGGTCTACCTCATCGTGCTACTGCCGCGGCTCAACGCCGGCCCGGCGGCCACGATCACGGGGGCGGCGCTAACGGCACTCATTGCCGTGCATTTCATACTGATGGGCATGCGCGGAATCTGGATCCAGCTGATGGTACCCGCGACGCTGCTGCTGATCGGCCATCTTGCGCTGGTGACCAAGCGATTTATTGTCACTGAGCGAGCCAAGTTGCGCTCAGACGAAAACTCCGCGGAATCGAACCGCATGCTCGGGCTCGCTTACCAAGGGCAGGGCAACCTGGACATGGCGTGGGACAAGTTCCGCCAGGTGCCGATGTCCGACACGCTGCTCGACAACCTCTACAGCCTGGCACTCGACTTCGAGCGCAAGCGACAGTTCAACAAGGCGGAGTCCGTGTTCCGCCACATGCATGGTTTCAATTCCAAGTACCGCGACCTCGCACAGCGCCTTTCACGCGCCAAGCAGCTCTCCGAGTCGGTCATCCTCGGTGGTCCGGCCGGCGCCACCAACGCTAGCATCCTCGGCGCGGGCGGCGCGGTGGAGAAGCCCATGTTGGGCCGCTACCAGATCGACAAGGAACTCGGCAAGGGAGCCATGGGGGCCGTCTACCTCGGTCGGGATCCAAAGATCGGGCGCGTGGTGGCGATCAAGACGCTTGCGCTGGCGCAGGAGTTCGAACCGGGTGAGCTTGCCGAGGCAAAGGAGCGCTTCTTCCGCGAGGCGGAGACCGCGGGCCGCCTTTCGCATCCGAACATCGTCACTATTTTCGACGCCGGCGAAGAACACGATCTTTGCTACATCGCGATGGAGCTTCTGAAAGGCGGTGACCTGGGCGCCTTTACGAAGTCCTCGAGCCTGTTGCCGGCCGAGACAGTGGTGTCGATCATCACCCGCGTGGCCGAAGCACTGGACTACGCCCACCGCCATGGTGTCGTGCATCGCGACATCAAGCCCGGGAATCTCTTGTACGATCCGGAGACCGATACGCTGAAGGTGACGGACTTTGGCATAGCGCGCCTCACCGACAGCTCGAAAACGAAGACGGGCATGGTGTTCGGTACGCCTTCGTACATGTCGCCGGAGCAGCTTGCCGGCAAGAGGATCGAGGGCCGCAGCGACCTCTTTTCCCTCGCAACGACCCTCTACCAGCTCTTGTGCGGCCAGCTGCCGTTCGAGGGCGAATCGATGGCGCAGCTGATGTTCAAGATTTCGAACGAACCACCCGCCAACATCCTGCAGTACAACCCGAATCTGCCGCCGAGGCTCGCGGCGTTCCTCGAGCGGGCGCTGGCGAAGAATCCCGACGAGCGGTTTCAGACCGGCAACGAGTTCGCAGAGGGCCTGCGCACGGCGGCCGCGGGGGCCGGCAGGCAGGCGGGTGTGCCGCAATTCACCACAGTCGATATCGAGCTCTGAGCAATGTCCATGGACCTAAGCAATGCGCTCGAGATCGCGAGCTCTACGGATCCTGGAATGGTCCGCTCGCACAACGAAGATGCGGTCGCCACCGACGCGGCGCAGGGAATCGTCGTGCTCGCTGACGGCATGGGCGGATATAACGCGGGCGAGGTGGCGAGCGGCATGGCCACCACTATGATCGCCAGCGAGCTGGCTCGGGCGCTCGGGCGGGCGCGGCCCTACGAGATTGATTCAAAGACCGACCGTCCGGTCGCCGAGCGGTTGCTGCGAGAGCAGGTCCTGAGCGCCAACGCCTCGATCTACCATGCGGCGCAGAGCCAGCCGCAGTACGCCGGAATGGGCACAACGCTGGTGACCTGCCTGTTCTATGACAACCGGGTCATGGTTGCGCACCTCGGTGACTCGAGGCTCTATCGATTGCGCGGCGAGGACTTCGAGCAGTTGACGCGCGATCACTCGCTGTTGCAGGAGCAAATCGATTCGGGGCTGCTAACCGTCGAGCAGGCGAAGACTGCGCAGCACAAGAATCTAGTGACCCGAGCGCTCGGAATCGATCTTGGAATCGAGCCCGAAATCCATGAGTACCCCAGCAAGCCGGGCGACATTTACCTGCTGTGCTCCGACGGGCTGTGCGACATGGTGAGCGATGAAGACATCGGCATGGCGCTGCAGGCGCTGGGCACCAACCTCAATCTCGCGGCGCAGCAGCTGGTGCAGATGGCCAATGACAACGGCGGGCGCGACAACGTTTCGGTTATACTCGTACGCGTCCTGCGGGAGTACCCCGCCGCCCGCGGCGTTATGGCCAGGTTTTTTGCATGGTTAAAATAACCCCCAGGGGTGAGCTATGGCGAAACTGATTCTCAGCATGGACGGGCTGGTGCTCAAGGAGATTCCCTTGGTCAAGGAGCGCACCACCATCGGCCGCAAGCCGCACAATGACATCCAGATCGACAACCTGGCGGTGAGTGGCGAGCATGCTGTGATCGTCACGATCATGAATGATTCGTTCCTCGAGGATCTCGGCAGCACGAACGGAACGATGGTCAACGGCGGAACAATCAAGAAACACTTCCTGCAGAGTAACGACGTCATCGAGCTCGGCAAGTACAAGCTCAAGTACATCGCCGAAGCGGCGCACCCGGTGGGCGCTTCCGCGGCCGACTTCGAGAAGACCATGGTTCTGCGTCCGTCCGCAATCAAGGCGGCGACCGAGCAGGTACGGACGACGGCTTCCCCGACGTCCACGGTGCCCTCGGCCGAGGGATCCCTACCGCAGCGACGCTCCGAGATGGCGGAAGCGACTCGGGCGGCGGCAGCGCAGCAGGTCGCCTCGGCCGCGGTGAGTGCGGGCACGGCCTCCAGGCCCGAGCTGGCTCCGGCGCCAGCCATTGCGCAAGCGCCGAAGCCCATGCAACCGTTGGGCGCGATCCAGATTTTGTCCGGCGGAAATGCCGGCAAGGAGCTGGAATTGATGAAGCCCCTCACGACGCTGGGCAAGCCCGGTACCCAGGTGGCGGTACTCACCCGGCGTCCGCACGGTTACTTCATCACGCACGTCGAAGGCACCCAACATCCCCAAGTGAACGGCCAATCAATCGGCTCTACTCCGCACGCGCTCAAGGACCACGACGTGATCGAGATCGCGGGCGTAAAGATGGAGTTCTTCCTGAAGGGCTGAGTCCCCGGGGGGCTCCCCGCATCAATGGCGTCCGGGCGACGCAAGCGTCGTCCGTGCCCGAAATCCGGATGGCTCTCGAAGGAGAGAATCTCTCGCTTCGTGCCCGGCCCGCCAAGGGCATCGCGCCATGTTGCGACGGTAACCTTGGTGATTGGTCGCAAGCGCGGTACGCTAGGTGAACCAATGGGTGACGCCATCACGGACTTTCGAATCTTCCCGCTGCGGGCATACGGTCCATGATTACCGCGGCTGGGGGGCGGGACGGCGTCGTACGGTTTGAATCCAACTAGGCCCGGTGCGATGAGATTGCGCGTGCTCGGTTGCTCGGGGGGGATCGGTGGACGCCACCTGCGGACCACCTCGTTCCTGGTCGACAGCGACATTCTGCTGGATGCCGGAACCGGCGTCGGCGATCTTTCTCTGGCCGAGCTCTCACTCGTCGACCATATATTCATCACCCATTCTCATCTTGACCACGTCGCTAGCATTCCCTTCGTGGTAGACACGGTCGGCGGCATGCGTGCGCGTCCAATTAACGTCTACGCGACGCGTGCGACCATCGAGATTATGAAGAGCCACCTCTTCAACTGGGCGATCTGGCCCGACTTTTCTGAGATTCCGACGCCCGAGGCGCCGTTCATGCGCTACCAGGAAATCGAGGTCGGCCACACGATAGCCATTGCGGGGCGGGAGATCACGCCGCTGCCGGCGAACCATACGGTGCCGGCCGTTGGCTACCATCTCGATAGCGGCAAATCGAGCCTGGTTTTTACAGGGGACACCGGGCCAAACGACGCCCTGTGGAAGGTAGTGAACCGCATCCGAAATTTGCGTTACCTGATCGTCGAAACCGCGTTCTCCAACAAGGAGCGCCAGCTGGCAGACGTCTCCAGACACCTCTGCCCCGAGTCGCTGGCCGACGAGCTGGCAAAGCTCGAACGCAGCGCCGACATCTACGTGACCCATCTAAAGCCGGGCGAGATTGAACTGACGATGCAGGAAATCGAGGAGTGCGCGGGCGTGTTTCGCCCACGCATGCTTCAGAATAATCAGGTATTCGAGTTCTAGCGCATATGGGCGCTTCACCGGCACGCCAGACCAAGGCAACTCCAGAGCAGCTCGCGGGCCTGGTACCGCTCGGGGCGCTCTCGGCACAGCGGCTGAGCGAACTCGCCGAGGTCGCGGTATTGGAGCATGCCGCGCGCGGCGCCGACCCGCTGCAGGGACGGCACGCGACCGGACGCTCCGTGTTCCTGCTGCGCGGCGAGCTCCTGCTGGTATTCCGAAACGGCGGGACTCAGGTAGTCGTCGGCGGGACCGACGACACCCGGCATTCACTGAACCGACGCGACGCGACTGTCTTGCGCAGCAAGGCGATCACCGACGTCGAGCTGCTGGTGATTGACGATGAAATACTGGACATTCTTTCCACTTGGGACGAGGTCGCAGCGGGCCAGAGCGAGGACGGATCGGCGATGGCGCGCGCGGTGCGCAGCGACGTGAGGCTGGTCTCCGGAGTTTTTTCACTTGCCAACTTGCGGGGCGGTGTTTTCACCCCGCTGCCGCCGGCGCACATCGACGAATTGATGAGACGCTTCAAGCGCACGAAGATACGCCGCGGCGAAGTCGTCATCCGCGAAGGCGATGAGGGGGGCAGTTACTATGTCATCGAGGCGGGGCGCTGTCAGGTCGAGCGCATGATTGGCGGAGTGAAGGTGGTCCTTGCCGAGTTGCGCGGAGGCGATGCTTTCGGCGAGGAGTCGCTGGTCTCCGAAGCCAAGCGCAATGCCACCGTGGTCGCGCTCACCGACTGCGACCTGCTGGTTCTTGGAAAGGGCGACTTCGATGAGCTATTGCGGGAACCACTGCTGCGCAAGATTGACTTCGCGCAGGCGGTGGACAAAGTGCAGCGCGGGGCCGTTTGGCTCGATGTGC
Source organism: Burkholderiales bacterium (assembly GCA_049582445.1). Taxonomy (GTDB): domain Bacteria; phylum Pseudomonadota; class Gammaproteobacteria; order Burkholderiales; family SG8-39; genus DAHVFK01. Next base: position 6,992 of record JBAUTZ010000013.1, read on the forward strand.
GCTACCCGTCGGAATACCAGTACGACAAGCTGCCGGGCGCAATCAATGTACCGCTGTCGGAGGTGCGAGATATGTTCGCTGTGCTCGACAAGTCGAAGGAGTACCTCGTCTACTGCCAGAGCGGTCGGCGTAGCGCCGCCGCGGCGTTCCTCTTTGCCCAGCGCGGGTTCAAGGTTTGGCTGCTCGAAGGCGGCCTTTGGGCGACCGGGAAGCGGGATTAAGTCGCGTGAAACGGCAAAAGCTTGTTAGAAATCATGGGGGTTGCGGTTGAATCTTTACAAACCACGGGCTAGGATAGTCCTTCGAGTCCGCGGCCCTCAGACAGGGGCGTGGCGGCGGCGTCGGCCGCCCTTCTGGCCCGCGTGTCCGCGGGACGCAGCCGGCATCGGAGGATTGGAATGAGCGCCGTACTCAGCCATCAAGCCGCATCCCAGTCGGACGTGAACGCGCGTTTGGCGTTCCAGAAGCAGCTTCAGGCGGTCACCAACAAGATTCACGCCACCAACAACATCGACGAGATCATGTTGGAGGTCAGCAACGACATCTGCGTGCTCTTCAATGCCGATCGTCTTACGATCTATTCGGCGAGCGAGGACAAGCAGGCGATCATCTCCAAGGTAAAGACCGGCCTCAACTCGTTCAAGGACCTCAAGCTCCCGATCGCCGAGCACTCGCTCGCCGGCTATGCCGCCCTCACGAAGAAGGTCGTAAAC
>JBAUTZ010000014.1:0-1788 GCA_049582445.1 Burkholderiales bacterium
GCCGCACACGCGGTTCACGGTGAGCGCCGGGACCTGCACCGGCAGCCCGCCCGCGATCGCGGCCTGGCGCGCCGGGTTCATCTTGACGCCCGCCTGGATGACGTTGCCCAGCACCACCGTGTCGACCTTGTCGGGCGCGAGCCCCGAGCGCTTGAGCACTTCGCGGATCGCCGCGGCACCGAGCGCCGGTGCGGGGGAGTCCTTCAGAGCGCCGCCATAGGTTCCGATCGCCGTGCGAACGGGGTTGCAAAGGACTACTTCCGTGCCTGCCATGTCATTCTCCTTGCGTTCATGGCGGTCAGTCTGGCATCGGTCCAGACGCGGGATTTGACCCTCGTCAAATGCGGGGCCGGGAAGCTCCGCGGGTGTACCAGCGCTCGCTGGCGTTCACGATCTTCACCACCGCCAGCATGACCGGTACCTCGACCAGCACCCCCACTACGGTGGCGAGCGCGGCGCCCGAGTCGAAGCCGAACAGGCTGATCGCCGCCGCAACCGCCAGCTCGAAGAAGTTGCTCGCACCGATCAGCGCCGAGGGGCAGGCAACACTGTGCTTTTCGCCGAGCGCGCGGTTGGCGAGGTAGGCGAGTCCGGAGTTGAAGAACACCTGGATCAGGATCGGCACCGCGAGCATCGCGATCACGAGCGGCTGCGCGAGAATCGCGTCGCCCTGGAACGCGAACAGCAGCACGAGCGTCGCCAGCAGTGCGAGCGTCGACCACGGCTGCAGGCGCTGCAGCAGCCGTTGCAGTGCGCCGTCGCCGCCGCGCGCTAGCGTGCGCCGGCGGATGAGCTGCGCGGCGATCACCGGCACGACGATGTACAGAACCACGGAAGTGAAGAGCGTATCCCACGGCACGCTGATCGCGGAGATGCCTAGAAGCAGGCCCACGATCGGCGCGAAGGCGAACACCATGATCGTGTCGTTCAACGCCACCTGCGACAGGGTGAACAACGGATCGCCGCCGGAGAGCCGGCTCCAGACGAACACCATCGCCGTGCAGGGCGCCGCGGCGAGCAGGATCAGCCCGGCGATGTAGCTGTCGATCTGCGCGGCCGGCAGGTACGGCGCAAAGAGATGCCTGATGAAGATCCAGCCGAGCAGCGCCATCGAGAACGGCTTCACCAACCAGTTGACTGCCAGCGTGACGCCGATGCCGCGCATGTGCTGCCTGACCTGCCCGATCGCGGCGAAGTCGATCCTCAGCAGCATCGGCACGATCATCACCCAGATGAGCAATCCCACCGGAATGTTGACTCGCGCCACCTCCAGGCGCCCGAGCATCTGTACCGGGCCCGGCAGGAACTGGCCGACCATGACGCCGGCGACGATGCAAAGCGCGACCCACAACGTGAGCCAGCGCTCGAAAAAACTCATCGCTAATCGGCCTTCGCTTCGCTGCCGGCCTTGCCGATCTCCTTGACCTTGGCCTGCAGCGCCGTCCGCTCAAGCAGTTCGGGCCGCAGGCTCGCGAACAGCCGCACGCGGGTGCCGAGCGTGCGGAAGGCGTCGAGAAAGGCGCGGCGCTTGTCTTCGTCGGTGCCCTGCACGGCGGCTGGATCCTCGACGCCCCAGTGTGCGGTCATCGGCTGGCCGGGCCAGAAGGGACAGGCCTCGCCGGCCGCCTGGTCGCAGACCGTGAACACGAAATCCATCGCCGGAGCACCGGGCGCCGCGAACTCGTCCCAGCTCTTGCTGCGCAAACCGTCGGCGGGAAGATGGTTCTTGCGCAGTAGCTCGAGCGCGAACGGATTCACCTTGCCCGCCGGATGGCTGCCCGCGCTGTA
>JBAUTZ010000015.1:0-2111 GCA_049582445.1 Burkholderiales bacterium
CGCATCATCCCCTACGAAGGGATGCCCGCGGGCTGCAAGTGGCTCGGCGTGATCGACGGCGCACGGCACATGGACTTCGGCGGCCGCGGCCACTCGCGCGAAGTCGAATCCCTCACGGTCAGTGCCGCCGAGGCGTTCCTCGATTCCGCCGCGGCTGGAGGTTGCGGGCCGCTGCCCGTGGCGCAAGGCATCGCGTACAGGCACAAGTAAGCGAGCCGCTCGACGCCCGGCAGGTTATCCTCGCCCGGGCCCTCTCCCGCAACCGACCAAAGGGGTGACACGGTGAAGCACAGCGCGGAGGCATTTCGGCGCATGAAGGGAGCGACCCCGATCCCGATGCTCACGGCGTACACGGCGCCGGTCGCGCGCTGTCTGGAGAAGGCCGGCATTCCCGTGATCCTGGTCGGCGACTCGGTCGGCATGGCGGAGATGGGCTTCGACAGCACGCGCAGCGTCACGCTCGAGCACATGCAATACCATGTCGGCGCGGTGCGCCGCGGCGCCGCCGACACGCACGTCGTCGGCGATCTGCCCTACGGCAGCGATCGCGATCCGGACACGGCGCTGCGCAGCGCGCGGCTGCTCGTCCAGGCCGGCGCCGACAGCGTTAAGCTGGAAGGCCCCAAGTACGACGTGATCCGGCACCTCGTCGCGCACGGCGTCGACGTCGTCGGCCACACCGGACTCACGCCGCAGACCGCGACCAGCTTCAGGCAGGCGGGGCGCGAGGGCGACGCCGAGCGCGTGCTGAACGAAGCGCTCGGCATCGCGGACGCGGGCGCCTTCCTGATCGTGCTCGAGCACATCCCGGACGCGCTCGCGCAGAAGGTGACGCGCGCGGTCGCCGTGCCGACCATCGGCATCGGCGCGGGCCCCGCGTGCGACGGCCAGGTGCTGGTCATCAACGACTTGCTCGGCCTGAGCGAGCGCTTGCCGCCGTTCGCCCGGCGCTACGCCGACCTGAGCAAGACGATCGTCGAGGCCGCGCGGGCCTTTGCCGCACAGGTCACCGACAGGAGCTATTGAGACGTGAGTGCGCCACGCTGCCTCGCGCTAGACTGCCGTCCTCGGCTCCACCGCCTTCCGCGCAAGAGAACCTGACATGGCAGACACCCTCACCATTCTCGGACTGCTGTTGAACTTCGCCGGCACGCTGCTGCTGGTCATTCACCGCTTTCCGTCCCTCGAAATCAGCGCCGACGGCCGCAGCCTGGTGCCGTCGCAGCCCGACCCCGCGCCCGAGGAGCGCGCGCGCAACCTGCGGCGCTACTGGAGGAACGCGGTCGGGACGCGCGCGGGCCTGGTGTGCCTGTGCGCCGGTTTCGCCCTGCAGCTCCTCGGCTACATCTACCCCACCTACCCCGCCGACGCGACCGGCACGGCGGCCGCGTACACCGCGCATCGCTAGGCCAGTCGATGTCGATCGACGGCGGCATGGTGGTAGCGTAGCGCCATGGACGTCCTCACCAAACTCGGCCGCAGCGTCGGCGAGCTGCTCAAGAGCCGCAAGGAAACCCTCGCCGTCGCCGAATCCTCCGCCGGCGGCCTCATCAACGCCGCGCTCGTCGCCGTTCCCGGCGCGTCCGCCTACTACCTCGGCGGCCTCGTCATCTACACCCAGGCCGGTCGCGAACGCCTGCTCGGGTTCACGCGGGACGACATGCAGGGCATCCGCTCCGCGAGCGAGCCCTTCGCGCGCCTCATGGCGCGGCGCATCCGCACCAAGATCGGCGCCACCTGGGGCCTTGCCGAAACCGGCGCCAGCGGCCCCACCGGCAACCGCTACGGCGACGCCGCCGGGCACGCTTGCATCGCCGTCAGTGGCCCCGTCGAAACCGTCATCACCCTCGAGACCGGCAGCGCCGAGCGCGAAGCCAACATGTGGACCTTCGCCCGCACCGCGATCGAGCAACTCGAAGCCTGCCTGCGCAAGGCCTGAGCGCGACACGGCCCCGCGCCACGCGCGCCTGCTTATCGGTTTGTCCCAAAACTACCGTCGGATCGTCCCCGCGGCTGGACGCTCCGCGTCCCGCCGGGTACCGTACCGTCCAAGGGTTAGCGCGCCCACATCCGAGGGCGGCAAAAACCGAATGACAGGTGCATTGGTATTG
>JBAUTZ010000016.1:0-6415 GCA_049582445.1 Burkholderiales bacterium
TCTGCTGCTCGACCATGTTGAAGCGGGCTTGTTCGAAGTTCATGGGGTCACCGCGGATGCCGCGCGAGCGGGAGCGCTAGTTTACCAAAGCAGCACCGTTGCGTCGGGCGAACAGGCGACGACGCAGCCAGGCGACGAGGTCGTCGAGGTAGGTGTAGATCACCGGCACCACCACCAGCGTGAGCAGGCTCGAGGTGATCACCCCGCCGATCACCGCCTGTCCCATGGGGGCGCGCTGCTCGCCGCCCTCGCCCAGGCCGAGCGCGAGCGGAATCATGCCGAAGATCATGGCGAGCGTGGTCATGAGGATCGGCCGCAGCCGCACCGCTCCCGCGCGCACCACCGCCTCGGCGCGCGCGAGGCCTTCGCGGCGCCCCTGATTGACGAAATCCACTAGCAGGATGGCGTTCTTGGTCACCAGTCCCATCAGCATGATGAAGCCGATGATGGAGAAGATGTTGAGCGTCGAGCGCGCCACGATCAGCGCCAGCACCACGCCGATCAGTGACAGGGGCAGCGACACCATGATCGCGACCGGCTGCATGAAGCTCGCGAACTGCGACGCGAGGATGAGGTAGATGAAGATCACCGCAAGGGCGAGTGCCTGACTGGCGTATGACATCGACTCCTGGATGTCCTTCGACGAGCCGCCCATCGAGAAGCGGTAACCCGGCGGCAGCGCAATGCGGTCGATTCTCGCCTTGAGGTCCTTCGCGACGTCGCCCGCGGGCCGGTTGAACACGTTTCCCGTCACCAGCACTTCGCGCAGCTGCTCCTTGCGGTTGACCTGCTGCGCGCCGGCGCTCTCGCGCACATTGGCGATCTCGCGCAGGCTCACCATCTTCGGATTGCCGTCGGCATCCAGGCGGCTGGAGGCGAGCGGCACGCGCGCCAGGTCCGAGATCTGGGCGCGCTCGCCGCGGCCAAGACGCACCTGGACGTCGTAGTACTGGTCGTCCGGGGCGCGCCAGTTGCCCACCGCCTGGCCCGCGAGCAGCGGCCGCAGGGTGGAGGCGACTTGGCCGACCCCGACCCCGAGGTCGCTCGCGAGCTCGCGCTTCACCTCGACCGACAGCTCGGGCTTGGGGGCCTCGTCGCTCGACTCGACGTCGACTGCGCCGGGCACGGCCCGCATTTCCTTCATCACCTGGCGCCCGAGCCCTGCGATCACGGCCTTGTCCTGGCCGAGGATCGAGACCTGCAGCGGCTTGCCGCTCGATACGGACTTGTAGGCGCCGATCTGGGTGAGCTCGATTCCGGCGATGCGCGACAGGCGCTCGCGCATCGGCCGGGTGAGCGCTTCCTGGGAGCGTTTGCGCTCGTTGCGCGGCACGAGCTGGACGAATACGTTGACCCGGTTCTTGCCCTGCACGACGCCGGTGTTGATGGTGGTGTAGGTGTAGCGGACCTCCGGAAATTCGCGCAGCGCGCTTTCCGCCTGCTGCGCCTTGGCCTGCGTCAGTTCCAGCGACGAGCCGACCGGGGTCTTGAACTGCACCTGCAGCTCGGACAGGTCGGGCTCCGGCACGAACTCCGTGCCGACGAATTTCATGAGCGGAAAGCTGGCGAGGAAGCTCGTTGCGGCGATTGCCAGCACGGTTTTGCGGTGCGCGAGGCTCCAGCCGAGCAGCCGCCGGTAGCCCTCGGACAGGCGATCCATGAGGCGGTGGAACCACGCGAGCAGCCTGCCCATCGGGCCGCGGCCGTAGCGGCCCTCGGCCTGCGGGTCGTGCCAGATCGACGACAGCATCGGATCGAGGGTGAAAGACACGAACATCGAGATCAGCACCGCCGCGACTACCGTCAGTCCGAACTGGTGGAAAAAGCGCCCGATGATCCCGCCCATGAAGCCGACCGGCAGGAACACCGCGACGATGGAGAACGTCGTGGCGAGCACCGCGAGGCCGATCTCGCGCGTGCCCTCGAGCGCGGCGTGGTGGTGGTCGGCGCCCATGGCGACGTGGCGCACGATGTTCTCCCGCACCACGATGGCGTCGTCGATCAATAGCCCCACCGAGAGCGACAGCGCCATCAGGGTGAGCACGTTCAGGGTGAAGCCGAACGCGTAGATGAACAGGAAGGTGCCGATCAGCGCGATCGGCAGGGTCAGTCCGGTGATCACGGTGCTGCGCCAGGAGGCGAGGAACAGGAACACGATCGCGATGGTGAGCAGGGCGCCCTCGAGGAGCGTGCTCTTGACGTCGGCCACCGAGTTGCGGATGCCGGTCGAGGCGTCGCGCACGATCTCGACCTTCACGTCGGGCGGGAGGAAACGCTGCATGTCGCGCACCGCGGCGCGCACGCCATCGACCACCGCGATCGTGTTCTCGCCTTGCGCCTTGACGATGTCGATCGAGAGCGCGCGCCGGCCGTTGATCAGGGCGGCGGTTTCCTCTTCCTGCTGGCCGTCCTCGACGTCGGCCAACTGGCCGAGCGTCACCGCCTTGCCGCCGCGCCGCGCGACGATCAGGTTGCGGAAGTCCTGCGCGGTGTCGAGGCGAGCCTTGATCTGCACCACCTTCTCCTGGCTCGGGCTCACGAGCGTGCCCGCGGGAAGCTCCTGGTTCTCGGTGCGCAGCGCCTGGATCACCTGGTCGGCGCCGATCCTCTGCGCCTCCAGGTCCTCGAGCCGCAGCGCGACGCGGATCTCTCGCATCAGTCCGCCGACGAGCGTCGCCTGGCCGACGCCGGCGACGTTCTCGATGCGCTTCTTGACGACCTGGTCGGCGAGCGTGGTCAGGTCGCGCAGGCTGCGCTTCGAGGAGGTCACCGCCACCGAGACGATCGGGAAGTCGTCCGGGTTGAAGCGGCTCACCTTGGGCTCCTTGATCTCGTCGCGGAATCCGGAGCGGATCAGGGCGATCTTCTCGCGCACGTCCTGCGCCGCGAGCTTGGGATCGACGTCTAGGTCGAACTCGACGATGACCACCGAGCGCCCCTCGTAGGAGCGCGACGAGAGCGTCTTGATGCCGCTGATGGTGTTGACCGATTCCTCGATCTTGCGCGTGACCTCCTCTTCGACGTTCTCGGGCGAGGCCCCGGGGTAGAGCGTCTCGATCACGACCACCGGAAAGCTGACGTCGGGAAACTGCTCCACCGGCAGCCGCGAGTAGGAAAACAGCCCCAGCACCAGCAACGCGGCCATCATCATGGTCGCGAATACCGGATTTCCGATGCTGACGCGCGTGAACCACATGCGGCGCTAGTCCCGGCGCGGCGCGTCGACCAGCCGCGCGGGGGCGCCCTCGCGCAACGCTCCAAGGTCGCTGGTCACCACACGGTCGCCGCGCTCGAGTCCGGCCAGCACCTGAACGCGACCGGCCTGGTCGGCGGGCCCGGTTTTCACCTGCCTCTTGCGCACCACGCCGTCCGCCAGGAGATAGACGAAGCGCTGACCCAGTTCCTCGCGCAGCGCCGCGGCGGGGATCACCAACGCGCCCTCGACGCGCTCCAGCGTCAGGCCGCCCTGGGCGAACAGCCCGCCGCGCAGGCTGCCTTCGGGATTGTCGATCACCGCGTACACGTTGATCGACCGGGACCCCGCGATCGTCGACGGATTGATTCGCTCGATGCGTCCGGCGAATTCGCGCGCGCCGAAACCGTCGACCCGGAACGATACCGGCTGGCCCACCTTGACCCGGCCGATCTCGCTTGCCGGAACCGCGGCCTCGAGTTGCAGGCGCGACAGGTCGACGATCGTGAGGATCCGGGCGTCAACCGGAACGCGCTCGCCGGGCTGCGCCAGGCGCTGGGAAACGATCCCCGAGATCGGCGCGAGGAGAACCGCGTCGCCCAGGGCCTTGCGCGCGACGGCGAGATCGGCCTCTGCGGCGCCCAGCCGCGCGCGCGCCACGTCGTAGGTCGACTGCGTCGAGTCGAATGCGCTTTGCGAAATGAAGTTCTTTTCGAGCAGGGTCTTCTGCGTGGCGCGGTTCTTCTCCGCGAGCACGAGCTGCGCGCGCGTGGCTTCGACGTCGGCGCGCTTGGCAGCGGCCCGCGCTTCGAGCTCGGTCGTGTCGATGCGCGCCAGCACCTGGCCGCGCCGGACGTTCTCGCCCTCGCGCACCGAAACCTCGACCAGCTCGCCGGCGACCTTGGCCTTTACGGTCGTCTCATTTAGCGGCGTCAGCGTTCCGGTGAGGGGCAGGCCGCGCTCGAGCGTCTGCGGCGCGAGGACGACGATGTCGGAAGGCAGGAATTCGAGCGCCGGCTCGCGCGCGAGCGGCTCCGCCGCCTGGTTGTTGCGCACGGTCGCGAGTCCGGCCACTGCGGCGGCGCCGACCAGCACGGCGACGGCGATCGACAGCAGCGCTCTCTTGGGGGTGATCAAGCTCATGGCCTATCTCTCCCGGATTCGTCCATTGAGCGGCGCGGCGTCCGGGTCCTTCAGCAGCGCCCGGCGCAGCGTGTCCAGGTGCGCCTCGAGGAGCCTGACCTCGTCGAGCTGCGCGCCGGCGAACGGCGCGAGCGAGTTGCGCCAAAGCGCGGTGAGCAACATGGGTGCCGCGATGAGGAGCGCGGCGTCGTTTGCGTCAATGTGGCGAAACTCCCCGCGCGCGATGCCGCGCCGCACGATGTCGATGATCGCCGCCTGTCCAGGCTCGACGACCTCGGCCATGTAGAAGCGCGCGATTTCGGGGAAGTTGCCCGCTTCCGCGATGATCAGCTTGGGGATGCCGGAAAGCGGCCTGGAGCCGATGCGCTCCCACCACCCCCGCAACATCAGGCGCAGCAGCTCGAACGAGGTGCCCTCGAAATGCTGGACCATGCTGCTCATCTCGGCGATCGGCGGCACGATCCCTTCGCGCACCACGGCCTTGAACAGCTCCGCCTTGTTGGCGAAGTAAAGGTACACGGTGCCCTTGGCGACACCGGCGCGTGTGGCGACGTCCTCGAGGCGCGTCGCCGCATAGCCGCGCTCGACGAACAGCTCGAGCGCCGCGCGAGTGATTTCCTCGGGGCGCGCTTCCTTGCGCCGAGCCCAGCGCGGCTCGCTTCGAGAGGTGACCGGATTTCTCATCGTGGGATTTATGACTGACCGGTCAGTAAGATATTGCTGCGGCGCATAACTGTCAAGCAGACCAAGCGTTTGCTTGTGCCGGGGCGGCTATTGCAGTACTTTGGGCGCCTCACACGCAGGGGTCCTGGCGCCGACCGGCCGCCGGGTGAGAGAGACCCTTTGAACCTGATGCGGGTAATCCCGCCGAAGGAAGCGATCATGAACGCCAATCCCAAATTTCTTGCCGCCACCGCCCACGTCGACGCCGACGCCGTCAAGCCGCTGAACAATTCGAGCAAGGTGTACGTCGAGGGCTCGCGCGCGGACCTGCGCGTGCCGATGCGCGCCATCGCGCAGACGGAGGGTAACCCCACCGTCCACGTCTACGACACTTCGGGTCCGTACACGGACCCGGCGGCGAGCATCGACATCCGCAAGGGGCTTGCACCCTTGCGCGAGCGCTGGGTCGCGGAGCGCGACGACACCGCGCTGCTCGAGGGTCCATCGTCCGAATACGGCCGCGGGCGGCTGGCCGACCCGAAGCTCGCCGAGCTTCGCTTCGACCTGAAGCGCAAGCCGCGGCGCGCGAAAGCGGGCCGCATCGTGACGCAGATGCACTACGCGCGCAACGGCATCGTAACGCCGGAGATGGAATTCATCGCGATTCGCGAGAACCAGAAGATGATCGCCGGCCTCGAGCTGCAGCACCCCGGGCAATCCTTCGGGGCGCGCCTGCCGAAGATCATCACGCCCGAATTCGTGAGGGACGAAGTGGCGCGCGGCCGCGCCATCATTCCGGCCAACATCAACCATCCGGAAAGCGAGCCGATGATCATCGGCCGCAACTTCCTGGTGAAGATCAACGCCAACATCGGCAATTCGGCGCTCGGCTCGTCCATCGCGGAGGAAGTCGAGAAGATGACCTGGGCGATTCGCTGGGGCGGCGACACCGTAATGGACCTCTCCACCGGCAAGCATATTCACGAGACGCGCGAGTGGATCATCCGCAACTCGCCGGTCCCGATCGGCACCGTGCCGATTTACCAGGCGCTCGAGAAAGTGGACGGCAAGGCGGAGGAGCTGACCTGGGAGATCTTCCGCGACACGCTAATCGAGCAGGCGGAGCAGGGCGTGGACTACTTCACCATCCACGCCGGCGTGCGCCTGCCGTTCATCCCGCTGACCGCCAAGCGCATGACGGGCATCGTCTCGCGCGGCGGCTCGATCATGGCGAAGTGGTGCCTCGCGCACCACCGGGAGAGCTTCCTCTATACGCATTTCGAGGATATCTGCGAGATCATGGCCGCCTACGACGTGTCGTTCTCGCTCGGCGACGGCCTGCGGCCGGGATCGATCTACGACGCCAACGACGAGGCGCAGTTCGCGGAGCTCAAGACCCTGGGCGAGCTCACCAAA
>JBAUTZ010000017.1:0-5850 GCA_049582445.1 Burkholderiales bacterium
GCGGCCCGCCGCTTTGCAGACCTTCCGCGATCCATTGCCACGTGTCACGCAAGCCCCGATTCGGCAGCCATGCGCCTAGGGCGCGCCAGCACCGTGCCCACGGAAAGGACGGCTCGCGGTGCAGCAACCTGAGCGTGCCCGACACTCGGGCTTCGAGCGCGACGATGTTGGCGACGCGGCGTTCTGACTTGTCTTCCGTCCAGACCTCCGGCTCGCCGTACCGGTGCCACTTATCCCATTCCTCCTCCGGAAAGAGCCGCAGGGTGCCCGCTTCGACCTTCAGGCAGCGCTCGAGCGGGACCTTGCCGTCGGCCTGCGGCAGCACGAGCTTGGCGAGCGATTCGGGAGCAAAGCGCAGCGTCTGCTCAATGACGTACTTGGCCGGCGCGCCGCCCGGTTGCACGCGCAGCGAGGCCCGGCCCGACATGCGCTCGAGAAGCTGGACCTCGGTTGGTCGCACGGCCGATTCGTCCTTGGATTGCGCGACGTCGCGGAACGGTAGTCTCGCGGGGAGCTCCTGCTCCGTTCCATGCCAACGCGCGAAGCCCCAGTCTTCGCGCAGCCACTCGACTGCGCGCAGCGCGAGCGCGGTGATCGTCAGCGCGGGGTTGGTGCCAAGCGCGCCCGGAACGATCGAGCCGTCGAGCACCACCAGCCCGGGATGCGGCGTCCCGGTCGTGGCGTCGTAGACGCGCCCGAATTGATCGACGGCGCCGTCCACGGCGCTTGCGCCCATCGGACACCCGCCCAGCGGGTGCACGGTGAAGAGCGCGCCGTGCATGTTGTCCATCAGGAACTGCAGCTCCGAGGGCACCAGCTGCCAGAGCGGATTGGGCAGCACGCGGCCGGCGCGGCCGCTCCGGCGCGCACGCTCGCCGAGGACGTCAATCTGCGCGCCGAACAGCTCGTGGTCACGCAGTGTGGGCCAGCGCACGCTGATCGCGCCGTCGCCGCGCTCGGGCCTCGCCTTGTCCGTCTCGCCCTGCACGAGCTCGAGCAGGCCCTCGGCGCCGTCGTCGCCCATGACGGCTACGGGCAGCGAACGCTCGATGGCGTCTGCGTCGACTGCGCATGGGTCGTGTGTTGCCTGGGTCCGATGGACGCTGCAATCGGCGACGGCGAGCTCGTGCAGCGTATTGGACGTCGTCGTGATTTCCTCGAACGCACGCCGCAGGGGCCCCGGTATCGCCAGCTCCTCGACGACGACAGGACCCTTCTTTGTCTGCAGTTCGAGCACCCCCGTGATCGTTGGGCCAATCTCGCGCGCCTCTGCCGGGCTGCGTTCGTCCGCTACCGCATGTACGCTGCGGTCCTGCTTGTAGGCCACCGCGATCGTGTCGCCGTTGCTCGAGAAGCGATGGCCGAGATGCGAGAAGCTCAATGTCGCGCTACGCGAGCGAAGCAGGATTTCCGTCGAACCGAACGTTCCGGCCGCCAAAATCAGTCTGCGCGCCCGCAGGTAAATTGAGTGCGCCTGGCGTTTGCGGATGTTCTCGTCCGTGTGCACCACGGCGACCAGCCATGCACCGCTGGTGGCGTGTCGCCTGATTCGCAGCACCGTCGCGCCAGTGTAGAGCTTCGCGCCCCGGCGCCAGGCCCGGGCGAGCAAGTTGAGGTCGAGCGACTCTTTGGCGCCATGATTGCAGCCTGTCGCGCAATCGCCGCAGAACTTGCACGCCGTCAGCTTCACGCCGCTGTCGCTGCGCTGGTCGCGCATCGCGATGGTAAGCGCCGCTGCATGCCTGCGCTTGGCCGGGTCGCCCGCAGCCAGCCGCATGAGCGCGTCGTACTTCGCAGGCGCCCGTAGCCGGTGCCGCTCGACGCTGTTGTCACCCTGATCGTCCGCGGCGCCGAGCAGCTTCTTTGCGCGGGCATAGTAGTCGTTCTTGACGAGGTCCTCCCGGACGGCTGCCGGAAAGTGCTTCAGCACCGCGTCGCGTGGCCGCTCCATGACACCCGCGTTGATCAGCGACCCTCCGCCCAGCCCGTTGGCGACCAGCGCCGAGACGTCCGGGCCGACGCGGACGTCGAACAATCCCTCGCGCACGCCGCGCGGCTTGGCCGAACCCGAGGTATTGAAGCGCACGTGGCCCGGCAGGTCGGCCATGCGCGAAGGGAACATTCCCGGGAGATATTCGCTGCCTCGCTCCAGAACGCACACTGAGATCGGCTTGCCGTTCGAGTCGCGACAGCCCGCGAGCTCGGAGGCGGCGACGGCGCCGCCGTAGCCGCTGCCAACGATCACGACGTCGAAAGGAGTCTTGAGGCTCTTGGGATCGGATGCGAGTTCCTCGAAGCCGTGCGAAATCCAGGCCGTCGCCCGCGTGCCGGCCGCCGAGCCTGTGTGGGACGGATTCATTGCGGCTGGACCTGGGCGATCTCGCGCTTGAGAAGCTCGAACGGCACCGGCTTGTGCAGCATGGGCAGGCCGGCTTCCTCCGCTTCGCGCAGGCGCTCGGCGGCGATGTCGCCGCTGATCAGGATCGCGCGCATGCGCGGGTAGATCTCGCGGATGGCGCGCACGGTCGCGAAGCCGTCGTCCTTTCCGCGGAGCCGCAGGTCGGCGAGCACGAGGTCCGGCTGCTCGGCCCGCGCCGCGGCGACCGCGCTCGCGGTGCCGTCGGCGAGCGTCGCGCGGCAGCCCATCGCTTCGAGCAGTGTCTTCATGCCGAGCCGGATCGCGGCCTCGTCGTCGACCACGAGCACGTGTAAAGACCGCATAGGGCTCGCTTCCGGTGCCGTCTCCGCCGGGCGGGTCGCAGCCGCCGCCGCGGACGGCACCGACAGCACGAACTCTGTTCCCCGACCGGGCGAGGAGCTCATCCGCAGGGTGATCCCCATCAGATCGGCCAGGCGTTTCACGATCGCGAGGCCCAGTCCCAGTCCCTTCGCTCGGTCGCGCTCGGGGTTGTCCAGCTGGTAGAACTCCTCGAATACGCGTACCTGCTCCGCCTCCGGGATGCCTCGCCCCGAGTCGGAGATCGCGATGTCGAATGCCCCTTGGGTCGGCGTTGCGCGCAACGCGACGCGCCCGGTGTCCGTGTACTTGATGGCGTTGTCGAGGAGGTTGCGCACGATTCGCTCGAACAGCGGCTGGTCGATGTCGACGATCGCGTCGGTGGGGCAGTCGAAGATCATGTCGAGGCCCTTGGCGCGCGCGGACGGCGCGAACTCCCGGTACAGGCGCTCGAGTATGGTCTGCAGCTTCACCGCGCTGCGATTGACCCGGAATACACCCGCGTCGAGCTTCGAGATGTCGAGCAGCGCGTCGAGCTGGGTCGCCAGGGACTGCAGGGCGGTGTTCATGTGCTTGGCGATTTCCCTGCTGTCGTCATCGAGGGGCCGCATGGCGAGCGCGGCCCCGAACAGCGACAAGGTGTGAATCGGTTGCCGCAGGTCGTGGCTCGCGGAGGCGAGAAAGCGCGTCTTGGCGCGGTTTGCCGCTTCGGCCTGGTCGAGCGCCGAGCGAAGTTGCCGGTTCAGCTCAGCCTGCTGCAGCCGGATCTCGAAGGATTCGCGAAACAGACGAAAGGCATCGCCCGCTAGGGCGAGCAGCAGCACGCCGAACAGCGCGAAGACACCGGCGACCGAAATCTCGATCCATCCTTCGTGCGCAACGCCTGGGCTCACTGCCCAGAGCACGACGAGAGGCACGAGCGTGGGCACCAGGTAGGCGAGGAAAAGCGGCTTGTAACCCGCGGTCGTCGCCACCGAGCCGGTGCAGCCTCCGATCAGCAGCATCGACTGGATCGCCCGTTCGTATAGCGGCAGGTAGGGGAAGAAGCCTAGCGACAGACCGTGAGTCACGCCGTTGATCGCGCTCAGGGCAATCGCGATGCGCAGGCGATTTCTGGTCGTCAGCCCCGAAAGCGTCGGCAGGCGCGTGAGCAGCACCCAGCGAACGGCCAATACGGTCGCAACGAGAACGAGCCACGCGGCGAGGACCGCAGTGGGTACGCGCCCTTGGGCCATGGCCGCGATCATGATCGAGGCGAGGAACACCGGAATCGGGACGCGGCGCCCCTGGGCGCTGAGCAGGCGGAGCAACTCCTCCTCGAGGCTGTCGGTGGCCTCCCGCGGCCGGGCGTCCTGCTTCATGGTCAACCCAGCCGCAGCCCCAGCTTGGCTGCTTCGTACACGGCCTCGGTGCGATTGCGGGCGTTTAGCGCCCGCAGTACCGCGGAGACGTGCACTTTGACGGTGTTCTCGGCGATGTCCAGCTCGCGGGCGATGACCTTGTTCGGCTTGCCGAGGATCACGCAGCGCAGGACGTCCATCTGCCGGGTGGTGAGCTCCGGCAGCAGGACCTCCGCCGCAGCCGGCTCGGGCGGCCGCGGCACGTTTTGCGCGCCATGGCGCGCGGCATCGAAGGCCGGCAGAGGAAGAAAGATGCCTCGCGCGAGCACGATTCGCATGGCGCGCACCAGGACATCGGGCGTCGAGGACTTGGGTATGAAACCCATGGCGCCGCGATCGATCGCGGCGTGCACGGTCTGCGGGTCGTCCTCGCCGGAGAGCACGACGATCGGGGTCTCGGCCATCGATTCGCGGCACGCGGCGAGCGCGTCGAGCCCATTGAGACCCGGCATCCTCAGATCGAGCAGCACGAGGTCGTAACGCTTCCGCGTACCGAGCTCCAGCGCTCGCGTGCAGTCGCCGGCTTCGTCCATCTCGATGCCCGCGTCGAGACCGCGAAGCAGGAGCTTCATCCCTTCCCTGAACAGGGCGTGGTCGTCGACGAGCAGTATCTTCACGGCGCGCTCCCCCCATCGATCGAGTACGGCACTAGCATACGACAGTCGCGGCGCGCCGGCGCATCCGGACACTAGCGCGTTGGTATTAGCACGATGGTATCGGTCGACTAGAATGTGAGCCCCGACCAAGGTGAGCTGCGGGTGCCCATGAGCGACAAGCCGATCAGCCGTTTCCCTGTGCCCGCGCTCGGGGATCTGCCCGAGGACATCCGCGCGCGTCTGCTTGCCGTGCAGGAAAAATCCGGCTTCATTCCCAACGTTTTCCTCGTCCTAGCGCACCGGCCCGAAGAATTCCGCGCGTTTTTCGCCTATCACGACGCGCTGATGGAGAAGGAGGGCGGTCTGACGAAGGCGGAGCGGGAGATGATCGTCGTCGCCACCTCGGGCGCGAACAACTGCCAGTACTGCGTCGTTGCGCACGGAGCGATCCTGCGCATCCGGGCCAGAAGCCCGCTCGTTGCCGACCAGGTCGCGATCAACTACCGCAAAGCGGACATCACGCCGCGCCAGAAGGCGATGCTCGACTTCGCGATGAAGGTGGCGCTTCAGGCGGCCGCGGTGGGCGAGGACGACTTCGCGGTGCTGCGCAATCACGGATTTTCCGACGAGGACATCTGGGACGTCGGTGCGATCGCCGCCTTCTTTGCGCTGTCCAACCGCATGGCCAACCTCACCGACATGCGGCCGAACGACGAGTTCTATCTCCTGGGACGCCTCCCGAAAGGGAAATGACCATGGCCAAATTTCTGATGATCGGGATCGCGGCCGCGGCGCTGCTCGCCGGCGGTGCAACCAGCTCAGCGGCGGAAGCGCCTGCAGCGAGCGTCGCCGCGCCGGTGTTGAAGGGTGGCGAGAGCTGGGTCTACGAGCAGATCAACCAGTACAACCGCACGCAGGTTCGAACGATCACCTTCACGCTGACGGCGCGAGCAGGCGGCTTCGAGCTCGTAGGTCGCAGCAATCGCGGCGAGGACCCGGTCCGCAGCGAGAGCGTCACGGCACCCTGGCAAATCTCCGCGCAAAGCACCGGCACCGCGCGGCGCTCGTTCGATCCCGGCCTCACGGAGATTCCGTTCCCGCTCGCGCCGGGCCAGCG
>JBAUTZ010000018.1:0-23008 GCA_049582445.1 Burkholderiales bacterium
CGGGATGGCCAAGCAGGCGCGCAGCGAGAAGTTCGAGGAGATCGCGGACTGGTTCGAGACGCTGGCCAAGGCCGAGCGCTCCCACGCCAACCGCTTCCAGAAGGCCCTCGACGCACTGCAGGACTGAGCAGGACCACGCGGCGGGAGGGGCGGTTCAATCCGCGCCTCCCGTCTTTTTAGGGACGGGATCATGCCCCACATCGCAAGACAGAGCCTGCTGACGCTCGAGGACTACGCGCGCCAGCGCAACGGGTTCCGTGCCAAGGTGATCGAGCACAAGAAGGTGCGCACGGTTTTCCTCGGCTCCAATGTGACGCTGCAGTTCGAAGACGAGCTGCTGATGCGCTACCAGATACAGGAGATGCTGCGCATCGAGCGCATTTTCGAGGACGGGGGCATTCGCGAGGAGCTCGATGCCTACAATCCGCTGATTCCGGACGGCACGAACCTCAAAGCGACGATGATGATCGAGTATCCAGACCCGGTGGAGCGGCAGCGCATGCTCGCGAGGCTCAAGGGCGTCGAGGACCGCGTCTGGGTCCAAGTCGAGGGTTGCGAGCGCGTGTACGCCATCGCGGACGAGGACTTGGAGCGTGAAAACGAGAGCAAGACCTCGTCTGTGCATTTCCTGCGCTTCGAGCTGAGCGACGAGATGCGCAAGGCGCTCAAGTACGGCGTGGCGCTCGCGATCGGCATCGACCACCCCGAATACCAGGCGATGCTGGAACGCGTTCCGGCGGAAGTACGCGCGTCGTTGGCGGGTGACCTCGCTTAGGCGCAGGGTGCGAAGGCTTTCTGCCGCCGTCCTCGGCGCCGCATTGTTGCACGCCGGGGCGGCGCTCGCTCAGGTCCAGAGCGACTGGCAGACCCAACAGCAAGAACGCAACTGGCAGGAGAATCCGGTCTCGCTGCCGGGCTATCCGAAACCGGGCAGCCTGCTCGGGTTCGATGTTAGCGCAGCAACTGATTTCCGCTTCTACATCGACCGCACTTCGATCAGCGTCGGCTCGGATGGCGTGGTTCGCTACGTGCTCGTTGCCCGCAGCGCCAGCGGGGCGGAGAACGTCAGCTATGAAGGCATCCGGTGCAAGAGCGCGGAGTATCGTATCTACGCGACCGGGCGCCGCGACGGAACCTGGACCGCGGGACGGGATGCGCGTTGGCGTCCGATCAAGAGCGGCGTGGTGAACTGGCATCGAGCCTTGGAGCGAGACTACTTCTGCCCGCAAGGGTTTCCCATCTTTTCGGCCGCGGAAGGCGTCGATGCCCTGAAGCGCGGCGGTAATCCCCGGTCCTCTGGCGATTCTGCACCGACCAGCGGCAACTAAAGCAGGACGAGGTTGTCGCGATTGATCAGTTCGGGCTCGTCGACGTAGCCCAATATCGACTCGATATCGGCGGACGGATGGCGGATGATCAGCCGCGTTTCGGACGCCGAGTAGTTGACAAGTCCGCGCGCGACCTCGTGCCCCTCCGGGTCCAGGCATGCGACCACTTCGCCGCGGCCGAAACTGCCGCTTGCGTCGATCACGCCGATCGGCAGCAGACTCTTTCCGTCGCGCACCAGCGCCTTTACTGCGCCGGCGTCCAGCGTCAGCCTTCCGGCAACCGTGAGGTGATCCGCGAGCCATTGCTTGCGTGCCGCGAGGGGCACGGTCTTGGCAACCAGGAGCGTCCCGACTCTTTCCCCGCGCGCAAGCCGCAGCAGGACCTCGGGTTCGCGCCCAGATGCAATCACCGTGTGTGCGCCGCTGCGGGCAGCACGTCGCGCGGCGAGTACCTTGGCGATCATTCCCCCCTTGGCGTGCGGAGTGCCCGCACCGCCGGCGACGGTCTCCAGCCGCGGATCGCCCGCTTCCGCAAGCTCGATGAGCTTGGCATCGGCATGGCGTCGGGGGTCCGCCTCGTACAGTCCGGCCTGGTCGGTAAGGATGATCAGCGCGTCGGCCTCAACGAGGTTCGAGACCATCGCACCCAATGTGTCGTTGTCTCCGAACTTGATCTCGTCAGTGACCACGGTGTCGTTTTCGTTGATCACCGGGATCACGCCGAGCTCAAGCAAGGTGCGCAACGTCGAACGGGCATTCAGGTAGCGCTGCCTGTCGGCCAGGTCGGCGTGAGTCAGCAATACCTGCGCCGTCGCCAGGCCATGCTCGCGAAAGCAGGTTTCATAGCACTGAATGAGCCCCATCTGTCCCACCGCCGCGGCGGCCTGAAGCTCGTGCATCGCATGAGGGCGGCGGGTCCAGCCGAGCCGCTGCATGCCTTCGGCGATCGCGCCGCTCGAGACCATGATGCAGCGCTTGCCCAGTTGGTGCAGGCGCGCGATCTGCGAGGCCCAGCGCGCGATGGCTTCGACATCGATTCCGCGACCGTCGTTGGTCACGAGCGAGGTGCCGACCTTCACGACCAGGGTTTTGGCGGCGGCAATCGGGCCCGACATCGTCGTCTTCTCTCAGGCCGCGCGGCGCGCGCCCGCCGCCGGTTCCTTGCCCTCCGCCAGAAAGCGCTGGGCCGCATTGCACACATCGCGGCAGCCCTTTCCGGTCAAGGCCGAGACCGCGAACCACGGCCCTTTCCAGCGCAGCCCGCGCAGGATGCGCCGCATCCGCGTCTCGGAATCGTCCGCAAGGTCGATCTTGTTGAACACCAGCCAGCGCGGCTTGCGATACAAGGACTCGTCGTACTTTTTCAATTCGGCCACGATTGCCCGCGCATCGCGCACCGCATCGGCCTTCTCGTCCAGCGGCGCGATGTCCACGATGTGCAGCAGCAGCCGCGTGCGCGACAGGTGTCGCAGGAATTGGTGGCCGAGTCCCGCGCCCTCGGCAGCCCCTTCGATCAGACCGGGAATGTCCGCCACGACGAAGCTGGCGCCACTTGCCACGCGCACCACGCCCAGAGAGGGATTGAGCGTGGTGAACGGGTAATCCGCGACCTTCGGCCGCGCACTCGACACGGCGCGGATGAAGGTCGACTTTCCGGCGTTCGGCACGCCAAGCAGGCCGACATCGGCGAGCACCCGTAGCTCAAGGGAGAGGTCCCGGTTCTCACCCGGCACGCCGCGGGTGAACTGCCGAGGCGCACGGTTGACGCTCGACTTGAAGTGCAGGTTGCCGAGACCGCCCTTACCCCCTTCGGCGATCCGCACTCGCTGTCCATGGTGTGCGAGGTCCGCGATCAGCTCGCCGCTGTGCAGATCTCGAATCAGGGTGCCGACCGGCATTCGCAACTCGATGTCCTTGCCGGCCTTGCCGTAGCAGTCGGAGCCCTGACCTCTTTCGCCGTTCTGCGCACGATGGATCCGCGCATAGCGATAGTCGATGAGAGTATTGATGTTGCGGTCCGCGACCGCATACACGCTTCCCCCGCGACCGCCGTCGCCGCCGTCAGGCCCTCCCCGGGGCACGTATTTCTCGCGGCGAAAGGACGCGACGCCATCGCCGCCGTTGCCGGCGTGAATTTCGATTCTCGCTTCGTCGATGAACTTCATGGCATCGGAAACAAAAAAGCCCTACCGCGAACGATAGGGCTTTTCGCGGCCTGGTTGGGGGCTCAGGCCGGGATGACGCTGACCGTCGTCTTGCTGTCTTTGCCCTTTACCGCGTATTCCACGGTCCCGGTGGCCTTGGCAAACAACGTATGGTCCCGGCCCATGCCGACGTTGTTCCCCGGGCTGATTCGCGTGCCGCGCTGGCGCACCAGGATGGCGCCCGACCCGACCTGCTGCCCACCGTACACTTTAACGCCGAGCCGCTTTGCCTGCGAGTCGCGCCCGTTGCGGGAGCTCCCGCCTGCCTTCTTGTGTGCCATGGTTCGATGTCCTTAGATTTCAGGCGCCGGCGACGATATCGTCGATGCGCAATTCCGTATATGACTGCCGATGCCCCTGGGATTTCTGGAAATGCTTGCGGCGCCGCAATTTGAAGATCTTCACCTTGTCGCCGCGCCCGTGCGCGAGGACCGTTGCCTGCACCTTGGCGCCCGAAACAAGCGGGGCGCCCACGCGGACCTGATCACCCTCGCCGACCATCAATATCTGATCGAATGAAACGGCTGCGCCGACATCTGCCGGAAGCGATTCGACTCGTACCTGCTCCCCGGCCTTGACCCGGTATTGCTTGCCACCAGTTTTGATAACGGCATACATGGCGAAATTTCCAATTCTCATCGGCGAAGACTTTAAATTATAAGAGATTTCCGCCGTCCGCGTCAAAGCCATCCATGCTAAGCTTCGCGCCTCGCGAAAGGGGTGTCGTGCGCGAGCTTCTGGCCCTGATTCCCGGGCGCGGACGCCGGCCCCAATACGATTCTTGCTGCCGTAATGGCGACCTCTCCCCCCCTTGCCCTGATCGCCGCCGAGATGGGCCGTGTCGATGCCCTCATCGGGCGCAGATTGGATTCGGACGTCTCCCTCGTCCGGCAGGTCGCGCAGTACATTGTGGCCGGCGGCGGCAAGCGCCTGAGACCCGCGCTGCTGCTGCTGAGTGCGGGGGCGGCCGGCTACCAAGGGGAGGCGCACATCGAGCTGGCCGCGGTAGTCGAATTCATTCACACGGCCACGCTGCTGCACGACGACGTGGTCGATGCATCGGAATTGCGGCGTGGACGCGAGACCGCGAACGCCGCCTTCGGCAACGCTGCCTCGGTGCTGGTCGGCGATTTTCTGTATTCACGGGCCTTCCAGATGATGGTCGGGGTAAATGACATGCGGGTGATGCAGGTGCTCGCCGACGCGACCAACACCATCGCCGAAGGCGAGGTGCTGCAGCTCTTGAATTGCCACGACCCTCAGGTCGGAGAGGAGCGCTACCTGGAGGTCATTCGGCGCAAGACCGCCAAGCTGTTTGAGGCCGCCGCGCGGCTCGGCGGCGTGCTCGCCGGCGCGCCGCGCGAGCTCGAGGATGGGCTGGCGCGCTACGGCATGCACCTCGGCACTGCATTTCAGCTCATTGACGACGTACTGGATTATTCGGGCGACGCGGAAACCATCGGCAAAAGCCTCGGCGACGACCTTGCGGAAGGCAAGCCCACGCTGCCGCTGATCCGCGTGATGGCCACGGGGACCCCGCAGCAGGCTGCCGTGGTGCGCCACGCGATCATCGAGGGCGGGCGCAGGGAATTCGGCGACGTTCTCGAGGCGATCAGGACAAACGGGGCGCTCGACTACGTGCGGGAGCTGGCGCAACGCGAGGCAGCGCGGGCGGTTGCGGCGATTGAGCCGATCGCGCCGTCAAGGCACAAGGATTCTTTGCTAGAATTGGCGGCCTTTTCCGTGACGCGCAGCTATTGAATCGCGCTCTGCGCGGCGGTTCTTCAGCGTCGGGGTGTAGCTCAGCCTGGTAGAGTACTGCGTTCGGGACGCAGGTGTCGGAGGTTCAAATCCTCTCACCCCGACCAATATCCATTCCCTGTGGCGTTCGCTGCCGCCTCTACCATAATAGCGAGCCATGGGACGCTTGATCGTACTCGGACTTGCGGTACTCGCGCTGGTCTGGCTTCTCCGCCGCGCGGTTGAGGAGCGGCCTGACGCTCCGCGCGCGCCCAAGCCTTCCGCGAACTCGGACGGCGATCTGGTGCGATGCGCCCATTGCGGTCTGCACCTCCCGCGCGCGGAGGCGCGAGAGAAGGGCGGCATGCACTATTGCAGCGAAGAACACGCGCGGTTGGGCACGACCGAGGGCCGATGAGCGCGTTGACCGGTTACTCCAGCCTCGTCTCGCCGCGCGCCGGCACGCCGGAATCGTTCTGGATATCGCTGCGCTACTTCAATCTGTACAGGATTGCGGTCGCCGGGCTTTTTCTGAGTTCTGCCTTGCTTTACGAGGACGCGCTCGGTTTGGGCTCGCAGTCCCTCGGCTTGTTCCGCTACGTCAGCGCCGGATACCTGCTGCTAGGCCTGGTTTTTCATGGTGTCCTTCGCAATCTCCACGACAAGTTCGAGCTGCAGCTGAGCGTTCACGTATTCGCGGACGTCGTTGCCATAACTCTGCTCATGTACGCCAGCGGCGGCGTGCGCAGCGGTCTGGGGGTGATGCTGCTCATATCCCTTGTCGGGGCTGCACTGCTTGCGCCGCGGCGCTTGATGTTCCTATACGCGGCGGTCGCGGCGATCGCGCTGCTGCTCGAGCAAAGCTACTGGGCGCTGGCGTACGACGCGCCGAGCGCCAATTACCTCCAGCCGGCTCTGCTGGCGATAGGATGCTTCGCCAGTGCCGGCATCACGGGTTGGCTCGCGCAACGCGTAGCCGCGAACGAGATGCTCGCCCGGATACGGGGCCGGGCCCTCGAGATCCAGGTGCGCGTCAATCAGCTCGTCATCGAGGACATGCACGACGGTGTGATGGTACTGGACCAGGGGGGGCGCGTGGTGCAGCACAACCCGCAGGCCCAACGCCTGATGGGAGTGGAACGGCTGCAGGATGCCGAACTGGCACGCGTGCTGCCAGGGTTTGCGGACCGCTGGGAGGTCTGGCGGACCTCGGGTGGCGAAGCGACCCAAGGGGGGGCCGATTTCGAGTTGAACGGGCGGGACGTCCGGTTGAGGGTGCTGGAAACCGGGATCGATGAAGACTACCGGGTGCTGTTCGTCGAAGACATGACCCGCATGCGGGAGCAGGCGCAGCAGCTGAAGCTTGCGGCGCTCGGACGTCTTACAGCGAACATTGCGCACGAGATTCGGAATCCCCTCTCGGCCATCAGCCATGCGTCCGAGCTACTCGGCGAGGAAAAGCGCGAGGCCGACCGAAGCCGCCTCTATCGCATCATTCACGATAACTGCCAGCGGCTGGAACGCCTCGTGAGCGATGTGCTGCAGCTCAGCCGACGTGATCGAATTACGGGGGAGCGCATCCATCTCAATCGCTGGCTGACCGGCTTCCTTGAGGAATTCGTCGCCAACGAGGGAGTGTCGCCCGAACGATTCGTGATCGAGGCGACGCAGGATGCCTGGGTATGGTTTGACCGCGAGCATCTGCGGCAGGTGCTTTGGAACCTGCTGCACAACGCCGTACGGTACGCACGCGATGAACCGCGAAGCATCCGGCTCGCGCTGAAGGGATTCGCTCATCAAGTAGAATTGAACGTAATCGATAATGGCCCGGGTGTCGCACGGGAGAACCAGGCGCAGCTCTTCGAGCCCTTCTTCACCACGGCAAGCAAGGGCACGGGATTGGGGTTGTACCTCGCGCGGGAGTTGTGCGCGGCGAATCGTGCCGCGCTCGAGTATGTGGACGACATGCCAGGAGCGCATTTCAGGATCCTGTGCAAGGAGGCGAAGGCCGCATGAAGCGAGCGGAACGGCGGGGGTTGCCGCGAGACAGCCGCGTGTTGGTGGTCGATGACGAGCCCGATATCCGCGAGCTGCTCGAACTCACCCTGATCAAGATGGGGCTCGGGGTCGTTTCCGCGGGGACGATCGACGAGGCGAAAGAACACCTCAGGAACGAGCGCTTCGACTTGTGCCTGACGGACATGCGCTTGCCGGACGGAGAAGGCCTCGAGCTCGTACGCCATATATCCGGGCTGCGGACCGATCTTCCGGTGGCCGTGGTTACTGCGCACGGCAGCACGGAAAACGCAGTCGCCGCGCTCAAAGCGGGCGCCTTCGACTATGTGTCCAAGCCGGTCAGCCTGGAGCAGCTGCGCTCCCTGGTGAAGTCTGCGCTCTCGCTTCCGGACCGCGACGAGGGCCCGACGGCGGCGCAGCAACTCCTCGGCGAGAGCCCGGCGCTGACCGCGGTGCGTGAGCTGACCGCAAAGCTTGCCCGTACGCAGGCACCGGTGTACATCTCCGGGGAGTCCGGTAGCGGCAAGGAGCTCGCCGCGCGACTCATTCACTCCCACGGCGCCCGGCGTGACAAGCCATTTGTTCCGGTGAACTGCGGCGCGATCCCCGAAACGCTCATGGAGAGCGAGTTCTTCGGCTACAGAAAGGGAGCGTTCACGGGGGCGGAGCAGGACCGCGACGGCTTCTTCCAGGCGGCCAACGGCGGCACCCTCTTCCTCGACGAGGTCGCGGATCTTCCGCTTGCGATGCAGGTCAAGCTGCTGCGCGTGATCCAGGAGAAGCGCGTGCGCAAGCTGGGGACGACCGCCGAGGAGCCGGTGGACGTGCGCATCATCTCGGCTACGCACCAGAATCTCGCCGCGTGCGTGGAGGCGGGGCGCTTCCGCCAGGATCTTTTCTATCGGCTGAACGTGATCGAGCTCAAGATGCCGCCACTGCGGGAGTGCCGGGAGGATGTTCCGCTGATTGCGGAAAGCATCCTGGAGCGCATTGCGCGGCAAGGCGGTGGCGCGAAGGCGCGCCTGTCGCAGAAGGCGCTGGAGGAACTCATGCGCTACGATTTTCCCGGCAACATCCGCGAGCTCGAGAACATCCTGGAGCGTGCAACCGCGCTTTCGGCATCGGAGGAGATCCTGCCCGAGGATCTGCAGCTCAGGCCCGTCGCCCTCCCCGAGTCTGCGCAGGGCGAAAATCTGCCGTCGGCTTCGGGTTTGGGTGCCGGCTCCCTGCCCGAGTACCTCGACCGCGTCGAGCGCGACGCAATCCTCGATGCGCTGGCGAAGACCGAGTTCAACCGGACCGCGGCCGCCAAGCTGCTCGGAATCACTTTTCGTCAGCTTCGCTACCGCATGCAGCGCCTGGAAATCCGCGAGCCCGGTCCTTTGACGGGCTCGGGCAACTGACGGTGATCGGCGCCGACGGCCTCGATGCCGGTGCCGAGTTCATCGCTTCGCCCAACTGCGACAAGCGGCCGGAAGGCGTGGTGGTGACGCTGCTCGTAGTGCATTCGATCAGCCTTCCGCCGGGACAATTCGGGGGCGATGCGATCGAGCGACTGTTCACCAACCGTCTCGACCCCGCGGCCCATCCGAGCTTCGAGGAACTCCGGGACTTGCGCGTTTCGGCCCATTTCCTGGTGCGCCGCAACGGCGCGCTGCAGCAATTCGTGCCAGTGCACTTGCGGGCATGGCATGCCGGGGCGTCGGCATGGCGCGGCCGAACCCGCTGCAACGATTTTTCCGTCGGAGTAGAGCTTGAAGGAACCGACGAGACCACATTCAACGACCGCCAATACAATCGCCTCGCGCGCTTGACGAGCGATTTGCTGCAAGCGCTGCCCATTCGAGATATCGCAGCCCACAGCGATATTGCGCCACAACGCAAGAGCGATCCCGGGAGTGGATTCGACTGGGCGCGCTTTCTCCGCAGGCTCGCGCGACGCTAGCAGGCGGGGGCGCGCACGCAGTCGCGCGAGGCGGCACGCCACGCGACTTTTCTCACGCATCATCCGATCGCTTCCGAGCCGCTTGCAATTTCTTGTTGCAATGGTAAATTGCGCGCACTAGAATTAGTTTGCGCTTCGATATCGAGCACTAGATATTGTGGTTCTTGCGGCAGGCGCGGGAGGAGAGAGCAAGCGGCGCCGGCAAGAGGGTCGGGAGCAACCGGGTCGCCGAAAGCACAGGACGGGGGACAAAGCATGCAAATCGCCCAGGAGAACGCGACGGCAAACACGGCACTGAGCGTGAGCGTTCCCGAGTCGAACAAGGCGGTACGACCCGCCTATTCCGAGTACAAGGTCATCCGCCGGAATGGTGCGGTGGTCGGTTTCGAGCCCAGCAAGATCGCAGTCGCGATGACGAAGGCTTTTCTCGCGGTCAGCGGCAGCCAGGGCGCTGCGTCGGCTCGCATTCGCGAGTTGGTGGCAGGGTTGACAGAAAATGTCGTCGGCGCGCTGATCAGGCGCCAGCCCCAGGGCGGCACGTTCCATATTGAAGACATACAGGACCAGGTCGAACTGGCGCTGATGCGCTCGGGCGAGCACGACGTCGCGCGTGCGTACGTGCTCTACCGCGAGGAACGCGCCAAGGCGCGCGTGCAGGAAAAATCGGCGCGCGAGGGGCATGCGGGGGGTGCGCCGGTAAGCGTCGTGGAGGGCGGCGAACGGCGGCCGCTCGACCTCGCGGCGCTCGAGCGTCTCTTGACGGCGGCCTGCCTCGACCTGGAGGGGGCCGCGGAGCCGGAAGTCATCCTCGAGGCGACGCTGCGCGACCTGTACGACGGTATCCCGATGGAGGAAGTGCGTAAGTCGGCGATCCTCGCTGCGCGCGCGATGATCGAGAAGGATCCGGCCTACAGCTACGTGACGGCGCGGCTGCTGCTGAACACCATCCGCCTGGAGGTGCTCGGTGAAGAGGCCAGCCAGGTCGATATGGAGACGCGTTACACGTCATACTTCCCGCAGTTCATCGAGCGCGGGATCGCTGCCGAACTGCTCGACCCGGAGCTGGCACGGTTCGACCTCGAGCGTCTCGGCAGGGCCCTGGTCGCGAAGCGCGACCTGCAGTTTGGATACCTGGGATTGCAGACCCTCTACGACCGCTACTTTCTGCACGTGCAGGGGCGGCGCATCGAGTTACCCCAGGCTTTCTTCATGCGCGTGGCGATGGGGCTGGCGCTCAGGGAAAGCGATCGCGAGGCGCGGGCGGTCGAGTTCTACGACGTCCTGTCGAAATTCGACTTCATGAGCTCGACGCCGACCTTGTTCAATTCGGGAACCCTGCGTTCGCAACTCTCGTCCTGCTACCTGACGACTGTCTCGGACGACCTCGACGGCATTTACGAGGCGATCAAGGAAAACGCGCTGCTCGCCAAGTATGCGGGCGGACTCGGAAACGACTGGACCCCGGTGCGAGCGCTGGGCTCGCATATCAAGGGTACGAACGGGAAGTCCCAGGGCGTGGTGCCCTTCCTGAAGGTCGTCAACGATACTGCGGTGGCAGTGAACCAGGGCGGTAAGCGCAAGGGCGCGGTCTGCTCCTACCTCGAGACCTGGCACCTGGACATTGAGGAGTTCCTCGAGCTGCGCAAGAACACGGGTGACGACCGCCGCCGCACCCATGACATGAACACGGCGAACTGGATCCCCGACCTGTTCATGAAGAGGGTTCTGGAGAACGCCGACTGGACCCTGTTCAGCCCCTCGGACGCGGGCGACCTGCACGACAAGTACGGCAAGGCTTTCGAAGAGGCCTACCTTCGCTACGAGGACAAGGCTGCACGCGGCGAGCTGAAGCTGTTCAAGAAGATCCCGGCGGTGCACCTGTGGCGAAAGATGCTCTCGATGCTGTTCGAGACGGGGCATCCCTGGATCACGTTCAAGGACCCGTGCAACCTCCGCAGTCCGCAGCAGCACGTAGGGGTAGTGCACAGCTCGAATCTCTGCACGGAGATCACGCTCAATACGTCGAAGGACGAGATCGCCGTCTGCAACCTGGGATCGGTGAATCTTGTGGCGCACCTGAATGAGAACGGGCTCGACTTCCCCAAGCTGCAGCGAACGATCCACACCGCGATGCGGATGCTCGACAACGTCATCGACATCAATTACTACGCGGTGGACAAGGCAAAGAACTCCAACTGGCGCCACCGGCCGGTCGGCCTCGGCATCATGGGGTTCCAGGATTGCCTGCACAAGCTTCGCCTTTCGTATGCGTCACAGGAGGCCGTCGATTTCGCCGACCGGTCGATGGAGATGGTCGCCTACTGCGCTTACTGGGCGTCGACCGAGCTTGCGGAAGAAAGAGGGCATTACAGCTCCTTCAAGGGCTCGCTCTGGGATAGCGGGGTGCTGCCCCAAGACACCCTCGATTTGCTGGCCGCGGAACGCGGTGGTTACGTCGAACTCGACCGTTCCGTGACGCTCGACTGGGACGGTCTGCGTGCGCGCATCAAGAAGGTCGGCATGCGGAACTCGAACTGCCTCGCGATCGCCCCGACCGCCACGATCGCCAATATCGTGGGTGTGTCGGCCTCGATCGAGCCGACTTACCAGAACCTATACGTGAAGTCGAACCTGTCCGGCGAGTTTACGGTGGTGAACGAATACCTCGTATCGGATCTGAAGAAGGCGGATCTTTGGGACGAGGTCATGATTTCCGACCTCAAGTACTTCGACGGCAACCTCGCGCGGATCGACAGGGCTCCGTCGGAGTTGCGCCGCCTCTATGCGACCGCCTTCGAAGTCGAGCCGAAATGGCTGGTCGAGGCCGCCGCCCGCCGGCAGAAGTGGATCGATCAGTCGCAGTCCTTGAACATCTACATGGCGGGCGCTTCCGGTCGCAAGCTCGACGAGACCTACAAGCTCGCCTGGATTCGCGGCCTGAAGACTACCTATTACCTGCGTGCCTTGGGTGCGACGCACGCGGAGAAGTCGACCGTCAAGAGCGGGCAGTTGAATGCGGTGCCGACGATTGAGGCGCCTACGGAGGCGGCGGCCGACTCCTCCGATCCGAAATTTTGCGCGATCGACAATCCTGAATGCGAGGCGTGTCAATAACGAGAAGATGAGGAAACGCCATGCTGAGCTTTGAAGAGGAGGGCAAGCTGAACGCGATCCCCGGCCTTTCGATCCAGCCCAAGAGCGGTTTCGTGCCGGCGTCCGGCGCGACGGGCGGTACGGAAGGGCGCTTTACCGCGGGAAACGCCTTCCGGCGTATCTCGGTCGAGGACAAGCGCATCATCAATTCCAGGGCCGACGTGAACCAGCTCGT
Organism: Burkholderiales bacterium; assembly: GCA_049582445.1. Lineage (GTDB taxonomy): Bacteria > Pseudomonadota > Gammaproteobacteria > Burkholderiales > SG8-39 > DAHVFK01. The sequence continues at coordinate 12,562 of JBAUTZ010000018.1, forward strand.
GCCCTTCAAGTACAAATGGGCATGGGAGAAATACCTGTCCGCCTGCGCCAATCACTGGATGCCGCAGGAGATCAACATGAGCCGCGACATCGCCCTGTGGAAGGACCCGAACGGCCTGACCGAAGACGAACGGCGCATCGTCAGGCGCAATCTTGGATTCTTCGTTACCGCGGACTCGCTTGCGGCGAACAACATCGTGCTCGGGACATACCGGCACGTTACGGCTCCGGAATGCCGCCAATACCTCCTGCGGCAGGCGTTCGAGGAGGCCATCCACACGCACGCCTATCAATACATCGTGGAGAGCCTCGACCTCGAAGAGGGGGAGGTCTTCAATGCGTATCACGAGATACCTTCGATACGCGAGAAAGACGAATTCCTGATCCCGTTCATCGATACCCTGACGGACCCCGCCTTCAAGACGGGAACACCCGAAAGCGACCAGAAGCTGCTGAAGAGCCTGATCGTCTTTTCGTGCCTCATGGAGGGGCTGTTCTTTTACGTCGGGTTTGCGCAGATCCTGTCGCTGGGCAGGCAGAACAAGATGACGGGCGCCGCCGAACAGTACATGTACATCCTTCGCGACGAGTCCATGCACTGCAACTTCGGCATCGACATGGTCAATCAGATCAAGCTGGAGAACCCTCACCTTTGGACGAATCAGTTCCGGGGGGAGCTCCAGGAACTGTTCCGCCAGGCCGTCGATCTCGAATACCGGTATGCCGAGGACACGATGCCGCGCGGCGTACTGGGATTGAACGCGCCGATGTTCAAGGAGTACCTCAGGTTCATCTGCAACCGCCGATGCCAGCAGATCGGCCTCGATGCGCTGTTCTCGGGGGCCAGCAACCCGTTTCCGTGGATGAGCGAGATGATCGATCTGAAGAAGGAACGAAACTTTTTTGAAACGAGGGTGATCGAGTATCAAACCGGAGGGGCACTGAGCTGGGACTGAAACCAGCTCTTTTTTGCCCGGTAGACCCATGTCACGGGAGACGATCGCGATGCACCGAATAACGGCCTGCAAGGCCGAGGAAGACTACAAGCTGTGGCTGCGGTTCGAGGACGGCCTCGAAGGCAGCGTGTTCCTGGGCAATTTGCTGGAAATCGGCGCGTTCAAGCTCTGGCGCGACGTCAGGGAATTCGAAAAGGTGAGCGTGGATCCGGAATCCGCGACGGTCACCTGGGAAGGAGGAATCCGGCTGGATCCGGACATCCTCTATCACGACCTCGCCGCGAAGGCCGAGCGTTGAAGCGGGAGAGATGCGAATTCAGTCCGTCCGGCGGAAATCGTTTCCGTCGACGGTTGAATAGTCCGGGCAAATTTTGCCGGACTTTTTTTTGTAACTTCCTTTAAGGAGATAGTTATGGCAACGAAGAAAAAGGCGAAGAAAGCGAAGAAACCCGCTAAGAAAAAGAAGAAGGCTGCGAAGAAGAAGAAGAAGAAGTCGGCAAAGAAGTCTGCCAAGAAGAAGAAGGCCGCGGGTAAAAAGAAATCTGCCAAGAAAAAGAAAAAGGCAGCCAAGAAGAAGGCTGCCAAGAAGAAGAAAGCGGCAAAGAAACCCGCAAAACCTAAGGCCGAGCCTGCGGCCCCGTTGACGTCGGTTCAACCACCGCCGTCAACTGCTGCGACCCCCGGCGCGAGAACCGCGCTGAATCCAGCAGCCGCTTGGCCGTTTCCAACCGGATCCCGGCCGTAACCGGAGCCCGATAGGAAACTTGGCTTGGGGTGTGAACCCCTCGCCCGGCCCTTGAAGCCAAGCGGACCACCTTGGTCGTCTGGTGTTAACGGAAGACTGGGGCTGGTCCGCGAAGCTTCGTTTGATCCCGGCTGAGGGGTCAGCCGGGCTCAACCTCCACTTTAAGTATTTTACCGGGCGCCCTTCCCCCAACAAAGAAAAAAAGCGAACTGCCCGATCTGGCGCTTCGCTGCCAACTGCAAACGTCTGTCCCGATGTTGTCGAAGTGATTGACCGGACACTGAAATTTGGGCTAATATTCGTTCGCTGCGCTGCAACATACGTTCTACGAAGCGCGCACCCAGCATGCCAAAAAGGCGCTCCCTAGAGCCGGCTTTTTGGGCACTTTGCCGGACTGCCCCGCGGTCCTTATTGGCGGGTCCAATTCCGGCTTTCACGGTCGCTTTCCCATCATGGGCGCGACCTGCCGGAGGGCGATGGGTGCGATATGCAAGGAGGTGCACGATGGAAGCGACGCGCAAGTCGGTATTCCGATTTCCGATCTGGTCAGCGGCATTCAGGCTGTTGTCGATTGCACGCGGGGTATGCGCACTGGTTGGACTGTCGGTGGTGCTGGCGGTGACCCTGCCAGCTCCGCGCGAGTTCCTGGTGCAGCATGCGGGAGCGATGGTGCGCTCGGACGATGGTGCCCCCGAGCTTGGAACGATTTCCAGTGGGCCAAGCCAGGCACGGGAAAACGCGGGGGCGGTCGAGCGCGAGCAACGGGCCGTCGCCGATTTCATCGCCAAGCGCTACCGGGTCGCGGACCAGGCTGTTGCGGGGTTCGTCTCAACCGCGTACCGCGCGGGACGGCGATTCGCGGTCGATCCCCTGCTCATCCTGGCCGTAATGGCGGTGGAATCCCGCTATAACCCGGTCGCGGAGAGCAATGTTGGTGCAATGGGCTTGATGCAGGTTCTGCCCAAGTTCCATCTGGACAAATTGAGCCAGCACGGCGGGAAAGATGCGCTGCTGGACCCGGAAGTCAACATCCAGGTCGGCACCCAAATTCTGCGCGAGTATCTCAAGCGCTTCGGCGAGACCGAGACGGCCCTGCAAGTGTACGCCGGGGCAATAGACGAACCGACGTCTCAATACGCGAGCAAAGTGCTTGCCGAGCGCTCGCGGCTGAAGCAGATCCAGCAGCAAGTCAGGCCGCAGGGATAGGGCCGGCGGCCTAGCCGAGGGCTTCGCAAAAGCGCGCGATGCGGCGCGCGGCTTCCTCCAGGTCGCCCATGCCGCGCGTGTAGGCGAATCTGAGGTAGCGGCTCGTCTCGTTCGATCCGAAATCGACCCCGGGGGTCGCGGCGACCCCCTCCTTCTCCAGAAGGTCGATGGCAAAGCGCCTGGAGTCGATGCCGAAGCGCGAGCAGTCCGCATAAACGTAGAAGGCGCCGTTCGGCCTTACCGGCACGGCGAGGCCCGCGCGCTCCAGCGCCGGCACGATGTAGTCGCGCCGGCGCTCGAATTCGCGACGCCGCCCCTCCAGGATTTCGAGGCTCTCGGGGCGGAATGCCGCCAGTGCGGCGTGCTGTGCCGCGGCCGGCGCGCAGATGAACAGGTGCTGCGCCAGTTTCTCGAAAGTCCGGACGGTGGCTTCCGGAACGACCGCCCAACCCAGGCGCCATCCCGTCATGCAGAAGTATTTGGAAAAGCTGTTCACCAGCGCGATGTCGCCGGGCAGACCGAGCGCGGTCGATGGCGCCTGCCCGTATACCAGGCCCTGGTAAATCTCGTCCACGATCAGCAGGCCGTCGCGCTGCGCCACGAATGAGGCGATGCGCTCGAGCTCGTCCCGAGCCAGCACGGTGCCGCTGGGATTGGACGGCGAGCCGAGCAGCAGCCCCAGGGTACTCGCACCCCAGGCTTGCTGCGTGGCTTCCAGCGTGGGCTGAAACCCGGATTCGGGCCCAAGCTCGATTCCGCGCGGGTCGCCTTCGAACGCGCGGACGAACTGCCTGTATCCCGGGTAACCCGGATCGGGCACCAGGACCTCGTCACCGGGATCCACGTAGAGCGCGAGCAGCAGCAGCAGGGCAGCCGATGCTCCTGCGGTGACGGCGATTCGCGATGCGCGCACGTCGACGCCATAGCGCTTCGCGTAATGCTCCGCGATCGACTCGCGCAGCGCCGGAAGGCCCAGTGCCGCGGTGTAAGCGGTCCGGCCCTCGCGCAGCGCGCGCACTCCCGCCTCGACCACCGGCTCCGGCGCCGTAAAGTCCGGTTCGCCGATTTCCATGTGGATCACGCGGCGCCCCTGCGCTTCGAGAGACTGTGCGCGCGAGAGCACTTCCATCACCTCGAACGGCTGGATGTCGGCGGCTCGTCGCGCCGTGAACAGTCGAGAGTGGATGTCGGCGGCAGGTGTACGCATGGTTCGGGCGAAAGGCTCCGGCCGATTATACGAACTCTCCAGTCGGCGACAGCTTCGGAAGCCACGATCCGCGCGGCGGGCCAGGAGAGCGGTGCGCTATAATTTTTCCCCCGTGCGCTCCGGTTTTCGCACCCGTGTGGAGCCGCACGCGCGGGGTGCGAGGAGCAACCGTGGACGAGCAACTGAAGAAGGGCGCGCTTGAATACCACAAGCTGCCGCGCCCCGGCAAGATTTCGATACTCCCGACCAAGCAGTTGACCAACCAGCGCGACCTCGCGCTGGCCTACACCCCCGGCGTCGCCGCGGTCTGCGAAGAAATCCAGCGCAATCCGGCGGAAGCCGTCAATCTGACCTCGAGGGCGAACCTGATCGGCGTGGTCACGAACGGCACCGCCGTGCTCGGCCTCGGCGCCATCGGGCCGCTCGCGGCGAAGCCGGTCATGGAAGGCAAGGCGGTGCTTTTCAAGAAGTTCGCGGGCATCGACTGCTTCGACATCGAGCTAAACGAGCTCGATCCGGACAAGCTCGTGGAGATCATCGCCGCGCTCGAGCCGACGTTCGGCGGGATCAACCTCGAGGACATCAAGGCGCCGGAATGCTTTCAGATCGAAAGGAAGTTGCGCGCCCGGCTCAAGATCCCGGTCTTTCACGACGATCAGCACGGCACCGCGATCATCGTCGGCGCGGCGGTGCTCAATGGCCTCGCCGTCGTCGGCAAGAAAATCGACAAGGTGCGGCTGGTGACCTCCGGCGCGGGCGCTGCCGCGCTCGCATGCCTCGATCTGCTCGTCAAGTCAGGCCTGCGGATCGAGAACATTGTGGCCACCGACATCAAAGGCGTGGTGTACAGGGGCCGCAAGGAGGAGATGGATCCCGAAAAGGAGCGCTACGCGAAGGAGACGCGGGCGCGGACGCTCGACGAGGTCATCGAGGGCGCCGACGTCTTTCTCGGCTTGTCGGCCGGCGGGGTGCTAAAGCCCTCGATGGTGAAGAAGATGGCGGAGCGCCCGCTGATCCTCGCGCTCGCCAACCCCGAGCCCGAAATTCGCCCGGAGCTCGCGAGAGAGGCCCGGCCAGATGCGGTCATCGCGACCGGCCGCTCCGACTACCCGAACCAGGTCAACAACGTCCTGTGCTTCCCGTTCATCTTTCGCGGCGCGCTCGACGTCGGTGCCACCGCCATCAATACCGAAATGGAGCTGGCGGCCGTGCATGCGATCGCCGAGCTTGCGAGGGCCGAGACCTCGGAGCAGGTGGCGCAGGCCTATGGCATCGAGTCGATCAGCTTCGGGCCGCAGTACCTGATTCCCAAACCATTCGATCCGCGGCTCATCGCGCGCATTGCGCCGGCCGTCGCGAAAGCGGCGATGGACTCGGGCGTTGCGACGCGCCCGCTACCCGACATCGACGCCTATCGGGAGTCGCTGACGCAGTTCGTCTATCACTCGGGGCTGATCATGAAGCCGCTTTTTTCGGCGGCGAAGTCCGCGCCGCGGCGGGTGGTGTATGCCGAAGGCGAGGACGAGCGCGTGTTGCGCGCGGTGCAGGTAGTGGTCGACGAGGGACTTGCGAAACCGGTGCTGATCGGGCGGCCCCCCGTGATCGAGCGGCGGCTGCAGCAGCTCGGCTTGCGCGTGCGGCCCGGCGCCGAGTTCGATCTCGTCAATCCCGATGACGATCCGCGCTACCGCGAGTACTGGAACATTTACCACAAGCTGACCGAGCGCAAGGGCGTGTCGCCCGAGTACGCCAAGATCGAGATGCGTCGGCGCAACACGCTGATCGGGGCGATGCTCATGCACAAGGGCGAGGCCGATGCGATGCTTTGCGGCACTTTCGGTGCGCACGCCCTACACCTGCACTACGTCGATCAGGTGATCGGATTGCGGCCGGGCGTGCGCCACTACGCCGCCATGAACGCCCTGCTGCTGCCGAAGCGCATGGTGTTCATCTGCGACACTTACGTGACCCCGGATCCGGATCCCGAGCACGTGGCCGAGATGACCATCCTGGCGGCCGAGGAGGTGAGGCGTTTCGGCATGACGCCGAAAGTGGCGCTGCTATCCGCATCCAGTTTCGGCTCGGTGGCGCTGCCCTCCGCGGAGAAGATGCGGCGCGCGCTGGTCCTGTTGCGTGAGCGCGCCCCGGAGCTCGAGGTCGAGGGCGAGATGCACGGCGACGCGGCCCTGTCCGAGGAGATCCGCCTAAGAGTCTTCCCGAACTCGCGCCTGCGCGGCGAGGCCAATCTGCTGATCATGCCGACGCTCGACGCCGCGAACATCGCGTTCAATCTGCTCAAGACCGCGGCGGGCGACGGCGTGACGATCGGGCCGATACTGCTCGGGGCCGCGCGAACCGTGCACATACTCACTCCCTCGGCGTCGGTGCGCCGGATCGTCAACATGACGGCGCTCACGGTGGTGGACGTGAACGCTCCGCGGGGACAGGATCAGAGCCTGTTCTAGCGCGCGAGGGCCGGGGAGACATGTCGAGCGAAGAAGCGACCGTGGCCAGCGCCGCGTCGGCGAGCAGGCCTGGCCGGCCGCGCGCGGGCCTGGTTCTGACCGGTGGCGGTGCCCGCGCCGCGTATCAGGTCGGGGTGGTCAAGGCGGTGCGCGACGTGCTGGGAAATCCGGCGCGGAACCCTTTCCCGATCCTGTGCGGTACGTCCGCCGGCGCGATCAATATCGCGACGCTCGCGGCCTATGCCGACGACTTCACGCACGCGACGTCGAAACTGTTGGAAGTGTGGGAGCAGATGCGCTGCGCGAAGATCTACCGCACCGACTCCTGGAGCGTCGTGAAAAGCGGCGCGCGCTGGCTGTCTTCGCTGATGCTGATCTCCCGCCACAACCCGGTGTCTCTCCTCGACAACACTCCTCTCAGGCGAATGCTCGAGTCGAGTATTCCGTTCGAGCGCATCCAGCAGCATATCGACGCGGGCTCCTTGTACGCGGTCTGCGTCACGGCTTCGGGCTATACCTCCGGACAGAGCGTGTCATTCTTCCAGGGCGGGTCGGGTGTCGAGGGCTGGGAGCGCAACCAGCGCATCGGTTCCGCGGTCACGCTCAAGCTCGAGTATCTGCTTGCCTCGGCGGCCTTGCCGTTCATCTTTCCGGCGGTCAAGGTGCACAGGGAATATTTCGGCGACGGCTCGATGCGCCAGATCGCCCCGGTGAGCCCGGCGCTGCATCTCGGAGCGGACCGGGTCCTGATCGTGGGCACCGGCCGGCAGGTCCTGGATCAGACGCGCACGCGCTCGAGTATTTATCCGTCGCTGGCGCAGATCGCCGGGCACGCCTTGAACAGCATATTCCTCGACAGCCTGATGGTGGACATCGAGCGTCTGGAGCGCATCAACCGGACCCTGAACGCGATCCCGCCCGAGCGGCTCGCCGGATCGAGCGTGGAGCTGCGCCCGATCAAGGTTCTTTTCATCGCGCCGTCGCAGCCGATCGAGCGGATCGCGGCGCGCTTTTTGCACGAGCTTCCGCGCACGGTGCGATTTCTTCTCAGACCGAGCGGAGCCCTCAGCCGCTCCGGCTCCAACCTGGCGAGCTATCTGCTCTTCGAGGAATCGTTCTGCCGTGCGCTGATCGACCTCGGTTACCAGGACACGATGGCGCGCGAAGACGAGGTGCGCGCTTTTTTCGACGGTGTATAGGGGGATTCCATGGCCGACAGCAATGCGCCGCAGGACCCATTCGAAATGTTCCGCCGCCTGTGGGCGCCGCTCGGGCTGCCCGTGCCCGGAATGGCGATGCCCACGCTCGATCCGCAGGAAATCGAGAAGCGCATCTCGGATCTACGCTCGGTCGAAGCGTGGCTCTCGATGAACCTGAACATGGTGCGGTTCTCGATCCAGGGGCTCGAGCTGCAGAAGGCCGCGCTAAATGCCATGCGCGCGACCGCCGACGCCGGATCGCAGGCTGCCGGGGCGGGGGCGCCGGGCGCCTCGTTCAGCGAAATGGCGGCGGGCGCCGCGAACAGCGCGGCGAGCACGATGCTCTGGCCCTGGGCGATGATGCAGCAGGCCATGGCGAAGGGCGGCGCCACGCCCGCCGCGGCGCCGGCGGCGCAGGACGCGGAGCAGAAGGACGGCGACGGAAAGAAATGAACCGGTTTCGCTACGCACATGCCGCACACGCGAGCTGGGAACGCTGCGTCGACGACTGCGCCGCGCGGCTGGGCCAGCCGCACGGGGGTCTCGGCTTCGCCTATTTCACCGAGCCGTTCGCGAGCGATGCGGGCAGGATGATCGAGCGGCTGCGTCACAGCACGGGGGTAGCCGACTGGGTCGGCACCGTCGGGCTCGGGGTGATGGCGACGGGCGTGGAGTATTTCGACGAGCCGGCGCTGGCCGTGATGGTCGCCGACCTCGATCCTGCGAGCTTCCGCGTGTTCTCGGGCAGAAAGCGCCCGCCGCAGGCCGGAGAACGCACGCCTGCCGGCGCCTCCGCCGCGCACTTCGCCGTGGTTCACGCGGACCCCGCGACCCCGGACGTTGCCGGGCTGATCGCCGACATGTCCTCCAAGGTCGAGACCGGATTCCTGGTGGGCGGCCTGTCGAGCTCGCGCAGCCAGACCGTCCAGGTGGCAAACGAAGTCGTCGCGGGCGGGCTTTCCGGCGTCGTGCTGGCTTCCGACGTCGCGATCTCGACGCGCCTGACGCAGGGCTGCACGCCGCTCGTGCCGCCTGGCGCGTCCCCGGCCGCGGTCCGCCATCGCGTCACCGCTTGCGACGAGAACGTGATCATCACACTCGACGGCCGCCCGGCGCTCGACGTATTTCGCGACGCGGCGGGCGAATTGCTGTCGCGCGACTTACAACGCGCGGCGGCTTTCGTGCTGGTCGGCCTGCCGGTGACCGGCTCGGACAGGAGGGATTACGTCGTGCGCAACCTGACCGGCATCGACCCGCGCAACAAGTTGATCGCGATCGGTGAGGACGTGTCGCCCGGGGCCGAGATCTTCTTCTGCAAGCGCGACGGGCCGAGCGCATCCGAGGACCTGCGGCGCATCCTCGGCGAGCTGAAGAGCGGCGCCCCGCGCGATCCCAGGGGCGCGCTGTATTTCTCCTGCGTCGCTCGGGGCGAGCACATGTTCGGCCGGCGCGGAGCCGAGCTGGAGCTGGTGCGTGAAGGGCTGGGCGACGTTCCGCTGGTAGGATTCTTCTGCAGCGGCGAGATTTCGCACGACCGCCTGTACGGATACACGGGCGTGCTTACCGTTTTTCACTGAGGAGACACAGGAAATGGCAAAGGCAATACGCTTCCACAAGACCGGCGGACCTGAAGTCCTGCAACTCGACGACGTGACGGTCGGCGATCCCGGTCAGGGCCAGGTGCGCGTGCGTCACACGGCGATCGGCGTCAACTTCCTCGATACCTACCAGCGTTCCGGCCTGTATCCCATCCAGCTGCCCGCGGGCGCGGGCAACGAGGGCGCGGGCGTGGTCGAGGCGGTGGGTGCGGGCGTGACGACGCTCAAGGCGGGCGACCGCGTGGCCTATACGGGCGCCCCGTCGGGCTCGTACTGCGATGTCCGTCTCTATCCCGCGGACCGCCTGGTGAAGACCCCCGAGGGCATCAGCGACGAGCAGGCCGCCTCGATCATGCTGAAGGGCATGACCGCGCACTATCTCATTCACCGGACCTATGCGGTCAAGCGCGGTGACACCGTGCTGTTCCACGCGGCGGCGGGAGGGGTCGGGCTGATCGCCTGCCAGTGGCTGAAGGCGCTCGGTGCGACGGTGATCGGAACGGTCGGTTCGGACGCGAAGGCGGCCATCGCCAAGGCGCACGGCTGCGACCACACCATCGTCTACTCGCGCGAGAACTTCGTCGAGCGGGTCAAGGAGATCACGGGCGGCAAGGGCGTACCGGTCGTTTACGACTCGGTGGGCAAGAGCACGTTCGACGGATCGCTCGACTGCCTGCGGCCGTTCGGCATGATGGTGCTGTTCGGCAATGCCTCGGGCCCGGTGCCGCCGTTCAACCTGGGCGTCCTCGCGCAGAAAGGCTCGCTGTACGTCACCCGGCCGACGCTCGTCACGTACATCGCGGCGCGCGCCGACCTCGAGGCTACCTCCAAGGCGCTGTTCGACGTGATCAAGTCCGGCAAGGTGAAGGTCGAGATCACCGGGCGCTACAAGCTCGCCGACGCAGCGCAGGCGCATCGCGATCTCGAGGCCCGCAAGACGACCGGGCAGATCATCCTTGTTCCCTAGGTGCGCGTCAGGCTGATCCACGACCGGGTGGAGGAGCTCGGCCTCGCGCAGCTGCGAGCGCGGCTGCGCGCCGCGCCGCGCTCGCCCGTGGCCGGCGACCAGGGG
>JBAUTZ010000019.1:0-2165 GCA_049582445.1 Burkholderiales bacterium
GTCGAGCAGCGCCACGCGCAGCGGCGAGGCGCGCAGGGCGAGCGCCAGCGTGCAGCCGACCGGACCGGCGCCGACGATCAGTACGTCAGGCGGTTGTGCGGCCATCGCGCATCAGCGCTTCGATGTCGTCGACCCGCTTTGGCGCCTCCCCGGTCAATACCTCGCAGCCGGTCGCTGTGACGACGACGTCGTCTTCGATGCGCACCCCGATGTCGCGCAGCGGCGCGGGCACGTCATCGGCCGCCCGGATGTAGAGGCCGGGCTCGACCGTGAGCGTCATTCCGGGCTGCAACGGCCGCCAGCGGCCGTCGCGCTTGTAGTCTCCCGCATCGTGCACGTCCAGGCCCAGCCAATGGCCGGTGCGGTGCATGTAGAAGCGCTTGTAGGTTTCCTTCTGCAGCGCTTCCTCCAGGCTGCCCGAGAGCAGCTTCAGGTCCAGCATGCCCTGCGCGAGCACTTTCACTGCCGCGTCGTGAGGCTCGTTCCACGCCTTGCCGGGGGAAATGTTCTGCATGGCGGCGCCCTGCGCGGCAAGAACCAGCTCGTAAACGTCGCGCTGGGCGCCGCTGAAGCGACCGCTCACCGGAAACGTGCGCGTGATGTCGGAGGCGTAGCCGCCAAGCTCGCAGCCCGCATCGATCAGGAGCAGGTCGCCGTCGAGGAGCCGCGCATCGTTCGACACGTAATGCAACACGCAGGCATTGGCTCCGGACGCGACGATCGGCCAGTACGCGGGAAACTCAGCGCCGTTGCGGCGGAACTCGTACAGCAGCTCCGCCTCGACCTGGTACTCGAATTGGCCGGCCCGCGCGCTGCGCATGGCGCGGCGGTGCGCGGCCGCGGAGATCGATGCCGCGCGCCGCATGAGGGCGAGCTCGCGCGCGTCCTTCACGAGCCGCATCTCGTCGAGCAGGGCGCGCACGTCGTGCACCTGCTCGGGCGCGGCGATGCCGGTGCGCGTCTTGGCGCGCACCGCGTTCAGCCAGCGGATGGCACGCGCATCCCACTCGGGGTCGGAGCCCAGGGGATAGTAAAGGGCGACCTGATTCTCCAGAAGCTGCGCCAGCTTCTCATCGAGCGCGCCGATCGGGTGCGCCTCGTCGAAGCCAAAGTGCTCGCGCGCGCCGTCCGGGCCGTAGCGGAACCCGTCCCAGGTCTCGCGTTCCTCGTTGCGCTCGCGGCAGAACAGCAGCGCGCGCGGCGCGTTCCCTGCGACGATGACCAGCGCCGCCTCGGGCTCGGTGAAGCCGGTGAGATGGTAAAAGTGGCTGTCGAAGCGATACGGATAGTGCGTGTCGCGGTTGCGGATGCGCTCGGGTGCCGTGGGGATCACCGCGATACCGGTTCCCATCGCCTGCGCGAGGCGGTGCCGGCGCTCGGCGTGGATCGAACGATCGAGGGAGGGGTCGCTCAGCTGCATGCCCGTTTCACTCCTTTTCCAGCGGTGCAAGCTGCGCATCGAGCATGCCCGCCCAGCGCGCCGCATAGTCGTCCAGTCGCGCGCCGGCACGCCCGGCAAGCGATTGCAGTGCGGCATCCAGGGCATTGCGCTGGGCGCCGGCTTCGAGCTCCGCGACCGCTTGCGCACATTGCGCGAGCAACTCGCGGACCGCGAGCGCCGTGGCGAGCATGAGCTTCAGCCGCTCGCGCGGCTGCGCAATCCATTGCGGTGGTGCTCCGAGCGCGGCGAGCTTCTCGCCGAGCTCCAGGATCCGTTTGCGCAGTCGCGGCAGCGCGCCGATCCTGGCGGATTGGAGCCCGCCCCACACCGCGAGCGCGACCAGCGCGAGCCAGTCGCTTTTCAGCGCCTGCAGCCAGCGGACGTCGCATGCGAGCGCCCGATCGACCGATTCAGCTTCGAGCAGCATCCTTCGCCATCATCATCGTTTCGAGCTCGGCGAGGCGCTCGGCGGTGCCCACGTCGCGCCACAGCCCATCGTAAATCTCGCCGCTCAACTGTCCGCGTTCGGCGGCGGCGCGCAGCAGCGGCGCGAGCGGCGCCTTGGTACCGTCCTCGATTCCCGCGAACAAGCCTGGACACACGAGCGCGATTCCTGTGTAAGTGTAGCGCGGCGCGGCCGCGTTTCCGATGCGGCCCGCCGACAGCGAGAAATCGCCGCCGGCGCGGTGTCCGGGGTTAGGCACGAGCACCAGATGCGCGAGCG
>JBAUTZ010000020.1:0-6216 GCA_049582445.1 Burkholderiales bacterium
GCCGTGCAGCAGGCGATCGGCACGCCGGTCGCGCGCGAGGCGGCCGCCGCGTTCCTGCGCGAGTTCGCCGCGCACGCCAAGAGCTCCGGGCTGGTCGCGCAGGCCATCGCGCGGCACGGGGTGCGCGGCGTGTCGGTCGCGCCCTAACCTTTCATGCACGTCGTTTTCGGCGCCGGGCAGGTGGGAACGCCCCTCGCGGCGAAGCTGCTCGAGGAGGGCCGGCGCGTGCGCGTGGTGCGGCGTAAGCTCGGCACCGTCGAGCCCGGCGTCGAGCTGATGCTGGGCGACGCGCTCGACCCCGGGTTCTGCGCGCACGCCTGCGAGGGCGCGGAAGTGGTGTACCACTGCATGAATCCCGCCTACGACGCGGCGACTTGGGCCGAGGTCGTGCCGCGTACGATGGAGAATCTGATCGCCGCGGCGGGCCGGGCGGGCGCGCGCCTGGTGGTCCTGGACAATCTCTACATGCTGGGCCGTACCGGCGGGCGCCCGATGAACGAAGACACGCCAATGAATCCCTGCAGCAGGAAAGGCGAGATCCGCGCGCGCGCCGCCGAGCGGCTGCTCGAGGCGCACAAGAAGGGCGAGGTGCGCGCGGTCGCAGGGCGCGCATCGGACTATTTCGGCCCGCGCGGCACGCTCACCTATCTTGGCGACTTCTTCTGGAAGCGCGCGCTCGCCGGCAGGGAAGTCTGGTCGCCGGTCGACCCCGACGCCGTGCACACCTACCACTACATCCCGGACGTCGCCGCGGGGCTCGCCCAGCTCGGGCGCGCCCACGACGACGCGCTCGGACGCGCGTGGATGCTGCCTTGCCAGCCCGCGGGCACCATGCGCGACCTGATCGAGCGTTTCACGCGCTGCCTCGGCAAGCCGATCAACGTCAGCAAGATCCCGAAGACGCTCATCAGGGCGATCGGCTTGTTCGTGCCGCTGATGCGGGAGATGAGCGAGATGCTGTACCAGTGGGACGAGCCGTTCGTCGTCGATGATCGGCGGTTCCGCGAACGCTTCTCGGCCAGGCCCGTCGCCGCCGAAACCGCGGCGCGCGCGACGGTGGTGTGGGCGCAGCAGTATTACTCCGCCGGCCTGCGCTGAATCCGCGGTGCCTGTCGTGTATAACGTAGGCGCTGATCGATCGAAGGACGGACCGTGTCCACCGTCACCAACGTAGTTATCGCCCTCGTCGCGTTGCTGCACGTGTACTTCCTGGTGCTGGAGATGTTCCTCTGGGACAAGCCCGCCGGCCTGCGGGCTTTCGGCCAGACGCGTGAGGCGGCGGCCGCGTCGAAAGTCCTGGCCGCCAACCAGGGCCTTTACAACGGCTTCCTCGCGGCGGGCCTGTTCTGGGGGCTGAGTCTCGGCGCAGGCGGCTCGGGCGTAAAGGTGTTCTTCCTGTTGTGCGTGCTCGTTGCCGGCGTGTTTGGCGCTGCGACCGCCAGCCGCAAGATCCTCTACGTGCAGGCCTTCCCGGCCGCGGTCGGGCTGCTGCTCGTGTTTCTGTCCTGAGCGGGCGCACCGGTAGGCCGGCACGTGAAGCCTCGCATCACCCTCGTGACATCTGGCCACGCGAAAGCATTGCGCTCGACGCGGGAATGCCGATGACTGCACCATCCCCTACGGAGTTCATGCTGGGCCATAACGTCACCTCTAAGGCGGAGGTCGACGCGGTGATGGAAGAGGCTCGGAAGGCCGGCGCGGCGATCGTCAGGCCGGCGCACGATACCTTCTGGGGAGGCTACGCAGGTTACTTCCAGGACCCCGACCGGCATCTGTGGGAGGTTGCGTGGAATCCTCAATGGCCGTTGACGGAGTGAATCCGGCGTGAGCGCTCCTTATTCCGGTCGCTGCCTGTGTGGCGCCATAGGCTACCGCGTGAACGAAGAGCCCGTCACCTTCTACGCCTGCCACTGCACCGACTGCCAGAAGCGCAGTGGTAGCAGCTTCGGCCTGTCGATGTGGGTGAACCGCCTCGATCGCGACGACCGCGTGTGTGCGCAGTGCGGCACGCTGTTGTGGACCGAGCCGGAGAAGCTCCTGCGCCTCTGGCGCGAGCGCACGGCACACGAAGAGGAACGCCCATGACCCGCAAGCTCATCTCGTCCGGCTCGACCTTCGAGAGCCAGATCGGGTACTCGCGCGCGGTCGCCGACGGCGACTGGGTGTTCGTGTCCGGCACCACGGGTTTCGACTACGCGACCATGACCATTGCCGAGGACGTGGTTGCGCAGGCCGAACAGTGCTTGAAAAACATCGCCGCCGCGCTCCGACAGGCGGACGCGGCGCTCGCCGACGTGGTGCGCGTCACCTACATCCTGCGCGACGCCTCCGAGTTCGAGGCATGCTGGCCGGTGCTGCGCCGATACTTCGGCGAGGTTCGCCCCGCCGCGACCATGATTGCCGCGGGCCTTGCCGATCCCAGGATCCGCATCGAAATCGAGGTCACCGCGAAGCGGGCCGCGCGCTAGGAGGAGCGATGCGCCATCCCTTCGTCGAGCGGCTCGGGCTGGAGTTCCTGGAGCGCGTGAGCGGCCGCAGCCGCTGCACGCTCGCCGTCACGCCGGAGCACCACAATCCGCACGGCGTGGTGCACGGGGCGGTGATCTTCGCCATGGCCGACACCGGCATGGGCGCCGCGCTATATCCCACGCTCGAGCCAGGCGAGATCTGCGCCACCATCGAGGTTAAGATCAACTACTTCAAGCCGGTCGTCTCGGGCGTATTGAGCTGCGTCACCGAGCTCGTCAACCGCGGCAAGACGGTCGCCAACCTCGAATCGAGCATTTACCTCGGCGAGACGCTGGTCGCCAAGGCGAATGGCAACTACGCGATCTTCAGGCCGGGGAGGAGCCCGGCCTGAGCCTGCGCGCGTCTCAGTTCGCCGCGAAGCAGTAGAGCAGGCCCGCGCCGCCGGTGCTCCGCAGCGCCTCGTCGCTGCAGCCGCGCGAGGGGTGCGACGAGTTCCACGAGCGCGAAGGCGCATCGTCGCGCAGGCCGATGCGGTCGTGGTGCCCGAGCTGGGCATGGCCTTCGCCGCTGCTCGACCAGTTGCTGCACGTGCGGTCCTCTCCCGTCGCGAAGGCGGTGCCGTCGGGCTGCGAGCCGGTAAGGATGTCGTGGCGGTTGGGCTGGTCGCCCCGGCCGTTGACGATCTCGCCCTTCTCGGTGAGGGCGGTCTGCTTGGTGAGCTTGTTCTCGCCGTGCAGGTCTTCGACGCTGCGGGCGACGACGACGCCTTTCGCGTTCTGCCACGGCCCGCGGCCGATGCGGCTGCGCGCGTCGACCGCGCTCGAGCTGACCCCGCCCTGCGTGCTCAGGTAGGCGCGCCAGGTGCGCTGCCCCGCGCCCGCCGCGGCGGCGAGCGTCTGGCAATGACGGTCGGCGCCGGCCAGGCCGCCGAAGTCGGCGCCCTTGCCGGATCCGGTGCTGGTGACGAAGAAGGTCATGTCGGCGGGTTCGGCACCGGCCGCGCCGGCGAAGCCGAGGGCAAGGATCGGGATCGTCGCCCAGAAGCGGGAAGTCGTGACGGTCATGGTCGTCCTCCTGTGAACGGAATGCCAGTTTATAAACACCTTGGCACCGGATGCTATTCCGCGGGCGCTCGACGCCGGCCGCGGTGCGCGGTAAAAAGCGGGTCGGGAGGGAGCATGCGACGAACGCCGCGGGCGATTTTCGGAGTGTGGCTGTTGGCGCCGCTGTTTTTGGCGGCCTGCGCCAGCATGAACAAGAGCCAGTGCCTGAGCGCCGACTGGTACGCCGTGGGCGTCGAAGATGGCGCGCGCGGCCGGCCGCTCGAGCATCTTGGGAACTACCGCCGCGCCTGCGCCGAGTACGGCGTGTCGCCGCAGCCCGAGCGCTATGTGGCGGGCCGCAACGAAGGGCTCAAGTCGTTCTGCACCTACGACCGCGGCTACGCGAACGGCCGCGCGGGATACGCCTTCTCGGGGGTATGTCCGGATGCGCTGGCGGCGAACTTCGGCGCCGGCTACCGGGACGGCCACGAACGTTACGAATTGACGCGGCGACTCGATTCGGTGCACGAGCAGATTCGCCAGTCCAAGGCCGCCCTCAAGGCGGGTATTCCCAACCCGCGCGATCGCGCGCGCGAGGTCGAGCGGCTCGAAGATCTCACCCGCGAGGCGGAGCAGCTCGAGCAGGCGCTCGCCGGGCTGCCCGGCGGGTAGGGGCTGGCCGGCATGGCGGAGGGCTTCGTTTTCTGGCGCCGGCCATTGCGCGTCGCCGGTCCGCGTCCGCCTGGCGCTGCCCTCGCGCAATTGCGCGGGCTGGTCGAAGGGCGGAGATTCGGCGTGGGACAGCGGCTCACCGGTTCGATCCATGGGCCGGCTGCGGCCCCGGTTATCAGGCTATCGCGCAAAGGGCCGCTCTCGGCCGCGGGCGACGTGGTCGAGTTTCGCGGCACGCTGCGTCCGGAGGGCAACGGCAGCGCATTCGAGGGCAGCGTCGCCTACACCTTCGGCACGAAGATCCAGTTCGTCGGGCTGCTGGCGATCGGGGCACTGCTGCTTTTCGGCGGCGCGGTGCGCGAGCTAAACGGCCTTACTCGCGATGACGGCATGCTCGGCCTGGGGGCGCTCGTCGCGGGCGTCGCCGCGGTGTGGATCTTCGCCAGCAGCCGCGCGCGCACCGACCAGGTGCGCTTCATCGAGCAGCACCTCGAGTCCTGCGTGGCGCGCGAAGCATGAGCCACCCGCGACGCAGCTGGCTGTTCGTTCCGGGCGCGGACGAGAAGGCGCAGGCCGCCGCGGCGCGCTCCGGCGCGGACGTGCTGATCCAGGAGCTGGAGGACTTTACTCCGCCGCCGCTGCGCGCAAAGGCGCGCGCACTGGCGAGGTCCCTGTACCGGCGCTGGCGCGGCGCGGGCGCGCTCGCCGCGGTGCGCGTCAACCCGCTGGAGACCTGCGGACGGGACGATCTGGACGCGGTGCTCGAGGGCAAGCCCGACATCGTGCTGATGTCGAAGGTAGCGCGCCCGGAGCAGGTGCATGCGCTCGCCGCCATCGCGCGAGGGGTCGAGCTGGTGCCCAACATCGAATCGGCCGCGGGATTGGTGCGCGCGGGCGAAATTGCGCGCGCGAGCCCGCGCGTCACGGCGCTGCTGATGGCGAGCGAGGACATGGTCGCCGACCTCGGCACCGCGCGCACGCGAGACGGCGAGGAGCTCGCCTACGTGCGCGCGCGCTTTCTGGTCGAGTGCCGCGCAGCCGGGGTCGAGGCGATCGACTGTCCCTATACCTTCAGCGACGCGAAGGGCGCCGAGGCCGACGCGCGCGTCGCAAGGCGTCTCGGCTACCGCATGAAGAGCCTGGTAGATCCGGACCACGCCTCCGCGATCAACCGGGCGTTCTCGGTCCAGCCGCGCGAACTGGCGCATGCGCGGCGCATCGTCCAGGCGTTCGACCGGGCGCGTGCGGGCGGCAGAGAGCGCGCCACCGTGGAAGGCCGACTGGTGGAGGTGCCCGCGTACGCGGCCGCTAAGCGGCTCCTCGAGCGAGCCGCGCATACGCCAGCGCCGACGCGAAAAAAACGAGGCTGAGGACGGTCTCGGCGGCCGCGAGCGTCTGCCCCGCACCGCGCTCGGCGAAGGCGCGCGTCGCACCCTCGATGAAATAGGCGAGGATCAGCATGCTCGACCACTGATAGGTGTAGCGCTTTCCGGACAGGATTCCCGCGAGCGGAAGCGCGAGCGGCAGCGCCTTGAGCGCGACGAGCGAACCGCCGGGGCGCAGCGGCGCGAGCCACAGCTCCCAGGCGAGGCACAGCACGATCAGCGCGACGAGCGACGCGCTCGCGACCGCCTGCGCGACCTTCATTGCGCGAGCTTCAGCGCGACCTCGGCCAGGCGCCGGCCCTGCGCGACACACAGCGCGCGCTCGGCCTCCGCGACCGGACGATCGTCGGCGATTCCGGCGAAGTGGCTCGCGCCGTAAGGCGTGCCGCCGTCACGCGTGGCGTGAAGCTCCGCGAGGGTGTAGGGCAGGCCGACGATCAACATGCCGTGGTGCAGGAGCGGCAACATCATCGACACGAGGGTCGTCTCCTGGCCGCCGTGAAGGCTGCCCGCGGAGGTGAACACGCAGGCCGGCTTGCCGGCGAGCGCGCCGCCATGCCACAGGGAAGTCGTGCTCTCGAGAAAGTGCTTCAGCGGCGCGGCGACGTTGCCGAAGCGCGCCGGGCTGCCGAGCGCCAGTCCCGCGC
>JBAUTZ010000021.1:0-11637 GCA_049582445.1 Burkholderiales bacterium
TGCCGAGGTCGCGGATCGCAGCGACCTGATTCTCGGTGTTTCCCACACCCGTCGGAACCACCGTGCAGCCGAGCATCAGCGCCCCGGACTCGAGCATCGAGCCCGCGGGCGTGAAGTGATAGGCGAAGGTGTTGATCACCAGGTCGCCCGCGCGAAAGCCGCCCGCGTAGAGCCCTCGCGCGGTGCGCCACCAGTCCTTGCCGTGCCCCTCGGGCTCGAAGATCGGCCCCGGCGAAACGAAGATCTTGGCGAGCTTCTCGCGCGGCGTCGCGTTCAGTCCGCCGAGCGGCGGATTCCGCTTCTGCAGCTCGCCCAGATCCGACTTGCGCGTCACCGGCAGGCGGGCAAGCGCCGCGCGCGAGCTCACCGCGGCGGGATCGACGTCGGCAAGGATCCGGGCGAAGCCGGGAGCGCTCCTTTTCGCGTGCGCGATCTGGCCGGGCAGCGCAGCCATCAGCGCCGCTTCGCGCTGCTCCGGGGGCCGCGTTTCAAGGGCGTCGTAGTATTCCATCACAGCCAGCGCTTGCGCCGGCGGTACGACTTGATGTCGCGGAAGCTCTTGCGCCCGCCCGAGGAAAAGCCGAGGTAGAACTCCTTCACGTCCTCGTTCTGGGCGAGCGACTCGCCATCGCCGTCCATCACCACGCGGCCGTTCTCGAGGATGTAGCCGTAGCCCGCGTACCTGAGCGCGATGTTGGTGTTCTGCTCGGCGAGCAGGAAGCTCACGCCCTCCTTGTGGTTCAGGTCCTTGACGATTTCGAAGATCTCCTCGACCAGCTGCGGCGCGAGACCCATCGAGGGCTCGTCGAGCAGGATCATCTTCGGATTCGCCATCAGCGCGCGGCCGATCGCGGTCATCTGCTGCTCGCCGCCCGAGGTGTAGCCCGACTGCGAATGTCGACGCTCCTTGAGGCGCGGAAAGTATTCGTACACCTTATCCAGACTCGCGCGCGCCTGCGCCGCCGAACCACGGGTATAGGCACCGGTGAGCAGGTTGTCCTCGACGGTGAGGTGCTGGAAGCAGTGGCGTCCCTCCATTACCTGGACCACGCCGCGCTTGACCAGATCGGAAGGACTCAGCCGGTCGATGCGCTCGCCGCGATATTCGATGTAGCCCTTGGTCACCTCCCCGCGCTCGCCTCTGAGAAGGTTGGACACCGCTCGCAGCAGGGTGGTCTTGCCGGCTCCGTTGCCGCCGAGCAGCGCGACGATGCCGCCTTCGGGCACCGTCAGCGACACCCCCTTCAACACCAGGATGACGTGGTTGTAGATGACTTCGACGTTGTTCACGGTGAGCAGCGTGGCGCTCATCGGGAGGCTCTCCTCGGCGGCTTTTAGCGCGGCTCGGTAGGAGCCGCGCTAAAAGCCGCCTGCGCCGCATGCACGGCGCAGGCGACCGCAAACGCTCAGCCTTCCTTCGAGCAGTCGCGCGGAGTGATTTTGTTCTCCGCGGCGTACTTGGCTGCCGATTCCTTGATGATCGGCTCGATCACCGACATATCGGACTGGTACACGCCCGAGGTGACGTGCCACTTGGTCCCGTCCCAGGTCTCGACGGCCGCGCTGTGCGCGCCTTCGTGATTGGCGCAGCTGGTGTGGATCGGCTCCATGAAGCCCTCGAAGCCGAGCTTCTTGATCGTCGCCGCGTCGATCGCAAGGTGCTCCAGGCCCCAGCGCACCTGCTCGCCGGTGAGCGGCTTCTTGCCGAACTTGGCCTGCGCGCGCTTGACGCCTTCCACCGCCATCATCGCCGACACCATGCCCCGGTTGTACAGCACCTCGCCGATGTCCTCCTTCTTGCCGGTGCCCTGGCCCTTGTCGTAGACGTACTTGATGATGTCCTTGTGGACCGCGCCCTGGCCAGCCGGCGCAAGGAACACGAGCGCGTTGTAGCCCTTGGCATCCTTGCCCGCGGGCAGCACATCGGGCTCGGCACCCGACCACCACACGCCGTACATCTGCTCGAGCGGATATCCGGTGGCCACCGCCTGCTTGATCGAGGTGGAGTTCATCACCCCCCAGCCCCAGAGGAACACGTAATCGGGGCGCTGCTGGCGGATCTGCAGCCAGGTCGCCGATTGCTCGACGCCGGGATGCGTGACCGGAAGCAGCAGCAGATCAAATCCGAGCGTGCTCGCTCGCTTTTGCAGCAGCGGAATCGGCTCCTTGCCATAGGGAGAATCGTGATAGACGAGCGCGATCTTCTTGCCCTTGAGCTTGTCGAGACCGCCCAGCTTCTTGCCGACGTGCTGAACCAGGATATCGGCAGCGTCCCAATAGGTGCCGCCGAGCGGGAAGTTCCACGTGAACACCGAGCCGTCCACCGAGTCGGCGCGGCCGTAGCCGGCCGTGATCAGCGGAATCTTGTCGCGCGGCGCCTTGTCGGTGAGCGCGAACGTGATCCCGGTCGACAGCGGCTGGAACACCGTGGCGCCCGTGGCGCCCTTGTTCTTGAGACGCTCGTAGCATTCGACGCCGCGGTCGGTCGCGTAGCCGGTCTCGCACTCCTCGTAGGTGATCTTGACGCCGTTGATGCCGCCGTCTCGAGCGTCGATCAGTCTCAGGTAATCGCCGTAGCCGTTGGCGAACGGCACTCCGTTCGGCGCATATGGGCCGGTGCGGTAAACCAGCATCGGAAAGAACTGCTCCTTCGCCTGCGCGAGAGCGGGCGCGCTCGCCGTGATCGAGATCACGGCCGCGACCGCTCCGGCGGACACCGCCAAGAGTCTGGCTTTCGCTGCTAAGTCCATCTTCGATACCTCCTCTGAGTATTGGCCGCGGTCAACACGCCGCGGGCCGTAAAGCGTCTGCCGCCGCGCTCAATGCGGGAACGGCCACAGGCGCAGCTTCTCTTTGCCGATCGCCCACAGCCGGGCCAGCCCGTGCGGCTCGACGATCAGGAAGAACACGATCAGCACTCCGAATATCATCGACGCCAGGTGCGAGGCCATGGCGGTCGACAATGGCGCGCCGAGCCACGCCGGCACGCGATCCAGCACGATCGGCAGCGCGACGATGAATAGTGCGCCGAAAAAGCTGCCGAGGATCGAGCCCATGCCGCCGATGATGATCATGAACAACAAATTGAGCGACAGCGTGATGTTGAACGCCAGCGGCTCCCACGATCCGAGGTAGACGAATCCCCATAGCGCACCCGCGACGCCGACGTAGAACGAGCTCACGGCAAACGCCGTCAGCTTGGCATATACCGGCCGAATTCCGATCACCTCGGCCGCGACGTCCATGTCGCGCATCGCCATCCACGCCCGTCCGATGTGCCCTCGAACCAGGTTTTTCGCGAGCACGGTGAACACCGTCACCACGGCGAGGAGAAAGAGGTACTTCCTGGCCGGGCTATTGAGCTGCCAGCCGAACAGGTTGAGGACCGGGGTCGATACCGAGCCCGAAGAAGCGTAGTCGGTGAACCACTTCACCCGGGCGAACAGCCAGTCGATGAAGAACTGCGCCGCCAGCGTCGCCACCGCGAGGTACAAGCCCTTGATGCGCAGGCTGGGAATGCCGAACAGCATCCCGACCAGCGCCGCGATCAGGCCCGCGAGCACCAGCGCCACGAGGAAGTTGAGATGGGGCACGCGCAACATCAGGTTGTAGGCCGCATACGCGCCCACCGACATGAAGGCCGCGTGGCCGATGGAAATCTGGCCGCAGTAGCCGACCAGCAGGTTGAGCCCCATCGCCGCCAGCGCCATGATCAGGAACGGGTTCAGGATCGACAGGAACAGGTAGTTGCTCGCGAGGTACGGCACGCCGAGATACGCGAACGCGATCAACCCGAGCACGAAGTAGCGGTCCTGCGCGATCGGCAGCAGCGCCTCGTCCTGGCGGTACGAAGACTTGAACTGGCCGTTTTCCCTGTAGAGCATGATGTGTTGACCTAGACGCGATCGATCCGGCGCTCGCCGAAAAGCCCCTCGGGCCGCACCAGCAGAAACAGCAGCGCGAGCACGTAGGCAAACCAGTTCTCGATGCCACCGCCCGCGAGATCGAAGGCCTTGATCAGCACCGGGGAGAGGAAGATCTCCGCCATCTTCTCCCCGACGCCGATGATCAGCCCCCCCAGTATGGCCCCGGGAATCGAGGTAAATCCGCCCAGGATCACTACCGGGAGCGCTTTGAGCGCCACCTGCGAGATCGAAAACTGGACGCCGAGCTTGGATCCCCAGACCATCCCCGCGACCACCGCCACGACGCCCGCCACAGACCAGACGATCACCCAGATGCGGTTCAGCGGGATCCCGACCGACTGCGCCGCCTGGTGGTCATCGGCGACCGCGCGCAGCGCGCGCCCGGTGGCGGTCTTCTGGAAGAACAGCGCGAGCGCCCCCACCAGCAGCACCGCCACCACCGCGGCCGCGACGTCGTCCTTGTTGATCAGGATGCCGCCCTTGAAAACGCCACTCAGGATCATGACCGGCGCCTTCGACAGGCCGAGGTTGATCTCGTAGATATCGCTGCCCCACACGGACTGGCCGAAGCCGTCGAGGAAATACGATACGCCAAGCGTCGCCATCAGCAGCACGACGCCCTCCTGGTTCACCAGCGGCCGCAGCACCAGCCGCTCGACGACGATCGCGAGCAGCACCATGATGCCGATGCCCAGCGGCACCGCCACCCACAGCGGCATCACCTCGGCCATGCGCGCCACGGACAGAGCGGCGAAGAGCACCATCGCGCCCTGCGCGAAATTGAACACGCCCGAGGCCTTGAAGATCAGCACGAAGCCCAGCGCGACCAGGGAGTAGAGCACGCCCGCCATGAGGCCCCCGAGCAACACCTCGACGTAGAACCCGGGCGTGCTGGCACCGGTCGCGAGCGGGGCCACGAGCCCCGCAGCGAGCGCCACGATCAGCAGAGTGACGGGAACGTGTCGTTTCATGTCGCCGGCGCGCTTCGCTTCAGTGGCCCACTCCGAGGTAGGCATCGATCACCGCCTGGGTCCTGCGAACCTCGTCCGGGGTACCGTCCCCGATCTTCTTGCCGTAGTCGAGCACGAGCACCCGGTCGGAAAGGTCCATGACCACGCCCATGTCGTGCTCGATCAGCACGATCGTGGTGCCGAACTGCTGGTTGACGTCGAGGATGAACCGGCACATGTCCTGTTTTTCCTCGACGTTCATGCCGGCCATCGGCTCATCGAGCAGCAGCAGGCGCGGCTCCATCGCCAGCGCGCGGCCGAGGTCGACGCGCTTTTGCAGCCCGTACGGCAGCCGTCCCACCGGCGTCTTGCGGTAGGCCTGGATCTCGAGAAAATCGATGATTCGCTCGACCACCGCGCGGTGCTCGAGCTCCTCGCGCTCGGCCGGCCCGAAGCGGAACGCCTGCGCGAGCAGACCCGCCTTCATGCGCAGGTTGCGTCCGGTCATGATGTTGTCGAGCACGTTCATGCCCTTGAACAGCGCCAGGTTCTGAAAAGTGCGCGCAATGCCCTGGGCCGCGGCCTCGTGCGTATCGACGTCGTGGCGCGGCTCACCGAGAAAGCGAATGGTGCCCTTCTGCGGATGGTAGACGCCATTGATGACGTTTAGCAGCGAGCTCTTGCCCGCGCCGTTCGGCCCGATGATCGCCCTGATCTCGTGCTCGCGCACGTCGAAGGAAACGTCGGTCAAGGCATTGACCCCGCCGAAGGAGAGCGAAACCTCCTCGACCGAAAGCACGACCTCGCCGATCCGGCGGCCGACCGCCATCATCTCCGGCGCCTGCGGCTGTGCGCTCACGCTGCCCGCTTCGCCGCGTCGTGCGCGAAGGTCTTCGCGTCGCGGATCTTGAGGTCGGCGCTGATGCTGCCGGTGCGTCCGTCCTCGTACTTGATCTGCGCCTCGACGTGCACCGATGTTTCTCCGCCGTATAGCGCGGCCACCAGCGGCGCATAGCGCTCGGCGATGTAGCCGCGGCGCACCTTGCGCGTGCGCGTGAGCTCGCCGTCGTCGGCGTCGAGCTCCTTGTGCAGGATCAGAAAGCGGTGGATCTGGCTGCCGGCGAGCTCGGGATCCTGCGCCAGGTCGGCGTTCACCTTCTGGACGCATTCGGCAATCAGGTCGTAGACCTCGTCCCGCGAGGCGAGGTCGACGTAGCCCGCGTACGGCATGTTGCGCTTCTCGGCCCAGTTGCCGACCGCATCCACGTCGAAATTGATGAATGCGCAGACGCGATCGCGCCCGTCGCCGAAAGCGACCGCCTCCTTGATGTAGGGAAAGAACTTGAGTTTGTTCTCCAGGTATTTGGGCGCGAACAGCGTGCCGTCGGTCAGCCTGCCGACGTCCTTCACCCGGTCGATGATCTTGAGGTGCCCGTCGGGGTCGAAGTAGCCGGCGTCACCGGTATGGAACCAGCCATCCTTGTCTTTCGCCTCGGCCGTTGCCTGAGGGTTCTTGTAATACTCCTTGAACAGTCCCGGCGAGCGGATCAGGAGCTCCCTTTGCGGCGTGAACTTCAGCTCGACGCCGCGCACCGCCGGGCCCACGGTGTCCGCCTTGACCTGCCCGTTCGGCTGCACGCATACGAACACCGAGGTTTCGGTCGAGCCGTAAAGTTGCTTCAGATTGATCCCGATCGAGCGGTAGAACCTGAACAGGTCGGGACCGATCGCCTCGCCCGCGGTGTAGGCGACGCGCACCCGGCTCATACCGAGCACGTTGCGCAGCGGCCCGTAGACCAGCATGTCCCCGAGCGCATAGAGGAATCGGTCGCCCAGGCCGACCTTCTTGCCGTCGAGGATCGCGCCCCCGACGCGGCGCGCGACGTTCATGAAGCCGCGGTACATGACGCGCTTCAGGCTTCCCGCGTCTTCCATCCTGATCGACACCTGGGTAAGGAGCGCCTCGAGCACGCGCGGCGGCGCGAAGTAGTAGCTCGGCCCGATCTCCCGCATGTCGGTCATGACCGTTTCGGCCGACTCCGGGCAGCAGATGCAATAGCCTGTGACGAAAGGCTGCGCATAGGAAAAGATGTTCTGGCCGATCCAGGCCGGGGGCAGGTAAGCCAGCACCACGTCCTGGTCGCTGAGGCCTTCCATCTCCGCGGCCGCCTTGGCGCGGTCGATGAGGGCATGGTGCGTGAGCACTACGCCCTTGGGCGTCGCCGTCGTGCCCGAGGTGAAGAACATTGCCGCCGGCTCGTCACCTGCGCCCTTCGTGATCTCGCGCTCGAGGAATGCAGGGTCGCGCCGGTATGCGGCGGCGCCGATCTCGCGCAGCCGCTCGTAGCTCGCCAGCTGCGGCTGCACGTAGTGGCGCATGCCGCGCGTATCGTCGTAGTAAATGTGCCTGAGGGTCGGGCATTGCGGCAGGATCTCGAGCAGCTTGTCGACCTGCTCCTGGTCCTCCGCGAGCGCGTGCGCGATGTCCGCGTTCTGGATCGGGAACGCCATCTCGGCGGCCACCGCGTCCTGGTATAGCGGCACCGGCACCGCGCCCAGACATTGCGCGGCGCACATCGCGGCGTAGATGCGCGGACGGTTGTCGCCGACCAGCGCGATGTGATCGCCGCGCTTGAGTCCCTGCTCCGCCAAGCCGCAGGCAAGCATGCGCACTTCCTCGGCGAACTGAGCCCAGGTCCAGGTCTGCCAGATGCCCAGATCCTTCTCCCGGATCGCAGGCCGCTCTCCGCGCACCTTGGCGTGGTGCAGGAGCAGCTTCGGAAACGTATCCAGGCCGGAAAGACTCTCCCCCACGGCACCCTCCTCCCGAGTGACCGGGCTATTCTTGCATAATTCGAAAGGATTTTGCCCTTCGCTTGCGCTCCTGCAAGGCGCTTGCTAGGGTGAGCGTCCCCTCATATGAGCAACCGCATGCGCCCGATACTGATCGCCGTGCTCGCGCTGGCGTTGCCGGCATTGGCGGCCGCGCAACCCTCGGCCGTCGAGAAGATCCGTACGAGCAAGGTCGTGACCATAGCCTACCGCACAAACGCGCTGCCGTTCTCCTATAAGGATTCAAATGGAAAGCCGGCGGGTTACACCGTCGAACTATGCGAGCACATTGCCGCAAGCATGCGGCAGCAATTGAACATCCCGGACCTGAACATCCGCTGGGTAGAAGCCACGAGCCAGAACCGCTTCGACGTCATCGAGAAGGGCGAGGCGGACATGGAGTGCGGTTCGACCACGGCCACCCTCAAGCGCATGGAGCGGGTCGATTTCTCGAGTTACGTGTTCGTCGACAGCACCGGTGTGCTTACCCGCCGCGCCTCCGGGATCCTGGCATTTCCCGGTCTTGCTGGAAAGCAGATCGCGGTCATCGCCGGCACGACTAACGAAGCGGCCATCAAGGCCGAGCTCCAGCGCAGGTTCATCGACGCCAAAGTCGTCGCCTACCCGAGCCGCGAAGCCGCGGTCGCTGCGATCGAGGGAGATAAGGTCGACGCCTTTGCGAGCGACAAGGTCCTGCTCCAAGGCATTGCCGGTAAGGTAAAGGACACCAGCAAGTATGTCCTGCTGCCGGACAACTTATCGTTCGAGCCCTACGCGATCATGTTGCCGCGCGGGGATTCCGCGCTGCGTCTGGAGGTCAATCGCGGACTTTCGCAGGTGTTCAGCAGCGCGGCGATCAAGGACATCTTCCAACGCGCCTTCGGCGCGGACGCCGAGCCGACGGCCCTCCTGCGGGCGGTGTACTTGATCGGCCACATCGCGGAGTAGCGATTTCTGGTCGTTGTGCCAGAAGATGTCTTAGCAGTATCGTGATTCGCCACGGATTCGATTTGCCATCAGCCGCTGGGCCAAATGGACTACAGCGCGTGCGCGCTGCGGTCGATGAAAGCCTCCCTTTTTGACACCGGATAAAGCGGGCGAGTCGGCCCAAACCTTTACCTCGCGATCTGTTGACCTAGGTCAGTCCTATGAGAAGCGCTCCGGGGAGAATTGCTTACATGGAGTTAAGCAATTCCAAGATCGGAGATCGATATGTGGCAGTCTCGAAAACTTGTTCAAACGGTAGCCTCGGTCGGCTTGGTTTCTCTCGTGGCCGCATGCGATGGAGGGGGCGGCGCCAGTAGTACGACGGCCCTCACCCCATCGACTCCGCCCGAGGTGACCGCGTGTGTTCCCGGCAGCGACGTCATCGGCGCCTGGAAAGTAGTTTCCAACAACCAGACTGCGGTTCCGGGTTCGACCGACATCAAGTTCTTCAGCTACAACCAGCCGTCGATCAATTCCAGCGGCTTGTTGGTGTTTCGCGGCCGCGCCAGAGGCGCGACCGGCTCGGGCGGCTCCGGAGGTTCGGCAAGCATGAGTCGGGGAGTGTTCGCCCTCGACGCCTGTCTGCCTTCGCCGAAGCTGTACACCGTGGCCGATACCAGCACGGTGGTCCCGGCGCCGAACAACACCGACGCGGTGTTCACCGAGTTTCCGTCCATCCCGCGCATCGATATGAATGCGGGCGTCATGGCCACGCGCGGTCAGTCCAACCCGGTGTGGACGTTGAGCGACGGTACCAAACTCGGCACGTCGGGAGTCTATGTGGCTTCGGCCGCAGGACTGTCCACCGGCATCGGCCTGCTCGGCGGCGTGCCGGAGTTCTCCTACATGCAGGTGCCAAACGCCAGCACAACCGGCGTCAAGTTCGATCAGTTCCCCGGATCGCCGACCGTGAGCGACGGCAAGTACCTCGCCTTCAAGGGCAACTACACCGACACCGACGGCGTCACCACGGTCTCCAGGACCGGGGTCTACTACCGCGACTTGAGCGTGAGCAACTCGCCGCTTCACGTGATCGCCGACAGCAGCATGCCAATTCCCGGCACTGACCCGGCGACCACCTTCGGCTCCACCGCGCCACCGAGCGCGGCAAACGGCAAAGTGGCGTTCGTCGGGCTGGACAACGAAGACGCCCCGACCGCGGGTGGCCTATACATCGCCCCATTGGCCGACATGCCGGCGCTTACGCCCTTGGTGCAGATCGGCCAGACCGTGGTGACCGACAGCGCAGGCGGTCCTCTCGTGGACAATCCCACGTTCAGCCAACTTGGCGAGGGGCTGGCCTTCGACGGCCGCTACATCGCGTTCTGGGGCGCCTGGGGCGCCGACATGCGCGAGATTACGCTGACCTGCCCGGAAGACGGCAACGCCGACCTGATCGCCGCATGTAACGAGCAGAATCCAGGCGGAACGAAACAGGTAATGGTGCCGGTCAACCAGGGGGTCTTCCTCTACGACATCCAGCGGGGCAAGCTATGGATGGCAGCTCGGGCCGGAAGCGACGAGCAGTTCCAGGACTTCCTGTACTGGGTGTTCTCCGGCTCTCCGGGCACCACCGGCGCGTCGGGAGGCTCCGGCGGTGAGTCGGGTCCGACCGACGCCGAGCCGCCGCGCTGGCGCGCCTCCGCGTTCGCGGCGGTGGATGGAGCCCGCGGAGTGATCTTCAAGGGAAGCTTGATGCCGGCAGAAGGTTTCACCCCGCCGACTTCGGGCATCTACGGGGCCCCGTTCACGGGCAGCAAGGTGGACCCCGTGTTCAAGATCGTCGAAGTCGACGACAGCATCGCTCCGATTGATCCGACCGCGCCGGCTGAATCGAAGATCACCGCGCTCGGAATCGAGCGCGAGTCGCTGCGTAGCGGCTGGCTGACGATCACCGCCTCGACGCTGGATCCTTTGGGAGAAAGCTGGGCCGGGATCTACGCCACTTACTTCCCCGGAGCCTTCCACGTGAGCGCGGCCGTTGCCCCGAGCACGGTGGGCACCTTGATCCTCGGCAAATAGCGTACGAGGTCAGCCGCGGAAGCGGCTGACCTCGACGCGGCGCTTAACCGCGAGCGACGCGCCAGACGTGGTTGAAACCGTCGCCGGTCTTGTCGCCCGGCTTCTGGTCCTTGTGCCAGAAGTAGAGCGGCTTGCCTTTGTAAGCCCACTGCATCTTTCCGTCGGCGCGGGTAACGAAGCTGTAGTCCCCCGAAGCCGAGTCCGAAGCGCTCGCGACGAACGGCGGCCAGTTCGTGGCACAGCCCCCGTTGCATTCGCTCTTGCCGGAGTTGGCTTTGTCCTTGTCGAACGTGTACAGGGTCATGCCGTTGTCGCCGGTGAGCACGCCGTCCTTCGCTGCGGGCGGCGCAGCGTGCGCGACGCCGGCGACTGCGACGATCGATACGGCGAGCGCCAAGGGCGCCAGAACCCGATTCGCGGAAAGTCTCATGTCAGTCTCCAGGTTGAAATGGCAATGCTAGTGACAAACAGTCACCGGCATCGGTTCATTCCAACCCGTGCCGCAAGTTAATCAGGCCGCCATTGCCTACTTAAGCGTCATCTCACGGCGAGGGCCCGCGCCCGAAGACGCGGAAGAAGTCATACTGCAATTTTTTGTTCTTAGATCCACGATTCGAGCCGTGACAGCGCCCGCTGCATCTGGACTCCGCGCAGGGCACGGACGGCCTCACGGGCGAGATCTACGCCGTCATCGACGCTGGAAGATGCCTACCGCGTGGAGTTCGCCTATCGCCTGGCGACGGCGACGTCAGCTTACCTGCAGGTCGTCCTGACCGCCGGGGAGGGGCCGCTCGACACGAAGGAGTACCGGATTACCCTGGAGGCGGTTCCTCTGGAAGCCGAACGGACATTCCTGCACTTCACCTACACCTATTCCGCCGACCTGGTTGCCCGGCTTGCGATGCAGGCGTATCTCGGCA
>JBAUTZ010000022.1:0-1952 GCA_049582445.1 Burkholderiales bacterium
GCCGAGCACGACGAGCGTGCGCCCGAACAGCGAGCGCGGCACCAGGCGGATCACTCGATGCGCTCGACGCTCGCGGCGAGCACGTAGCCGCCATTGCGCACCGTCTTGATGATGCGCGGCTCGCGCGCGTCATCCCCCAGGCGCTGCCGCAGGCGGCTCACCTGGACGTCGATGCTGCGATCGAGCGGGGTTGCCTCGCGCCCCAGGGTCAGGTCCATGAGCTGATTGCGGTCGAGCACGCGGTGCGGGTGCTCGACGAACACCGAAAGCAGGCGGAATTCGGTGCCACCGAGCGGGATCACGATGCCGTCGGGTGCGACCAGGTGGCGCGCGGCGAGATCCAGCGTCCAGCCGGCGAAGCGCACGCGATGGCCCTCGGCGCGCGTCGGTGGCAGCGCTCGCGCCCGCCGCAGCACGCTCTTCATCCGCGCCAGCAGCTCGCGCGGACTGAACGGCTTGGCGAGATAGTCGTCGGCTCCCATCTCGATGCCGATGATGCGGTCGAGCTCCTCGCCACGCGCGGTGAGCATGATCACCGGGATGTCGGACTTCGCACGCAGGTCGCGGCACAACGCCAGGCCATCCTCCCCGGGCAGCATGACGTCGAGCACCACGATGTCGGGGCGGCTCGTCTCCAGTGCCTGGCGCATCTCGCGCCCGTCGCGCGCAAGTGACACGCGAAAGCCCTGGCGTCCGAGGTATTCGGCGAGCAGGTCGCGGATCTCGGCGTCGTCGTCGACGACCAGCGCGTGGTCCTGAGGTTCCATGGCGGTGCTATATGGTACCCGGTGGGGCTGCATTGAACCCACATGTAACGCGGTGTAACAGGCCGGCGCGGCGACATGGCGTGCAACAAAACTGCGCCCTGCTGAAACGAACTGCTTGCACTGGGCAATCGCCCGGTAACAGCGCTCCGCTGTAATTCATCCCGACGGACACGGCACGAGCCGCGCGTCACGCAGATCCCCAAACCTCTAGGAGCATCGCGATGAAACTGAAACTCATGCTTATGGTGCTCGCCGTAGCCGGACTGGCAGCCTGCGGCAACGACGAGGAGGCGACCGAGTCGAAAGCGCCCTCGCCGGTAAGCGCCGTCCCGGCCCAGCCGGCGGAGCAGCCGAAGGTCGCCGAAGTCAAGGAAGGCGCGGCGCCCGCCGCAGCCGCCCCGGCCGCGCAGGAAGAGAAGAAGTCCGACTGAGCACGTTGCATCCCTGATCCACAACCTCAAGGAGTCGATATGAAGAAGCTGCTAGCCGCCGTATTCGCAACCCTGTTCGCGTTCACCTTCACGCACGCCTTCGCCACCAGCGCCATCAAAGCGCCGGCCGGCACCATCCTCTCGGACGACGAGAAAAAGGACGAAGAGAAGGCGCCGCAAACGGACCAGAAAGACCAGAAGGACGACGAAGACAAGAAGGGCGAAGACGAGAAGAAGTCCAATTAAGCGGTACCCCGGGCTGGAGCATTTCCTCCTGATTCCGGCCCGGGCTTTTTCCTGATTTCCCAAACGGGGGCGTGCGCCCCCGTTTTTTTTCGTGGTATATGTTCGGCCTGCACAAGCATGAGGGCGGGTCGATGGCGATCGAGGTCGACGGAGGCAGGACAATCGACACGGACGACGAAGGGTATCTCGTCGATCCCGCGGACTGGAGCGAGGCGCTCGCAGAGGAATTCGCGCGGCGCGACAACCTGAGCCTCGGCCCGCTGCACTGGCAGGTCATGGGATACATGCGCCGCTATCTGGAGGCGCATCAGGTCGCGGCCGACGCGCGCTACGTCATCCGGTATCTGGCCGAGGAGCTCGGCCTCGGCGCACAGGCGCGTGCCCGGCTGTTCGAGCTTTTTCCCTACGGCTACGTGCGGCAGGCGTGCAAGATCGCCGGCATGCGCCGCCCGCGCGCCTGGAGCACCGGCTGAGCCATGAGCGACGCGCTGAACTACCTGCTCAAGGC
>JBAUTZ010000023.1:0-30700 GCA_049582445.1 Burkholderiales bacterium
CGACCCAAGGGCGCGGAGGTGAAGGGCACCCACTCGCGCGCCAGCGGCCCGGTGTCCTACATGCGCGTCTTCGACCAGTCCTGCGAGACGGTCGAATCGGCGGGCGCGCGCCGCGGTGCGCAGATGGGCGTGCTGCGTTGCGACCATCCGGACATCGAGGAGTTCATCCACGCCAAGGACCAGGGCGAGCTCACCAACTTCAACATCTCGGTCGGTGTGACCGACGATTTCATGCTCGCGGTGGAGAAGGACGAGGACGTCGAGTTGGTGCACAAGGCCCGGCCGTGGCCGGAGAACGGCGGCTACCAGCGCGACGACGGCCTTTGGGTCTACCGCAAGATCCCGGCGCGCCATCTGTGGGAGCAGGTCATGCGCTCGACCTACGACCACGCCGAGCCCGGGATCCTGTTCCTCGACCGCATCAACCGCGACAACAACCTGAACTATTGCGAGACGATCGAGGCGACCAACCCCTGCGCCGAACAGCCGCTGCCGCCCTACGGCTGCTGCTGCCTGGGCTCGATCGACCTCACCCGCTTCGTCAGGCAGCCGTTCGGCGAGAAGGCCGCGTTCGAATTCGAGCGCTTCGCCCGCGTGGTCGAGGTGTCGGTGCGCATGCTCGACAACGTGCTCGACGTCACCGCCTGGCCGCTCGAGCAGCAGCACGCCGAGGCCATGGCCAAGCGGCGCATAGGCCTGGGCTTCACCGGCCTGGGCGACGCGTTGATCATGTTGCGGCTGCGCTACGACACGGACGAGGCGCGGGCCATGGCGGCACGCATTTCCGAATCGATGCGCGACTCGGCCTATCGCGCCTCCGCCGAGCTGTCGCGCGAGCGCGGGCAGTTCCCCCTGTTCAACGCCGACCTGTACCTCTCGGGAAGCAGCTTCGCAGCGCGCCTGCCCGAGGACATCAAGGCCCTGATCCGCAAGCTCGGCCTGCGCAACAGCCACCTGCTTTCGATTGCGCCTACCGGCACGATCAGCCTGGCGTTCGCCGACAATGCCTCCAACGGCATCGAGCCGCCGTTTTCCTGGACCTACACGCGCAAGAAGCGCATGCCGGACGGCACGATGAAGGAGTTCCCGGTCGAAGACCACGCTTGGCGGCAGTACAAGGCGCTCGGCGGAAACATCGAGAGGCTGCCACCCTACTTCGTCACCGCGCTCGAGATCAGCGCGCGAGCGCATGAGCAGATGGTGGCCGCGGTCGCTCCCTACGTCGACACGAGCATTTCAAAGACGGTGAACGTGCCCGAGGACTACCCCTACGAGGAGTTCAAGGACCTCTATTTCCACGCCTGGAAGTCGGGCCTCAAGGGGCTTGCGACCTATCGCCCGAACAAGGTCCTGGGCTCGGTGCTGAGCGTCGAGAAGCCGGTGGAAGCGCCGCAGGACTTCCGCAGCGACGACGTCAACCGGCGGATTCAGATCAAGACACTGCCGCAGCCGGTGCTCGCCAGCTTGCGCTGGCCGGGCCGCCCGGATCTGGCGGAAGGCAATCCGGCATGGACCTACATGATCGAGCACCCGCACGGCCATTTCGCGGTGTTCGTCGGCCACGTCCAGAACGGCAAGCCGCACGCGTTCGAGGTGTGGGTGAACGGCAGCGAGCAGCCGCGCGGGCTGGGTGCCCTCGCCAAGACGCTGTCCATGGACATGCGCGCCGACGACGCGGGCTGGCTCAAGCTCAAGCTCGACACGCTCGCCAAGGCGGCGGGCGACGACGCGTTCGAGATGCCTTTTCCGCCGCACGGCGAGCGAAAACGCATGCCCTCGATCGTGTCGGCCTTCGCCCAGGTGGTGCGCTGGCGGGTCGAGCAGCTCGGCGCCCTCGCCGAGGGCGGACCGTCGCACGTGATCGACACCATGTTCAGCCTGAAGGAGCCCAAGACCGGCACCGACGGCACCATGTCCTGGACGGTAGACGTGTTCAACCCGCGCACCGGCGACGACTTCGTGCTCGGGCTGAAGGAGATCACGCTGCCCGACGGCCATACCCGGCCCTACTCCATGTGGCTCTCGGGCGAGTACCCGCGCTGCCTGGACGGGCTGTGCAAGATCCTGTCGCTCGACATGCGTGTGCTCGACCCGGCCTGGATCGGCATGAAGCTGAGGAAGCTGCTCGACTTCCCCGAACCGCTGGGCGACTTCATGGCCTTCGTGCCCGGCAGCAAGAAGCAGCAGACCTTCCCCTCGACCGTGTCGTACCTGGCGCGGCTCATCCTGCACCGCTACGCCATGCTCGGAATCCTCGACGAGAAAGGGGTTCCGGTGCAGCAGATGGGCATCCTCGAGGCGCCGGAGAAAAAGGGCCAGGCGCCGGTGATGCAGGGCGGGCGCTGCCCCGAGTGCGGCAACTACACCATGATCCGCAAGGACGGCTGCGACTACTGCACCGCCTGCGGCTACGTGGGGGTGTGCGGCTAGAGGAAGCTCTTGACCCAGAGCAGGCCGGCGACGCTCTTGGCGTCGGTGATGCGGCCGTCGCGCACCATGGCGACGGCCTCCTCGAACGGCACGTCGAACACCTCGAGGAACTCCTCGTCGTCGAGCTTGGCTTCGCGCTTGGTCAGTCCCCTGGCGAGGAACATCTCGATCGACTCGTCGGTGTAGCCGATCGAGGTGTGGATCACGCCCAGGCGCCGCCACTCGGCGGCGACGTAGCCGGTCTCCTCGAGCAGCTCGCGCTTCGCCGTCTCGAGGTGAGGCTCCCCGGGCTCGAGCTTGCCCGCGGGAAGCTCGATGAAGTCGCGCCCGTGCGGGTAGCGGAACTGGCGCTCGAGCACCACGCGCCCGTGCTCGAGCAGCGCCACCACGAGGACCGCTCCCGGATGCCGGATGTACTCGCGCACCGCCTCGGCGCCGTCGGGCAGGCGCACCACGTCGCGCCGCACGCGCAGCAGCTTGCCGGAGAACACCTCCTCGCCGGACAGGAAATGCTCGGTCAGGTCCTTCTTCGACACCGCCGGCGCGCGCGTCCTACAGGCCCATGATGGCCGAGAAGCACAGCGCCATCAGCGGTTGCGGCAGGATGCCGAGGAGGAGCAACGCCAGGCCGTTGGCCGACAGCAGCACGCGCATCTCGCGCGGGCCCTCGATCGGGGTCGTCACCTTGGGCTCGTCGAAGTACATGAGCTTCACGATGCGCAGGTAGTAAAAGGCGCCGATCAGCGACAGGATGACGGCGACCACGGCGAGCCATACCTGCCCGGCGTTCACCGCCGCGGAGAGCACGGCGAGCTTGGCGTAGAAGCCGGCGGTCGGAGGGATGCCGGCGAGCGAGAACATCAGCACCAGCATCAGGAAGGCGTACCACGGGCTGCGCCGGTTGAGGCCTTTCATGTCCTCGAGCGTCTCGCACTCGAAACCCGCGCGCGACAGGTACAACAGCATGCCGAACGCGCCGAGCGACATCAGGACGTAAACGATGGTGTAGAACATCGCCGCGCTGTAGGCGTCCGGCGCATTGAGCCGGTTGCCGCCCACCACGCCCGCCAGCAGCCCGAGCAGCATGAAGCCCATGTGCGCAATGGTCGAATAGGCCAGCATCCGCTTCAGGTTCGACTGCGCGATCGCGGTAATGTTGCCCAGAGCCATCGACAGCAGCGCCAGGATGACGAGCATCTGCTGCCAGTCGATCGCGAGGTCGAGCAGGCCGTTGACCAGCAGCCGGATCGCCATGGCGAAGGCTGCGAGCTTCGGCGCCGAGCCGATCACCAGCGTCACCGCGGTCGGTGCGCCCTGGTAGACGTCGGGGATCCACATGTGGAACGGCACCACGCCCAGCTTGAACGCCAGTCCCGCGACGACGAACACCAGGCCGAACACTAGGAAACGGTGCCCGGCGGAGCCCTGGAAGATCGTCGCCGCAGTCTTCATCTCGCGAATGTGCTGCGCCACCTCGCTGATGGTGAGGGTGCCGGTGGCGCCGTAGATCATCGACATGCCGTAGAGGAGCAGGCCGGAGGCGAGCGCGCCCAGCACGAAGTACTTCATCGCCGCTTCGGTCGAAACCGCGGAATCGCGGTTGAGCGCGACCATCGCATACAGGCAAAGCGACAACAGCTCGAGCCCGAGGTACAGCGTTAGGAAGCTGCCCGCGCTCATCATGATCATCATGCCGAGCAGCGCGAACAGGAGCAGGGTCAGGAACTCCCCGCGCAGCAGGCCGCGGTCGAACATGTACTGCCGCGAGTAGACCAGCGCGGTCGAGACGGCGACGTAAGCGGCCATCTTCAGCACGTTCGCCATGGTGTCGGCCACGAACATCTTGTCGAACAGGAACAGCTTCGCGCCCGGGGCGCCCCACATCACGAAGCCGGTCGCCGCCGCGCAGGCGACCAGCACCGCCTGCGCGATCACGTAACTCGCTCCCCTGCGCCCGTCCTTGACGTACAGGTCGGCGATCATCAGCACGCAGGCGCCGACCAGCAATATGACCTCGGGCAGCATCGGCAGGTGGTCGATCAGGACAATCATTCTCGGGGACATGTAGATCCGGCTCCGTCAGATCTTCGGCACCGCGACGTGGCGCAGCAGCTCGTTTACCGAGGCGTGCATGATGTCGGTAAACGGCAGCGGCCAGACGCCCATCAGCAGCACCGCGATCGCGAGCAGCGCGAGCACCAGGAACTCCCTCGGATTGAGGTCCGTAAGCTTCGAGACGTGGTCGTTCGCCACCGCGCCAAAGATCACCCGCTTGTACATCCACAACGTGTAGGCCGCACCCCAGATCAGCGTGGAGGCCGCGGCAAAGGCGATCCAGAAATTGGCCTTCATGGCTCCCATGATGACCATGAACTCACCCACGAACCCGCTGGTCGCGGGAAGGCCGCTGTTCGCCATGGCGAACAGCATCATGAATGACGCGAACTTCGGCATGGTGTTGACCACGCCGCCGTAGTCGGCGATGAGGCGCGTGTGCATGCGGTCGTACATCACGCCGACGCACAGGAACATCGCCGCTGAGACGAAGCCGTGCGAGATCATCTGCACCAGTCCGCCCTCGATTCCGATGGCGTTGAAGATGAAGAATCCCAGGGTGACGAAACCCATGTGCGAGATCGAGGAATAGGCGATCAGCTTCTTCATGTCGGTCTGGACCAGCGCCACGAGGCCGATGTACACCACGGCGATCAGGGACAGCGTGATCATCAGCCAGGCGAGCTCGCGCGACGCGTCGGGCAGGATCGGCAGCGTGAAGCGGACGAAACCGTAGGCCCCGAGCTTCAGCATGATCGCCGCCAGCACGACCGAGCCTCCCGTCGGCGCCTCGACGTGCGCGTCCGGCAGCCAGGTATGCACCGGCCACATCGGCACCTTCACCGCGAACGCCAGAAGGAAGCCGAAGAACAGCAGCTCCTGGGCGCGGAGCGGCAGCGGCAGCGCGTGCCAGTCGAGGATCGAGAAGCTGCCCCCCGACTTGCTGTACAGGTAAAGGACCGAGATCAGCAGCAGGAGCGAACCCGCCAGGGTATACAGGAAGAACTTGAGCGCCGCGTATACCCTGTTCGCCCCGCCCCACACCCCGATGATGATGAACATCGGAATGAGGGTCGCCTCGAAGAACACGTAGAACAGCACCCCGTCGAGCGCGCAGAAGACGCCGTTCATCAGGCCGGAAAGCACGAGGAACGAGGCGTAGTACTGCGCCACGCGACTCTCGACCACCGTCCAGCCGGCGATCACGACCAGGATGGTGATGAAGCTGTTGAGCAGCAGGAACAGCATGCTGATGCCGTCCACGCCGAGGTGGTAATTGACGTTGAAGCGCTCGATCCACGGACGGAGCTCGACGAACTGCATCCCGGCGGAGTGGGGGTCGAAACCGGTGTACAGCGGAATGGTCACCGCGAATCCGAGCAGCGCACCGACCAGCGCGAGCCCGCGCTGCATCGGCGCGTTGCGATCCCCGCCCGCGGCCAGAACCAGGAGGCCGGCGAAGATCGGAATCCAGATGGCAAGCGAAAGCAGCGGGAGCGCGTTCTGCATGTGTTGTTCTTGTCAGGTTCGCAGGAACCAGTAGGTCAGGAGGACCACGCCGATCAGCATCGCGAATGCATACTGGTAGATGAGGCCCGACTGGAAAAGTCTCGCCACGGAGGAAATCCAGCCGACCGCGCGCGCGGAGCCGTTCACGATCACGCCGTCGATCACCGCCTGGTCGCCGCCCCGCCACAATCCGCGTCCCAGCAGTCGCGCGCCGCCGGCGAAGACCCAGGAGTAGAGCTCGTCGAAGCCATACTTGCGCTCCACGAGCGCGTAGACCGGCCCGAGGGCGATCGCAATCTTCTTGGGCAGGTCGGTCCGTACCAGGTAGAGGTAGCCCGCCAGCGCCGCGCCCGAGAGCCCGAACCAGAACGGCGCGCCGGCCAATCCGTGCAGCATGTAGCTCCACAGGCCCTCGTATTCCCCGTGGAACCGCTGCACGATGCTCGGGCCGAAATAGTCGCCGAACACGAACCTGCCGATCCACCAGCCGGCGCCGACCGACGGGATCGCGAGCAGCACCAGCGGCACGGTGACCACCAGGGGCGACTCGCGCAGGTGCTTCCTCGTGTGCTCGTCCATGCGCGGCTGGCCGTGGAACGCGTAGAAGACCAGCCGGAAGGTGTACAGGCCGCCGAAAAACACCCCGATCAGCAGCGCCCAGTACGCGAAACCCGCGCCCGGCGTGCTCGAGGCGTGCACCGCCTCGAGGATCGCGTCCTTGGAAAAGAAGCCCGCGAACGGCGGCAGCCCGGCGTTGGCGAGTGCGCCGATGAGCACCGTCAAGTAGGTGATCGGCATGTAGCGGCGCAGTCCCCCCATGCGGCGCATGTCCTGCTCGTGGTGCAAGGCGATGATGACCGACCCCGCGCCGAGGAAGAGCACCGCCTTGAAGAAGGCATGCGTCATGAGATGGAAGATAGCGACTGAATAGGCCGAGGCGCCCAGCGCGACGGTCATGTAGCCCAGCTGCGACAGGGTCGAGTAGGCGACCACCCGCTTGATGTCGTACTGCGTCACGGCCACCATCGCCATCGACAGCGCGGTCACCGCACCGATCACCAGCACCACCGAGAGCGCGGTTTGCGACAGCTCGTACAGCGGCGACATGCGCGCCACCATGAATATTCCGGCGGTGACCATGGTCGCCGCGTGGATCAGGGCCGAGATCGGCGTCGGGCCTTCCATCGAGTCCGGCAGCCAGACGTGCAGCGGGAACTGCGCGCTCTTGCCCATCGCGCCCACGAACAGGCAGATGCAGATCACGCTCATCAGCAGCCAGCCGTGGCCGGGAAGCACCTCGATCGCCTTGCCCGCGAGCGCGGGCGCCTGGGTGAACACCGCGTCGTAGTCGAGCGTGCCGAAGTTCGCCAGGACGAGCGCTATGCCGAGAATGAAGCCGAAGTCGCCGACGCGGTTGACGATGAATGCCTTGAGGTTCGCGTAGATCGCGCTGGGCCGCGTGTACCAGAAGCCGATCAGCAGGTAGGACACCAGGCCCACCGCTTCCCAGCCGAAGAAAAGCTGCAGGAAGTTGTTGCTCATCACCAGCATCAGCATCGAGAAGGTGAAGAGCGAGATGTAGGAGAAGAAGCGCTGGTAGCCCGGGTCGTCGGCCATGTAGCCGATGGTGTAGACGTGCACCATGAGCGACACGAAGGTCACCACCACCATCATGAGCGCCGACAGACGGTCGACGAGAAAACCGATCTCCAGGCGCGTCGCGCCGCTGGTCAGCCAGGTATAGACGCCGCCGTTGAACACGTTGCCCCGCAGGACGTCGCCGAAGATCACGCAGGAGGCGATGAACGAGACCAGCACCGCCAGGATGGTGACCCAATGAGCCCCCTTGCGGCCGATTGCCCTGCCGAGCAGCCCGGCAACGATCGAACCCGCGAGCGGCGCCAGAGGCACGATCAGGTAGAGTGTTTTCATCCCTTGAGAGAGTCGAGGTCTTCGACGTCGATCGTGTTCAGGTTGCGGAACAGCACCACGAGGATCGCCAGGCCGATTGCCGACTCGGCCGCTGCGACCGTCAGGATGAAGAACACGAATACCTGCCCCGCGATGTTGCCCAGGTAATGCGAGAAGGCGATGAAATTGAGGTTCACCGCGAGCAGCATCAGTTCGATCGCCATAAGCAGGATGATGATGTTCCTGCGGTTCATGAAGATCCCGACCACGCTCACCGCAAACAGCAGCGCGCCGAGCACGAGGAAGTGGTTGAGGGTGAGCGGGCCCATCATTCGTCCTTTTCGGCACGCATCGGCAGCAACTCCACCCGGTCCGCGCGCCGCACTCTTGCCTGCTCCGACGGATTCTGGCTGCGCGTGTCCTTGCGATGGCGCAGCGTGAGCGCGATCGCAGCGATGATCGCGACCAGCAGGATCACCGCCGCGATCTCGAAAGCGTAGGCGTAGTCGGTGTAGAGCAGCAGGCCGAGCGCCTTGGTGTTGCTATAGCCGGGCCCCGGCTCGCGCGGCTGTGCCTCGGCGAAGAACTGGCGTCCCAGGATCGCCACCATCTCGAACATCATGATCGC
Organism: Burkholderiales bacterium; assembly: GCA_049582445.1. GTDB lineage: Bacteria > Pseudomonadota > Gammaproteobacteria > Burkholderiales > SG8-39 > DAHVFK01. Next base: position 8,534 of record JBAUTZ010000023.1, read on the forward strand.
GCCCACGGCCAGCGCGAGCGGAAGATTGCGCCAGAACCCCTCGCGCAGCCGCTCGACGTTGATGTCCAGCATCATCACCACGAACAGGAACAGCACCATCACCGCGCCGACGTAGACGAGCACCAGCGCGATCGCGAGGAATTCGGCACGCAGGAGGAGCCAGAGCGCGGCCGCGGTGAAAAACGAGAGCACCAGGAACAGCGCGCTGTGCACCGGGTTGCGTGCCGTGATGACGCGCACGCCGGCGACCAGGAGGATCGCCGCAAAGGCGTAGAACAGGAAGGTTTCGAACATTTATTCTTGTCGTTCAGCGGTAGGCGGCATCCGCCGCCCGGTCCTTCGCGATCTGCTCCTCGTAGCGGTCGCCGACCGCCAACAGCATTGGCTTGGTGTAGTACAGGTCGCCGCGCCGCTCCCCGTGAAACTCGAAGATGTTTGTCTCGACGATGGCGTCGACCGGGCAGGCTTCCTCGCAGAAGCCGCAGTAGATGCACTTGATCAGGTCGATGTCGTAGCGCGTGGTACGGCGCGTGCCGTCGGCGCGCTCCTCGGATTCGATGTGGATCGCCAACGCCGGGCACACGGCCTCGCAGAGCTTGCAGGCGATGCAGCGTTCCTCGCCGTTAGGATAGCGGCGCAGCGCATGCAGACCCCGGAAGCGCGGGCTGAGCGGCGTCTTCTCCTCCGGATACTGCACGGTGATCTTGCGCGCGAACGCGTGGCGCCCGGTGAGCATGAGGCCCCGCACCAGCTCCAGGAGCAGGAAGGACTTGAAGAAATCGATGATGCGGTTCATCGCTCCCCCCTCATTGCCAGATGCTCCACGGGGTCTGCATCCACAGGCCCACGACCGCCAGCCAGACCAGGGTCACGGGAATGAAGATCTTCCAGCCCAGGCGCATGATCTGGTCGTAGCGGTAGCGCGGGAACGTGGCGCGGAACCAGAGAAACAGCGACGCGATGACGAACATCTTCGCCAGCAGCCAGAAGATCGGCGGCACCCAGTCGAACACGGCCGAGTCGACGGGCGCCTGCCAGCCGCCGAAGAACATGATCGCGGTGAGCGCACTGATCAGGATCATGTTCATATACTCGGCCAGGAAGAACAGGGCGAAGGTCATGCCCGAGTATTCGACCATGTGGCCCGCGACGATCTCCGACTCGCCCTCGACCACGTCGAAGGGCGCGCGGTTCGTCTCGGCCACGCCCGACACGAAGTACACCACCAGGATCGGCGCCAGCGGCAGCCAGTTCCAGGACAGGAAGTTGAGGCCCATCGAGGCAAAGGTGCCCCTGCCCTGCGCGGCGACGATGTCCGAGAGATTGAGGCTGCCCGATACCATCAGCACGACCACCAGCGCGAAGCCCATGGCGATCTCGTAGGACACCATCTGGGCCGCCGAGCGCATCGCGCCGAGGAACGAGTACTTCGAGTTCGAGGCCCAGCCCGCGACGATCACCCCGTAAACGCCCACGGAAGTGAGCGCCATGACGTAGAGCAGCCCCGCGTTGACGTTCGCCAGCACCACCCCGGGGGCAAAGGGAATCACCGCCCATGCCGCCACCGCCGGCAGGATCGCGAGCATCGGCGCCAGGATGTAGAGCGCCTTGCTGGCATTGGTCGGAAGGATGATCTCCTTCATCAGCAGCTTCACGCCGTCGGCGATCGGCTGCAGCAACCCGAGCGGACCGACGCGGTTGGGGCCGATGCGGATCTGCATCCAGCCGATCAGCTTCCTCTCCCACAACGTCAGGTAGGCGACCGCGACCATGAGCGGCGCGACGATGGCGACGATGTACAGCAGGTCGCGGACGGCAACGTACACGGCCGGACCCCAGATCGAGCCGAACCACACGTCGGGGCGCGATGTCAGCCAGTCGATCATCTAGGCAGCCCGTCCCACGGCGAGCCTCTCCAGCCCGAGCTCCCCGAACATCGGCCCGAGCTCCGCCGTGCCGGGATGCGCCGCCGCGACGCGCACGCAGCCGTCTGGAAGGCGATCGTCGAGCGCCGCGGTCAGCCGCGCCTGGCCGGAACCCTGCTTCACCAGCACGGGCTGGCCTGCCCCGATCCCGAGGCGCCCCATCAACGCGGCGTTCATCCAGGCCCGCGGGGCTTGCGCGTCACGGGTCATTTGCAGCGACGGCGCGCGCCGGACCAGGGGGTCGGCGAAATAGATCGGCACGTCGGCGACGCGCTGCAATCCGTCGGACTTCGCTGGCGCCTGCGCGCCCTCAATCGAGATCACATTGGAAAGCAGCGCGCGTACGTCCCTGCCTGCGAGGCATTCCTCGCGCACCTGCTCTCAGGTCTGATAGTCGAAACCGGCGATGCCCAGAAGATTGCCGAGCACGCGCAGCACCTTCCACGCGGGGCGCGCCTCGCCAGGCGGCGGTACGGCCCCGTTGAAGCTTTGCACGCGACCCTCCGTGCTGACGAACGTGCCGGAAGTCTCGGTGAAGGCCGCGATCGGCAGCACGACCTGCGCCGGGTCCGCCGCCTCCGGCCGGAACGCCGACAATGCGACGACGAATTCGGCCCGGCCGAGCGCCGCAGAAGCCGCCTGCGGGTCGGCGCAATCGAGCCGCGGCTCGAGGTTGAGCAGGAGGTAGGCGCGGCGGGGCCGTTCCAGCAGCGACCGCGCGTTGCCGCCACGCGGCAGTCCGGCAACGTAGCCACCGACCGAATTGGCTGCCTCGCCAGTGAAGCCGAGCCTCACGCCGAGGGACTGCGCCGCGGCATGGATGCGCGCCGCCTGCGGGTGCTGCTGCGCGAAATTGCCGAGCAGCACCGCGGCGTTCTTGCCGCCTTTCAACATCTCCGCAAACGCGGCGATCTCGCCGGGGATTTCCGACGGACGGACGATGCGCTTGCTCGCGATCGGCATCAGCCAGTCATCGTCCGCCGAATGAAGCACGTGGACCTGCGTGCCGCGCTTGGCCGCTTGCCGCAAGCGATGCGCGATGAGCGGCTGATCCTTGCGCAGGAACGAGCCCGCCACCAGGACCCGGTCCAGGCCTCCAAGCTCCGCGATCGGCATTCCGAGCCAGGGAATGCCGCCCCGCTTGCCGTCGGCGGAGAAGTCGGACTGCCTCAGCCGGAAATCCGCGCCGCCGCCGAGGCCCGCCGCGAGCTTGCCCACGAGGTAGAGTTCCTCGAGCGTGCTGTGCGGGCTCGCCAGCGCACCGACGTCGCCGCCGGCTGCCTTGAGACCGGCCGCGACAAGGTCCAGCGCAACCTCCCAGTCGATCTCATGCCAGACGCCGTCGCGCTTGGCCATCGGGCGCGTCAGGCGGTCCCCGGAATTGAGTCCTTCGTACGAGAAGCGGTCCTTGTCCGACAGCCAGCACTCGTTGACCTGCTCGTTCTCGAGCGGTAATACGCGCATGACCCGGTTCTGCTTCACCTGAACCGCAAGATTGGAGCCGTGCCCGTCGTGCGGCGACACGGATCTGCGCCGCGCGAGTTCCCAGGTGCGCGCGCTGAAACGGAAGGGCTTGGAGGTGAGCGCTCCAACCGGGCACAGGTCGATCATGTTGCCCGAGAGCTCGGAATCGACCGTCTTGCCGACGAAGGCCACGATCTCGGAGTGCTCCCCGCGGTTGATCATGCCGAGTTCCATGACACCGGCGATCTCCTCGCCGAAGCGCACGCAGCGCGTGCACTGGATGCAGCGCGTCATCTCCTCCGCGGCCACCAGCGGGCCGATGTCCTTGTGCAGCACGACGCGCTTTTCTTCCTGGTAGCGCGAGCCACCATGGCCGTAGCCCACGGCCAGGTCCTGCAGCTGGCACTCCCCACCCTGGTCGCAGATCGGACAGTCAAGCGGGTGGTTGATGAGCAGGAACTCCATGACGCCGTTCTGCGCCTTCTTGGCGACGGGGGAATGCGTCCACACCTTCATTCCCTCGGTCGCCGGCGTCGCGCAGGCCGGCATCGGCTTGGGCGCCTTCTCCACCTCCACCAGGCACATGCGGCAGTTGGCCGCGATCGTGAGCTTCCTGTGGTAGCAGAAGTGCGGCACGTAGATGCCGAGCTTGTGGGCGGCCTCCATCACCGTGGCGCCCTGCGCCACCTCGACCGGCTTGCCGTCGATCTCGAGCTTCAGCATGTCAGGCCGCCTTCGCCATCGACGCCGGCCGGTGCGCGCCGGAGCGGCCCCACTTCGGCTCGGAATCCGGACCGAGCACGAGGCAGCGCTTGTGCTCTATGTGGTGCTCGAATTCGGAGCGGAAATGCTTGATGAAGCTCTTGACCGGGAGCGCGGCGGCGTCGCCCAGCGCGCAGATGGTCCGCCCGGCGATGTTGTCCGACACATCGTCGAGCAGCGCGAGATCTTCCGGTCGCCCCTTGCCGTTCTCGATGCGGTTGACGACGCGGTACAGCCATCCGGTGCCCTCGCGGCACGGAGTGCACTGGCCGCAGGACTCCTCGAAATAGAAATACGACAGGCGTTCCAGGGCGCGCACCATGCAGGTGGTCTCATCCATGACGATCACCGCACCCGAGCCGAGCATCGACCCTGCCTTGGCGATCGAGTCGTAGTCCATGTCGGTAGCCAGCATGATGTCGGCGGGCAGCACCGGCATTGACGACCCGCCCGGGATCACCGCCTTCAGCTTCCTGCCGCCGCGCACGCCGCCTGCCATCTCCAGCAGCCGGGCGAAGGGCGTGCCGAGCTTCACCTCGTAGTTGCCCGGCCGGTTGACGTGGCCGGTCACCGAAAAGATCTTCGTGCCGCCGTTGTTCGGCCGGCCCAGGGCGAGGAATGCATCGCCGCCATGCGCGATGATCCAGGGCACGGCAGCGAAGGTCTCGGTGTTGTTGATCGTAGTGGGCTTGCCGTAGAGCCCGAAGCTCGCCGGGAACGGCGGCTTGAAGCGCGGCTGGCCCTTCTTGCCCTCGAGCGATTCGAGCAGCGCGGTCTCCTCGCCGCAAATGTACGCGCCGTAGCCGGGATGCGCGTAGAGCTCGAAGCCGAATCCGGAGCCGAGGATGTTCTTGCCGAGGTAGCCGGCGGCGTAGGCCTCCCGCAGTGCCTCCTCGAACTGCTCGTACACGGCCCAGATCTCACCGTGCACGTAGTTGTAGCCCGCGGTCGCGCCGGTGGCGTAGCCGGCGATCGCCATGCCCTCGATGACGGCGTGGGGGTTGTAGCGCAGGATGTCCCGGTCCTTGCAGGTGCCCGGCTCGCCTTCGTCGGAATTGCACACGAGGTACTTCTCGCCCTGGTACTGGCGCGGCATGAAGCTCCACTTGAGCCCGGTCGGAAACCCCGCGCCGCCACGCCCGCGCAGGGCGGATTTCTTGACCTCAGCGATCACCGCCTCGGGCGGCGTCTTCGCGCTCAGCAGCTTTTTCAGCGCCGCGTAGCCGCCGCGCTTCTCGTAGTCCGCGAGGCGCCAGTTGGCTCCGTCCAGCCCCGCCATGAGGATCGCGTCCGGTCCGTAGTCGAGCATCTCAGGAATTCCCCGACAGTTCGTCGATCAGCGCGTCGATCTTTTCTCGTGACATGGTGTCGCACATGCGCTTGTTGTTGACCAGCACCACCGGCGACATGGCGCAGGCGCCCATGCACTCGCCTTCCTTGAGCGTGAACCGGCCGTCCGCGGTGGTCTCGTTGAAGTCGATGCCCAGTCTTTGCTTCAGGTGATCGGCGGCCTCGAGCGAGCCCTGCAGGCCGCAGGGCAGGCAGGTGCAAACCGTGAGCTTGTACTTGCCGGTCGGCTGCAGGTTGTACATGTTGTAGAACGTCGCGACCTCGTACACCGCGACCGGCGCGATGCCGAGGTAGCTCGCGACGTAGTCCATGACCTCGGTCGACAGCCAGCCCTTCTCGTCCTGCGCGATGATCAGCGCCGCCATCACGGCCGAGCGCTTCTGCCCGGCCGGGTACTTGCCGATCTCGCGGTCGATCCGGTCGAGGGATTCGCGGGTAAGCATCAGGACGCGCTCACCGGTCGATGTCGCCGAACACGATGTCGATGGTGCTGATGACCGTCACGGCGTCCGCCAGCATGTGCCCGCGTGTCAGCTCGTTCATGCCCGACAGGTGGGCGTAGGCCGGCGAACGCAGCTTCATGCGGTAGGGCTTGTTGGCGCCGTCGGAGACGAGGTACACGCCGAACTCGCCCTTGGGGTGCTCGATCGACGCGAACGCCTCCCCCTCCGGCACGTGCATGCCCTCGGTGAATAACTTGAAATGGTGGATCAGCTCTTCCATGTTGGACTTCATCTCGACCCGGGACGGCGGCGCAACCTTGTGGTTGTCGGTGATCACCGGGCCGGGGTTCCTGCGCAGCCAGTCCACGCACTGCCTGATGATGCGGTTCGACTGCCGCATCTCCTCGATCCGCACCAGGTAGCGGTCGTAGGAGTCGCCGTTCTTGCCGATCGGCACGTCGAACTCCACGCGGTCGTACACCTCATAGGGTTGCTTCTTGCGGATATCCCAGGCAACGCCCGAGCCGCGCAGCATCGGGCCCGTGAACCCGAGCGCCAGCGCGCGCTCGGCGGAGACCACGCCGATGCCGACGGTGCGCTGCTTCCAGATGCGGTTCTCGGTCAGCAGCGTCTCGTAGTCGTCCACGCACTTCGGGAAGCGCTCGGTGAAGTCCTCGATGAAATCGAGCAGCGAGCCATGCCGGTTGCGGTTCAGCTCGCGGATCGTCCGCTCGTTGCGGAACTTCGACGGCGCGTACTGGGGCATCGAGTCCGGCAGGTCGCGGTAGACGCCGCCGGGCCGGTAGTACGCCGCGTGCATGCGGGCCCCGGAGACCGCCTCGTAGCAATCGAACAGGTCCTCCCGCTCGCGAAAGCAGTAGAGGAACACGGTCATCGCGCCCAGATCGAGCCCGTGCGTGCCGAGGCCGAGCAGGTGATTCAGGATGCGAGTGATCTCGTCGAACATCACGCGGATGTACTGTGCGCGCAGCGGGACCTCGACTCCGAGCAGCTTCTCGATCGCCAGCACGTAGGCGTGCTCGTTGCACATCATCGAGACGTAGTCCAAACGGTCCATGTACGGCACGGTCTGCAGGTACGTCCTGGTCTCGGCCAGCTTCTCGGTCGCACGGTGCAGCAGCCCGATGTGGGGATCGGCGCGCTGCACCACCTCGCCGTCCATCTCCAGCACCAGGCGCAGCACGCCGTGCGCCGCCGGGTGCTGCGGGCCGAAGTTGAGCGTGTAATTGCGGATCTCGGCCATCTATTTCTCGCCTTCCGCGTAGTGCTCTTCGCGCACCACGCGCGGCGTGACCTCGCGCGGCTCGATCGTGACGGGCTGGTAAATGACCCTCTTCTGCTCCGGGTCGTAGCGCATCTCGACGTAGCCCGAAATCGGAAAATCCTTGCGGAAGGGATGCCCGACGAAGCCGTAGTCAGTGAGGATGCGCCGCAGGTCGGGATGGCCGTCGAACACGATGCCAAACAGATCGAAGGCCTCGCGTTCGTACCAGTTGACGCTGGGCCAGACCTCGATCACCGAGTCGAGCATGGGAAAGGCGTCGTCGGGACAGAAGACGCGCACCCGCAGCCGCCAGTTGTGGGTCACGGACAACAGGTGCAGCACCGCCGCGAAGCGCCCCGGGCGCGCCGCCTCGTCCCGCGGGCGGTCACCGTAGGTCAGGTAGTCCATGCCGCACAGGTCCGTGAGCTGCTCGAAGCGCAGCTCGCGGTCATCGCGCAGCGTCTCGCATGCCGCGCGGTACCGGTCCGCCTTTACCACCAGGGTGAGCTGGTTGTGCTGCTCCGTGATGGAAGCGACATGCTCGCCGAGCACCCGGGTAAGCGCGTCCTGCAGGCGCTGCAGCTTCGGGGTCATCGGGCGATGGTGTTGGTTCTCTTGATCTTGTTCTGCAGCTGCACGAGGCCGTAGAGCAGCGCCTCCGCTGTCGGCGGGCAGCCCGGCACGTAGATGTCGACCGGCACGATGCGGTCGCAGCCACGCACCACGGAATACGAGTAGTGGTAGTAGCCGCCGCCATTGGCGCACGACCCCATCGACACCACCCAGCGCGGCTCGGGCATCTGGTCGTAGACCTTTCGCAGCGCCGGCGCCATCTTGTTGCACAGCGTCCCCGCCACCACCATGACGTCCGCCTGGCGCGGGCTGGGACGGAACACGATGCCGAAGCGGTCCAGGTCATAGCGGGCCGCGCCGGCATGCATCATCTCGATCGCGCAGCACGCCAGGCCGAACGTCATCGGCCAGAGCGAGCCGGTGCGCGTCCAGTTGATCAGCTTGTCCGCGGTGGTGGTGACAAAGCCTTGCTGCAGAACGCCTTCTATTCCCATTCGAGCGCTCCTTTCATCCATTCGTAGACGAAGCCGACCACGAGGATGCCGAGGAAGATCATCATCGAAACGAAGCCGAACAGCCCGATGTCCTTCATCGCAACGGCCCAGGGAAACAGGAACGCGATCTCGAGATCGAACAGGATGAACAGGATCGCGACCAGGTAGTAGCGTACGTCGAACTTCATGCGCGCGTCCTCGAAGGCCTCGAAGCCGCACTCGTAGGGGGAGAGCTTCTCGGGATCCGGCCGGTGCGGGGCGAGCAGCCGGCCGAGCAGCACCGGCAGCACGCCGATGGCGAGACCGACGAGGATGAACAGCAGGATCGGAAAATATTCGGCCAGCATAGAAGTTTGGTGCCCACGAGCAGACTCGAACTGCTACGGCTGATTAGGCCACTAGCCCCTCAAGCTAGCGTGTCTACCAATTTCACCACGTGGGCGACGATACAGCGCTTCGGATTATCCTCCAATTCTCATAGTCGAATCAGTTCGGAACGTCCTTCGACTTCGAACCATCCTTTTCGGCGGGCGCTGCGGGCTGGGGCGCCGCGGGCTTTGGCGCCTCGGCCGCGGGCTTGGGCGCCGCGGGCTGATCTTTCACGGTGTCCATGACGCCGGCGCTGGGCGCCACCTGGTGCGTCGCGAAATACGACAGACTCAGGCTGGAAACGAAGAACAACGCGGCGAGGACAGCCGTGGTGCGCGACAGGAAGTTCGCCGACCCGGTTGCGCCGAACAGGCTGCTCGAGGCGCCCCCGCCGAAACCGGACCCCATGTCGGCGCCCTTGCCATGCTGCAACAACACCAGTCCGATGATGGCAGCTGCGATCAGGACGTGTACGACGATGATTACGCTGTTCCAGAATTCCATGTGTTCATCCCTTGCTGTTTGCGGTTGCGCGCAGGATCGCCAGAAAATCCTCCGCCACCAGTGATGCCCCGCCGACGAGGCCACCATCGACGTCGGGCATGGCGGCGAGCGCCGCGGCGTTCGACGGCTTCATGCTGCCGCCGTACAGAACACGCAGGCCCGCGGCCACCCGTTTGTCCTCCTGCGCGAGGCGCTCGCGCAGAAACGCGTGCACCGACTGCGCCTGCTCGGGGCTCGCGTTACGCCCCGTTCCGATCGCCCACACCGGCTCGTAGGCCAGCACCGCATCCGAGAATGCCGCGACCCCGTTCCTTTCGCACACGGCCTCGAGCTGGCGCGCGACCACGGCCTCGGTGCTTCCGGACTCACGCTCCGCCAGCGTCTCGCCGACGCACAGGATCGGCGTCAGCCCGGCCGCCTTTGCCGCGGCGAATTTGCCCGCCACCTGCGCGTCGGTCTCACCGTAGAGCTGGCGGCGCTCCGAATGACCGACGATCACGTAGCCACAATTGAACTCCGCGAGCATCGCCGCCGAAACTTCGCCGGTGTACGCGCCCTGAGCATGCTCGCTCACGTTTTGAGCACCCCAGGCCACGGAAGTTCGCGCCAACTGCACGGCGGTCTCCGCCAGGTAGGGAAACGGCACGCACACCGCGCAATCGACGCCGGAAATTTCGCTCATCCCGCTGACAATCCGTTCGAGCAGCGCCCGGTTTGCGCCCCGGCTGCCGTGCATCTTCCAATTGCCGGCAACCAGCCGCGCGCGCATTCGTGACCCGTCCGGAAAAATCGGCAGATTCTACCGTGTCGCGGGCGAACGGGTCAACGAAAAGCCATCAGGAGATCAACGCGTTGCGTCGCTATCGGGGGGTTGAACGAAGCGCGCCGCGAACTCGCGCACGGACTCTCCGCGCCGCGCTCCAAGATGCGTAGCCGTATCGTTGACATGGGATATGACGCCGCTTTCCCACATCGAACGGCAGTCGCCGATGCGTGCGCTGCGAAAGTCCGCTGTCGCCGCAGGGATCGCTCGCCTGTCGAGCGGTGTCAGGCGCGTGATGCCGGCGCCGTCGGCGCCCACGCCCGCGTCGTGGAATACCGCGGCGCGCGCATCGACGCCGAGCGCGGTCTCCGGTCTGCCGCCGTGCAGCGCTCCGTGCGATCCAATCACCAGAACCCGGCCTGCGTCCTGCGGCTCGAGCTTGCCCACCGAATCCAGTCCCCATACCTCGGGCCGTGACGCCATCAAGCGATAACGGCCCTCGCTGCATCCTTCCGGTCGCGACCGCGCAACCGGAGCGTCGCGCAGCCGCTCGGCCGCCTCGCGGCACGTCTGCCCCGCGCGCACGCCGGCGATCGAAGCCATCGCGTTCGCGTGGCTGATGATGCCTCGCTGCAGCATGTCCGCACCGTCGCCTATGCGCGCGCTCGCGTGACTGACGGTGGCGGCTGCAATGCCGAACGCGTCGAGCCAGCGCAGGCCCGCGATACCCGCTTCGTCCTTGCCGATCCCCGCATCGTTCAGGATGAGCCCATGGGCACCGGCTACCGCCCCGAGACAGGCGGCGATCACACCGCCGTGCGAGCCGGCGACCAGGACCTTTCCCGCGACCTCGCCGAGCGCAGTGACGCTTTCGGCTGCAACGATCCCGCGCGCCGCCGGCATCTTCTCAGCGGCCGGCGCGGTATGCGGTGGCGGCCGCGTCGCGCGCGAGGCGCGCCGCGACCTGGCACATCGTTTCGTACAGTCGCTGCGCGATCGATTCGCGCGCCGGGCGCAGGATCGCCGGCAGCCGCACCGCGCGGGCGAGCGCCAGCGTTTCCATGGCGTACAGCCGCAGGTCCTCCTCGAGCAGCCGCTCGAATTCGTCGCGCGTGAAGCACGCCCGCAATGCCTGGCGCAGCCTTCTGGTCGCTGCCCAACTCTGCAGGATGCGGCCTGCCGCGTCGAGCAATTGCGCGATGCGGCGCGCGCGCAGCGGCGTGATCTCGTCGTAGGGTACGACGATCCGGATCGGAATTAACCCGACGCCCGCCAGGAATTCGCGGTCGATCCGCCTTCCGCTTTCGAGCAGCTCGCCTACCGCGTCGCGATCGGCGGCGCCGCAGGCGAGCGCGCGGCCTGCACGCTCGATCACCAGCGTGTCCTTGCGCACTTCCTTGGTGACATTGCGCGCGAGCAGCGGCTCGAGGTGCGGCAGCGCGAGTCGTAGCGGGAGCGCTGCGCGCAGCGCGTCGGCGGTCCGCCTGCTGAACGTCTCGAGGATGCGGCGATTGAGCCTCGCCAGCGCATGCACGCGGTCCATCGGCGGCACATGCCCCGCCGAGGCCCTCAGGCCGGCTGGGGCTTTACCGCGCGATGGAATCCAAGCATGCCGTAGAGCACGGTGCTGGACGTGACGTCGACGTAGCCCAGCTCGCGCAAGACCACGGAAAGCTCTTCGGCCGAGTAGAACATCTCGAGCGCATGGATGAAGTACTTCTTGCAGTTGAGCGCCGCGGGCCCGCTGCGGAACAGTACGCCGGTGAACGCGAGACACATGCGCAGGTAGGCGTAGTAGGCCTTCTCCACGAAGCGGCTGCGCGGCCGCAGCATGTCGCAATGGTGGAAGTGCCCGCCGGGCTTGAGCACCCGGTGGATCTCCTGGAACACGCGCTTCACGCGCAGGTGGCGCGAGGCGAATTGCAGCGTGACCACGTCGAAGTGGTTGTCGGGAAACGGCAATTCGTGAACGTCGCCGATGGTGCTGCTGATCCGGAATCCCCGCGCCTCGGCACGCTGCCGGCCGACTTCCTGCATTTCGGCGCTGCGATCGATCGCGTGCACCATCAAGCTAGGCTCGCGCTCGAGCAGCGCGATGCCGATCGCATTGGTTCCGGCGCACACGTCGAGCACCCGCTCGCCTGGCTTGACGTCCACCGTCGCCATGAAGCTGCGCAGAAACCAGCCCCACAGACCCAGGCTGGCGATGTAATTCGCCCGGTCGTAATAGGGCGCCACGTCGGCGAACACTTCGTTCAGATCGTTCGTCCAGACGTTGCTGAAGCGTTGTTCCCGAAGCTCCTCACGAATGGCCAGCGGCGGCGGCGGCGTCATGGTCGGTCGTCCCTCCTCCTGTTCTTATGTGGTGAAAGCTAGGCCGTCCGCGGGAAGCTGTCAACCGTGCGCAAGCGGCCGGTTTCAGATCCGCAGCAGGTAGACCAACGCGGCGAGCGTGCCCAGGCCGGCGACCGCGTAGACCAGCGTCGCGACCGCCCGGTCTGCGCGCAACCCGAGGTCGTAGCAGGTGATCCGCAGGCGGTGCGCTGCACTCCACAGCGACAGGAACACCACGCCGACGATCACCAGCTTGACGAGCCCGTGTCCCGCGAAGGCGCGCATGCGCTCGAACGAGAGCAGGTCGGGCGCGTGGCCGAGCGCCGCGAGCAGCGTGAGCAGCACCAGCGCCGGCGTAAGGAAAGCGGTGAGGGTGCCGCCGGCGGCAAACGGGCCCCAAACGATGGGCTTGTCGGATCGCGCCATGATTAGAATGCTCCCGCGAAAAACAGCAGCGCCGCGGACACAATGGCCCACGCTGCAAAGTGCGCCCCTGAAATGACCGCGTCAGGCACGAATTCCTCGCCCCGCTGCACGGGAAGCGCCTTTGGCGTGAGATTGAACCAGGTGACGCTGTGATAGACGGCGAAGGCGAGCGTCAGCAGGTGGAAGGCGATGCTTGCCGGGCTCCTGAGCAAATCGAGGAATGCGGCCCAGGCGGCCGGCCCCTCGGCAAGCTGTTTCAGTCCCCACACCATCAGGAGCGTCCACCCGCCGATGAACAGGCAGCTGAACTCGCGCACCAGGTAGCGCAGGTAGCGCGGGTGGCGGAAGATCCACTCCGAAGTGATCGCGCGCTCGTAGGGCTTGCGGCTCATTTCTTCAGCCATGGCATCAGGTGCTCCTGGTACCAGTCCACGGTGCTCTTGATCTTGACCTGCTGGATCGCGGCCGCCGGATCGACGTGCTCGGGACAAACCTCGGAGCAGGCGCCGACGAACGAGCACTCCCACGCTCCTTCCTTGGCCGCGAGCTCCTCCTGGCGCTGGCTGCGGCCGCCGTCGCGCGAATCCTCGTTCCAGCGGTGCCCGAGCGCGATCGCGGCGGGGCCGAGGTACTTCGGGATCAGCCCGTACTCGGGGCACGCGGCGTAGCAAAGCATGCAGTTGATGCACAGCGTGAATTGCTTGTAACGCTTGAGCTGAGCAGGCGTCTGCCGGTATTCACCCGCCTCGAGCGATTTCCCGTCCTTGGGGATGAGGTAGGGCTTCACGCGGGCGAGCTTGGCGACGAAGTCGTCGATCACCGTCACCAGGTCGCGCTCGATCGGGAAATGCCGCAGCGGCTCGACGCGGATCACGCCCTGGTAATCGCGCAGGAACGACTTGCAGGCCAGCTTCGGCTCGCCGTTGATCATCATGCCGCAGCTCCCGCACACCGCCATGTGGCAGGACCAGCGGTAGCTGAGCGTGGGGTCGAGGTTTTCCTTGACGTGGTTCAGCGCGTCGAGCACGACCCATTCCTCGCGGCACGGAACCGAGTAGCGCTGGAAGCGCGGCTCCTGGTCGGTTTCCGGGTTGTAGCGCAGCACCTCCAGCTCCACCACGCGCTCGCTCATTCGTGGCCTCCGGAGTAGTCGCGCACGCCAGGCTGGGACTTCGTGATCACGACGTCCAGATAGTCGACGCGCGGGGCGTCACTGCCGCGGTAATAGGCGAGAGAGTGCCTGAGGTAGCGCTGGTCGTCGCGCTCGGGGAAATCCAGCCGCTGGTGCGCACCGCGCGATTCGCGGCGCTCCAGCGCGCTTAAGGCCACGGCCTCGGCGCAATCGAGCATCGATCCCAGCTCGAGCGCCTGCAGCAAGTCGGTGTTATACACATTGGTCCTGTCGTGCAGCTCGATGCGGGCATACCTGTGCCGCAGCTCGGCGAGCTTGGCACAGGCCTCGGTCAATCCCGCACCGCTGCGGTAGATGCCCGCATTCATTTCCAGCGTGTGCATCATCTCCTTGCGCAGGCCGGCGACCGTGTCCCCGCCACCCGTGCGCTGCAACAGCTCGCGGATGCGCGACTGCGCCTCGCCCGCGCGGGCCGCAAGGGCGGCGTCGTTGCCTGGGCGTGCGCCCGAGGAGAGGAACTCGGCGGCGCTGAGCGCCGCGCGCCGGCCGAACACCAGGAGCTCGGTAAGCGAGTTGGAGCCGAGACGGTTGGCGCCGTTGATGCTCACGCAGGCGCACTCACCGGCCGCGAACAGGCCCGCGAGCGGCGTCGCGGCACGGATGTCGGTGTGGATGCCGCCCATCATGTAATGCACCACCGGCCTCACCGGCACCGGGTCGGTGACCGGGTCGACGCCCATATAGCTGATCGACATGTCGCGCACCAGCGGCAGGCGCTCGTTGATTTTCTTCTCTCCCAGGTGCCGCATGTCGAGCAGCATGGCGTCGCCCCACTGCGTCGACACCATGTTGCCCTTCTGCTGCTCGTGCCAGAAAGCCTGGCTCACCCGGTCACGCGGACCGAGCTCCATGGTCTTTAGCACCGGCTTGCCAAGCGGCGTCTCCGGCCCCATGCCGTAGTCCTGCAGGAAGCGCCGGCCATGCTTGTTTAGCAGGACCCCGCCCTCGCCGCGGCAGGCCTCGGTGAGCAGCGTGCCGGTGCTCGGCAGCCCGGTTGGGTGGTACTGCACGAACTCCATGTCCTTGAGCGGCACGCCGGCCCGGTAGGCGAGCGACATGCCGTCGCCGGTCTTGATTGCGCCGTTGGTGGTGAAGGGGAACATGCGTCCCGCGCCGCCGCCCGCGATGATCACGGCGCGCGCGCGGAACTGGCGCATCTGGCCGCTGCGCATCTCGATCGCCGTGAGTCCCTGGCAGCGCCCGTCGTCGACCAGCAACTCGGTCGCGTAGTACTCGTCGAATCGCACGATCGACGGGTACTGGAGCGAGGTCTGGAACAGCGTGTGCAGGATGTGGAAGCCGGATTTGTCGGCTGCGAACCAGGTTCGCTGCTTCTTCATGCCGCCGAACGGCCGCACCGCGACCGAGCCGTCGGGCTCGCGGCTCCACGGGCAGCCCCAGTGTTCGAGCTGGACGAGTTCTCTGGGCGCCTCGCGCACCAGGTAGTCGACCGCGTCCTGGTCGCACAGCCAGTCGCCGCCGCCGACCGTGTCGTTGAAGTGGTGCTCGAGGCTGTCGTCGGGCTTGATCACCCCGGCCGCGCCGCCCTCCGCCGCACAGGTGTGGCTGCGCATCGGATAGACCTTGGAGATCAAGGCCACGCGCAGCTTCGGATCGGACTCGGCCAGCGCGATCGCGGCGCGGAGTCCTGCGCCGCCCGCGCCGATGATGGCTACATCCGCCGAAACCGCCTCCATCGCCATCTACTCCGGTCCTCCCTCATGCACTATGCGCCGCGGACCCGTGACCGCCTTTGATGTCGGTCAATCCTTGACGACCTGGTCGATCGTCACCACGAGACCCTCGGTACCGGGCGCCACCGGCGCGCTGCTGCCCTGGAGGTCTCCCGGCTGCGGCGTGGCATTACCGGATTTCGAGATGCGCGCCGCAACCAGCACGTTGCTATGGTCGGAGAGCTTGTTGCTCGGCGTCATGGCCAGGCTGTCGTCCAGCCGGAACGCGTATGGGAGCTGCGCGGCGTTCACTCGCAGGATCGCCACCGGCATACGCGAGCCGTCCGTCGCCCGCGCGAAAATGAACAGCGTGTCGCCGGGGGAAACCTGCGCCGCGAGCGCGGGCGCGAGCCGCACCGTTCCCGTGATCGCCGCCGGTGCCGTCCCGCTCGAAGGCGCCTTCGCCTGCGCGGCCGGCAGCTTGCCCATCTCGCGCGCTTCGGCGATGCTCGACTGAACCGCGCGCCCGAATTCCGATTCGGGCGGCACCTCCGCCAGGCTGCGCTCCCAGAAGCCCACCGCTGCGGCGTAGTCCTTGTTCTGGAACTCGGCGCTGCCGGCGAGCGCCAGCAGCTTGAAGTTCTTCGGGTCGATCGCCAGGCCCCGCTTCACCAGCGCGTAGGGCTCGCCCTGAAGGTTGCCGCCACGCGCCATCGCCAGCGAGTCGGCGTAATCGGCGAGCAGCGCGGCGTCGTCCTTCACCAGCGCCGCCGCTCGCGCGTAGGCCTGCGCCGATTCCTCGAAACGGCCCAGCACCGCGTAGGAGCGACCCAGCATGACCCAGCCCTGCGGGTCGTCGGGATTCTGCTTCATGCGCTGCGCGAGCTTCTCGACCATGTCGCTGATCTGCTGCGGCGTCACGGCGTGGCCTTCCTGTCGCACCATCGGATCGAGCGCCCCGATGTCGCCGAACCTGAGGTAGCCGAGTACCGCGACGACCGGCAGCGCGATGCCGACCACGAGCGCCGCCCAGCGCGGCGTGCGGCGCGACGGCGCCGCGACGGCCTGCGGCGCCACGTCCTCGAGCAGACGCCGCTCGATCTCCTGCCGTGCTTCGCGATACTGCGCGTCGGCCACCGTACCCGCGGCATGCTCGCGCTCGAGATCGGCGAGCTCGTCGCGATACAGGCCGAGGTTGGCGGCATCGCGGTCCGGCCGGTCACCACCGCGTCGGCCGCGCAGAAGCGGCGGCAGCACCAGTCCCAGCGCGACGGCGATGAACAGCGCCGCGACCAGCCAGAACGCGGTCACGCGCGATCCTCGTTCGATTCCAGCATCGCTTCGGCGCGCGCGCGCTGCTCCTCGCTCAGCTGACCCGCCTGCGCCACCTGGGTCCGCCGCCGGCGCAGATAGGTGAACAGCACGATCACCCCGCCGAGCAGCAGCGCGAAGGGGCCGGCCCACAGCAGCACCGTGGTGGCCTTGAACGGGGGCTTGTAAAGGACGAAGTCGCCGTAGCGCGCGACCATGAACTGCCTGATTTCGTCGTCGCTCTTGCCGGCCTTGATCTGCTCGCGGATCTCTTTTTTCAGATCCATCGCCAGGTCGGCGCGTGACTCGGCGATGGTCTGGTTCTGGCAAACCAGGCAGCGCAGGCCCTCCTCGAGCGCGATGGCGCGCTTCTCGGTCACCGGGTCGTCCGCGGCGGGCACCGCTTCCTTGGCCAGGGCCGGCAACGCGCCCCACAACAGGACCGACAGCAGCAGCGCGGCGAGCTTCATCCCTGCAGCTTCCGCACCAGCGGGATGATCTTCGCGTCCAGCACGTCGGGCGTGACCGGCCCGATTTGCTTGTAGCGGATCACCCCCTGCTTGTCGATCACGTAGGTCTCCGGCACGCCGTAGACGCCGTAATCGATGCCGATGCGCCCGTCAGCATCCATGATCGACAGCGTGTAGGGGTTGCCGAGCTTGCCGAGCCAGGCGAGCGCGTCCTTGCGCTCGTCCTTGTAGTTGAGCCCGTAGATCGGAACGATGTTCTTCTTCGAGAACTCGACGAGCACCGGATGCTCCTCGCGGCACGACACGCACCACGACGCCCACACGTTGAGCATCCAGACCTTGCCCAGCATGTCCTTTTCCGAGAACTGCCGTTGCGGGTCGTCCAGCTGCGGGAGCGTGAACGGCGGCGCGGGCTTGTCGATCAGCGGCGAGGGTACCTGGCGCGGATCGAGCCGCAGCCCGACCGCGAGGAACAGGACCAACACGATGAAGATGCCCAGCGGGAGCAGGAAGCGCTTCATCCGCGCTCACCCTGCGGCAGCGGCCCGCGCGGCTTGCGCGCCTTGCCCTCGATGGCGGGCGTTTCGCGCCGGCGCACTGCGGTCCGGTAACGGCGGTCGCTCGCCGCAAGCAGCCCGCCGAGCGCCATCACTACGCAGCCGCCCCAGATCCAGACGACGAACGGCTTGTAGTAGATGCGCACCGTCCAGGCGCCGGCCCCGACCGGGTCGCCGAGCGAGACGTACAGGTCGCGGGTGATTCCCGTGTGGATCGCGGCCTCCGTCATCTGCGCTTCCTGGGCGCTGTAGCTGCGCTTCTCGGGGTGCAGGGTGAAGGCCGGCTTGCCATCGCGCAGTACCCTGACGGTGCCGCGCGCCGCAACGTAGTTCGGGCCGCGCGCGTCGCCCACCCCATCGAAGCGGAACGTATAGCCGCCGACGGTCGCCGTATCGCCCGGGTCCATCTTCAGGTCGCGTTCGATCTCGTAGCCCTTGACCATGGTCACGCCGACCACGAATACGCCGACTCCGGCGTGGGCGAGCAGCATGCCGAGCTGGGCTCGCGGCACGGCGCGCAGCCGGCCAAGTGGCCCCGCGTCGGGTTGCGCGCGCAGTCGCGTGATGAGCGATTGACCCGTGCTGGCGAAAATCCAGAACGCGAGCAGCAGGCCGAAGCTCTTCATCGGGGTCCACTGCCCCAGCGCGAGCGGCACAAGCAGCGCCGTCACCACGCTCACCCCGAGCGCCCATTTCAATCGCTTCGCCAGCTCGGGCACGCTCGCCTCGCGCCAGCGCGCCATCGGGCCGACCCCCATCAGGAACAGCGCCGGGGTCATCAGCGGCACGAACACCGTGTCGAAGTACGGCGGGCCGACCGAGATCTTGCCGAGCCCCAGCGCGTCCAGCACCAGCGGGTACAGGGTGCCGAGCAGCACGGCGCCCGCCGCCACCACCAGCAGCACGTTGTTCGTGAGCAGCATCGACTCGCGCGACACCAGCTCGAAGCGACCGCCGAGCCCTACGCGCGGCGCGCGCCAGGCAAAGAGCGTGAGCGAAGCGCCGATCACCAGCACGAGGAACGCGAGGATGAAGATGCCGCGCCGCGGATCGGTGGCAAACGCGTGCACGGAAGTCAGGACCCCGGAACGCACCAGGAACGTGCCGAGCAACGACAGCGAGAAAGCCATGATCGCCAGCAGCACGGTCCAGGCCTTGAAGCCGCCGCGCTTCTCCGTTACCGCGAGCGAGTGCAGGAGCGCGGTGCCCACCAGCCAGGGCATGAACGATGCGTTCTCCACCGGGTCCCAGAACCACCAGCCACCCCAGCCCAGCTCGTAATAGGCCCAGGCGCTGCCGAGAGCGATGCCGAGGGTGAGAAACACCCACGCGGCAGTGGTCCAGGGGCGCGTCCAGCGCGCCCACGCGGCGTCGAGCCGGCCGTCGATCAGGGCGGCGACGGCGAACGCGAAGGCGACCGAGAAACCGACATAGCCCATGTACAGCATCGGTGGATGGAACACCATGCCGGGATCCTGCAGCAGGGGATTCAGGTCGCGGCCTTCCGCGGCCGCCGGCAGCAGCCGGTCGAACGGATCCGAGGTGGCGAGCATGAACGTCAGGAACCCGACGCTCACCAGCCCCATGACGCCGAGGATGCGCGCTACCACGTCATCCGGCAGCCGGCGGCTGAACACCGTCACCGCCAGCATCCAGAGCGTGAGCATCTGCACCCACAACAGGAGCGAGCCTTCGTGGCCGCCCCACACCGCGGCAAATTTGTATTGCAGCGGCAGCTTCGAATTCGAATTGGCGGCAACGTACTGCACCGAGAAGTCGCTGCTGAGGAACGACCAGGCGAGGCAACCGAAGGCGATCGCGACGAAAACGAACTGTCCCTGGGCGGCCGGCCGTGCCACCGCCACGAAGCCCGGGATGCCTTTCGCCGCGCCGATGATCGGCAGCGTGCCCTGCACCAGCGCCAGCGTGAGCGCGACGATCAGCGCGAAATGACCGAGTTCTGGAATCATTTGTGCGGCAACTCTCCTTTCTGCGCCCGGGCGATCGCGTCGGCGGCCTCCGGGGGCATGTAGTTCTCGTCGTGCTTGGCGAGAACCTCCTTCGCGTGAAACGTCCCGTCGGCATCGAGCCGGCCCTGCGCCACCACGCCCTTGCCTTCGCGGAACAGGTCCGGAAGGATGCCTTTATAGACCACAGGGATCGTCTTGGCGGTATCGGTGACGATGAACTCGACCGTGACGCCGTCGGGCAGGCGCTTCAGGCTGCCCTGCTGCACCATGCCGCCCAGGCGGAAGGTCTTGTTGATCGGCGCTTCCTTGTTGGCCACCTGGCTCGGGCTGAAGAAGAACACCAGGTTCTTGTTGAAGGCGTTCAGCACCAGCGCCGCCGTGACGGCGAGCAGCGCCAGACCGGCGACGATCAGGACCAGCCTGCGGTGACGCGGCTTCATGCGCGGCCCTCCGCCCGGCGCGCACGGCGCGCCAGCAACCAGATTTCGACGCCGAGGCAAAGTGCCGTGACTCCGTACGAGCCCCAGACGTAGAACGCGTAGCCGCCCATGGCGAGGAAGTTGTCGAGGCTGCCCCAGTTCATTCAATACCCCGTAGTCCACGCACCCATTCGGCGTCGCGCTCGCGCTCCAAGATGATCGAACGCACCCGCCACAGCGCCGCGGCGATGCTGTACATCCACGCGGCGAGCGCCATGAGCAGCATCCCGGTGAGCATGGTCATCGCCATCGACGGCGCCCGGGTGAGGCTCACCGAAGCGCCCTGGTGCAGGGTGTTCCACCATTTGACCGAGAAGTAGATGATCGGAACGTTGATCACGCCGACGATCGCCAGCACCGCGCCGGCACGGTCGGCGCGCCGCGGGTCCTCGATCGCGTTGGTGAGCGCGATGAAGCCGAAATACAGGAACAGCAGGATCAGCTCGGACGTGAGGCGCGCGTCCCACACCCACCAGGTGCCCCAGGTGGGCTTGCCCCACAACGCTCCGGTCCACAGCGCAACGAAGGTGAACATCGCACCGGTCGGCGCGATCGCCGAGGCCATCATCCCCGAGAGCCGCGTGTTCAGCACGAAGCCGAGCGCCGCCCAGCAGGCCATGATCACGTACAGGAACATCGACATCCATGCCGCGGCGACGTGGATGAAGATGATGCGGTACGCCTCCCCCTGCTGCGCATCGGTCGGCGCGACGAAGAAGCTGATGTAGAGCCCGGCGACGGCGAGCACTGCCGCGAGCGCCCCGAACCAGGGAATCATCCTGCCTGCGAGCGGATAGAAGGCCTGCGGCGCCGCGAAGCGCAGCAGCAGCCAGCCGCGCACGCCTTGTTCGCCTTCGAGCCTGTAGCTGTCGATCGTCAACGTTTCCTTCCGTCCGCCTTCAGTCGTAAGCGACCCGCAGGGCCGCACAGGTGGCCCAGGGAGCCACCGCGCATGATATTGCAAGGAACGCCCCCAGCAGCGAAAGATGCGGTGCGGCGCTCATGCCGCCTGTCGCTTCGGCAACCCCGCCGGCGCCGAAAATCAGCACCGGAATGTAGAGCGGCAGCACCAGCAAGGCCAGCAGCACGCCGCCGCCGCGAACGCCCAGCGTGAGCGCGGCGCCGACGCCACCGATCAGGCTGAGCACCGGCGTTCCGAGTGCCAAGGATAGGACCAGGGTCACGAGCGCCGCTTGAGGCAGATCAAACTGCACTCCGAGCACCGGAGCGAGCAGCGTGAGCGGCAAGCCTGACATGATCCAGTGCGCGATCGTCTTGCCGACCACGATTACCCCCAGCGGATGTGCGGATATCAGCATTTGCTCCAGCGTGCCGTCGGCGTAATCTGACGCGAACATCCTCTGCAGCGACAGCATCGCCGCGAGCAAGGCCGCCACCCACAGGATTCCCGGCGCCATCGCGCGCAGCAGGTTCGGCTCGGCTCCGACGCCGAGCGGAAACAGCGTCACCACGATGACGAAGAACACGAGGTAGTTGAGCACGTCTCCGCGCCGGCGCATCGACAGGCGCAGGTCGCGGGCGACGATCGTTTGGAGTCCGCCGAGCACGCCTGGGTTCAACTCCCGAGCACGATCGCAAACCGGCTGCGGGCGGCGATCGTCACTTCCTGGTGCGTCGTCAGGATCGCCGCTCCGCCGCGCGCGAGGTGGCCGTCGACCAGGCCGACCACCGTTTCCAGCGCGCGCGCATCGAGCGCCGCGAAAGGCTCGTCGAGGATCCACAGCGGCACGTCGGCGGCGAGGCAAAGCCGCGCCAGCGCCACGCGGCGCTTCTGCCCCTGGGAGAGGTAGCGCGCCGGAAGC
>JBAUTZ010000024.1:0-2113 GCA_049582445.1 Burkholderiales bacterium
GCCCAGGGCCTGCTCGGCGCTGCGGCCGTGGGCGCCGCCGCGGCGCTGTTGCTCGTCCCGGACCTGCGCCGCCGCAGTTAGCCGACGTCTATTTCCATCTCGAGCAGCGCGTAGCTCAGGCTCTTGCCGTGCGCGTCGAGCGCGAGCGAAGTGGTGACGCCGCCGCCCAGCGCGTCCTCGCACACGAACTGCAGCGCGCACAGGTTGGGCACCTCGTGGCGCACGACCTCGCCTCGCACCACGTGCGCGAGGTGCGCCTTGACGCGCGCCGCGGTGACCGCGTCGCGCAGCAGCGCATAGTCCTCGTCGCGCAGCGCGATCAGCGACAGGAGCGAGGTATTGCCCTTGTCGCCTGCGCGGCAGTGCGCAAGCTCATACAAGCGCTTTTTCACCGCGTGTCTCCTTCACGGTCAGCTGCGGCCGCACGCGCTCGCGCTCGATGAGCGTCGACACTACGCCGACCTGCTCGCGCACGTACTTGCGCGCGCCGCCCCCGCCGGCCGGTCCGTTGGTCCACAGCGCCTCGACTTCCTCGCCGATCAGCTCGGCCTTCTCGCGCAGCGTCGCCCGGCCCGCCACGCGCAGCCGCACCTCGTAGGGCTCGGCGGCGGCGCGGAACGCCTTGCCGTGCAACGAATCGCAGCCGATGAGGTCGACGCGAAGCTCGCGGAATTCCCCTGCGAGGCGGTCGCGCACCGTCTCGCCGGCGAGCCGCGCGCGCGCCAGCGCGTTCGGCCCCGCGTAGCCGATCTCGCCTTCGCCGACGTAGCCCGCGTGATAGCCGATGCTCGCCTTGAGCGTGGCCGGGCGCGGGTATCCGCTCGCGCCGGAAA
The DNA here is from genome assembly GCA_049582445.1 of Burkholderiales bacterium. Classification (GTDB taxonomy): domain Bacteria; phylum Pseudomonadota; class Gammaproteobacteria; order Burkholderiales; family SG8-39; genus DAHVFK01. Next base: position 834 of record JBAUTZ010000024.1, read on the forward strand.
CCGAGACCCGGTCGCGCCCGGCCTGCGCGATGCGCACCGTGGTGAAGTCGGCGACGACGTCCGGCGTCACGTAGGCGCGCGGATCCGTGACCTCGTACAGCAGTTGCTCGCGCACCGTCATCAGGTCGATGCGCCCGCCGGTGCCTTCGGGCTTGCCGAGCACGAAGCGGCCGTCCGCGCCGATCTCGGCCCAGGGGAAGCCCAGGTGCGCGAAATCGGGCACGTCCTTCACGCCGGGGTCGGCGAAATATCCGCCCGTGGCCTGGCCGGCGCATTCCAGCAGGTGGCCCATCACCGTTCCGGCGGCGAGGCGCTCCGTGTCGGCGGGATCCCAGCCGAGCTCGTGTACGGCGGGTGCGAGAAAGAGCGACGGGTCGGCGACGCGGCCGGTGAGGATCACGTCGGCGCCGCTCGCGAGCGCGGGCAGCAGGGCGTCGGCGCCGAGATAGGCGTTGGCGGAAACCAGCCACGAGTAATCGCCCACCTTGCCGCCGGTCTCGAGGATGCGGTCCTCGGGTCGCAGCGCCGCGAGCACGTCGTCTCCGGTGACCGCCGCGACTTTGAGCGTGAGCCCGCGCCGGCGCGCGACGCCGAGCACCGCCTCGGCGGCCGCCACCGGATTGGCGGCGCCCATGTTGCTGATCACGCGCACGCCGCGCCGCTTGATTACCGGCAGCAGCAGCTCCATTCGTCGCAGGAGCATCGGATCGTAGCCTTCGCCGGGGTCCTTGAGCTTGCGCAGCTGCGCGAGCGCGATGGTCCGCTCGGCGAGGCACTCGAGCCCCAGGTAACGGATATCGCCGCGCTCGGCGAGCACGACCGCGGGCTCGAGCCGGTCGCCCGCGAAGCCCGCCCCGGAGCCGATGCGGATCACGAGAACTCCCTTTCCTGCAGCGCGCGCCACATGAGCTTGCCCGAAGCCGTGCGCGGCAAGGCGTCGCGGAACTCGATCAGGCGCGGCGCCTTGTAGGCCGACATCTGCTCGTGCGCCCAGTCGAGGATGTCCTCGCCCGTCACCTTGCCGGCGTAATCCCTCTTCAGCACCACCACCGCCTTCACCGTCTCGCCGCGGCGCGCATCGGGCGCTGCGATGATGCAGCACTCCTGGATCGCCGGATGCCGGTACATCGCGGCCTCGACCTCGGCCGGCCAGACCTTGAAGCCCGCCGCGTTGATCATTCTCTTGAGGCGATCGGAGATGTAGTAGTAGCCGTCCTCGTCCATGCGCCCGAGGTCCCCGGTGCGGAAGTAGCGCTTGCCGCCGATTTCCGCCCACGATT
>JBAUTZ010000025.1:0-1885 GCA_049582445.1 Burkholderiales bacterium
CGCCAGGGCCGCCGGCATGCCGAACGCGGCACAGACCGTCTCGGCAAGAGCGGCGTGCTCGCTTGCGCGCGGCGCGCGCACTTCAGCGCCGCACTGTACGGACAAGGGCTTATCTGTGCCGCGCCACATCTTGACCCAGGCGCGCCGCGCGGGCGGCGCGTAGCCGCGCGCGGCCAGTTGCGCGATCAAGCTGTGGCTATGCGCCCCCGGCGAAATCTGGATCCACCAGTTCTTCACGCCGGCGGAACGGTAGGCATCGGCAACGGCGCCGAGCTCCGTTTCGCTGACGGCTCCTCGGTTCCTCAGCCCGATCACGCGGTTGAATTCAGCCGCGGGAATGCCGGGCGCGATCAGCAGCGTCGCGCCCGCAAGCGCCCGCGCCTCGAGTCCGAGCGATCGCGCCAGCGGCGCCGGCGCGGCGGCGAACATGTCGCGATAAGCCAGCGCCTCCGCCGTGTCGAGGCGGTCAATCACGGCGTCCAGATCGCGCCGCATTGCGATCGCCTCGTTGCTCAGCGCCCCAGCTTGCCGGAGAACACGCCCGCTTCCTTGCCGTCCGCGGTGACGACGCTGCGGAATTCCATCGACTTCGTGCCCGGCAGCCTGAACAGGATGTCTTCGCGCATCTTCTTGCCGTCCTGTACCCACTCGTAGTGCGCTTTCATCGTCGCGGCGTCGGTCCATTCGGTCAAGTGGTCGTGAGCGTCGCCCTGGTTGGTGACCGCGTACCAGTGCCCTTGGCCGGTCACCGGGTCGACCCCGAACAGGTCGGCTTCGGTGATCGTCATCTCGTGGTTCGTGGCCGACATGTCGCAGCGCACCGCCCAGCCCGACGCATCCTTGCGGCACGCGAGCTTGAGCGCGAGCTTCGCCGCGGGCTGTCCGGGCTCGGCGAGCTCGCCCTTGCCCTTCCAGTGCCCCAGCAGCGGGTAGTAGCGCGACGCCGCGGGCTGCTTTTCGGCTGCGAATGACTGGGGCGTCGCGGCGACCAGGCAACCAGCGGCGGCGATGGCGGTGGTGACAGCGGTGATTGTTTTCATGGCGAAGCTCCTCCTCGTTCGGATTCCGAAGCCGGGCAGACGCTGGCTTTACGGTGTAAGGCACTGTACACATCGAACCTTACGTTGTAAAGTCCTTCTTCATGGCACGCCGCAAGCCCCTCAGCCGCGAGCGCATCGTCAAGGCGGCATTGAAGCTGATCGACGCGGATGGCCTGGACGGCCTGTCCATGCGCCGTCTGGGGCAGGCGCTGGGCGTGGAAGCGATGGCGCTCTACCACCACTTCGCCAACAAGGGCGCGCTGCTGGACGCGGTGCTGGAAGAGCTGATGGACGAGACCCAGATCCCCCCCCGGGGGTCCATGCCGCCGCTGGAGCGCCTGCGCCACTTCGCGCGCGCGCACCGGCAGATGGCCCTGCGCCACCCCAACGCGTTCATCCTGATCCCGACGCGGCGCTTCAACACCGAGCGCAGCTTCGCCCAATACGAAGCGGTGCTCGAAGCGTTCCGCGATCTGGGGTTCGACGCGGCGCTCTCGGCGCGATACTTCCGGACCGTGGGCTACTTTGCGAGCGGCGCCGGCCTGGCCGATATCGCAAGCCAGGCGCGCCAGCCCGACGCCACGCCGGTGCGGCTGGAGACCCTCGAGGACGCGCACTTTCCCCTGGTGAGCGCGGTCGTGCCGCACCTGCGCGCCGCGAACCTGGACGCGATCTTCGAGTTCGGGCTCGACATCCTGTTCGACGCCATGCGGCGCGACGCCGAGGCCATCGCGCGAGGCGAGAAGCGCTGAGCTTCGCGCCTCTCAAGCGAGACTCAAAACGCCTCGTCCCAGGGAACGCTCAGGCGAGTCGCCGAGTTGATCAGGCCGACCATGCTGTAAGTC
>JBAUTZ010000026.1:0-7779 GCA_049582445.1 Burkholderiales bacterium
AGGCCCGGCAGCGTGATCTACATGGGCTCGGTGCATTCGCACGAAGGCTCGCCGCTCAAGGCGCCCTACGTCACCGCCAAGCACGGGCTGCTCGGGCTGTGCAAGGTGCTCGCCAAGGAAGGCGCCAAGCGCGGCGTGCGCGCCAACGTCATCTGCCCCGGCTTCGTGCGCACGCCGCTGGTGGAAAAGCAGATCCCCGAGCAGGCGAAGGAGCTCGGCATCAGCGAGGCCGACGTGGTGCGCAACGTCATGCTGCGCGAGACGGTGGACGGCGAGTTCACCACTACCGCCGACGTGGCCGAGCTGGCGGTGTTTCTCGCGGCCCACCCGACCAACGCCCTCACCGGTCAGTCGGTGGTCGTGAGCCACGGCTGGTTCATGCAGTGAAGCGCGGGACGACGATCAGTCCATTGCTCCCGTAACTTCGTCGAACAGCTCGTCCACCGCAAAGCGGTGCGCGATCAGGCCTTGGGCGTGCGTGCGCTCGATCGCGAGCTCGAGGTTGCGCCGGTTCGCCGCGACCCCGAACGGGTTGAGCTCGGGACTGCCCGCCGCGCGCCGGCTCTCTCGGAGCAGCCGGTACACCTCGCGCACCGCGTCCGGGTCGGAGCGCGTGAGCGCGGAGCGCACCACCGCCATGTGGTTCACCTGGATTCCGCCGTGACGCGCCTGCCACGCGCGCGCCGCGCCGGCCGGGTCGGGGATCACGGGCCTCAGCCGCGCGTCGGCGAGCGAGCGTTCAGTGAGAATCGCGGCGTCCAGCTCGCCCGCGACGAGCATTTCGACCATGTCCTTGCCCTGCGGCGCGCGCTCGACGTTCGGCGGATCGCGGAAGTCGGCCACGTGCGGCTCCTCGAAGGTCACCCACTTCACGCGTCGCACGTCGACGCCGTGGTCCTCGGCGAGAATGCTGCGCATCCACATGCCGGTGGTGACCGACCACGAGCGTACGCCGACGCGCTTGCCTTCCAGCCCGGCTGGCGCGAGCGGCCCGCGCGCCGCGCGCGACATGAGGAGGGGGTGCTGGAAGCGCGCGAGCACCACCGCCGGCAGCAGCACGAGCGGCGCGCTGCGTTCCTTCGCCATCAGGTAAGTGACGAGCGCCAGCTCGGCCACGTCGAACGCCGCCTCGCGCACCACGCGCTTGAACGCCGAGCTCGGCGTGGCGACCGTCGCGAACTCGAGCGCCACGCGCGGCGAATGCACTTCTCCCGCCTTGAGCGCGCGCGTGACCGGATAGTCGCCGAGCAGCGCACTGAGCGGCGCCGGGGCGCTCACTCGCGCCGACCCCAGTCGATCGGCCCGTCCACGTACTTGAGCCCCTTCTCGGCGAGCGCCCCGCGCATGCCGTAAAGGTCGAGGCCTAGCTCGCCCGCCTCGAGCTTCGCCCGGCTCGCCGCCTCCTTCGCTTCGCGCGCCGCGCCCGCCTGCGCCACGCGCGCGGCCTCCGTGCGCGGCACCACCACCACGCCGTCGTCGTCGGCGACCACCGCGTCGCCGGGAACGACGTGCACGCCGGCGCACACCACCGGCAGGTTCACCGTGCCGAGGCTCGCCTTGACCGTGCCCCGGGCCGAGATCGCGCGCGACCAGACCGGGAAGCGCATCTCGCCGATCTCGCGCGAGTCGCGGCAGCCGACCTCGAGCACCGCGCCCTTCGCGCCGCGCGCCTTGAGCGAGGTCGCGAGCAGCTCGCCGAAGGCGCCGTCGACGTTTTCGCTCGAGCACGCGACCACCAGCACGTCGCCCGGCTTCACCACCTCGACCGCGACGTGGATCATCCAGTTGTCGCCCGGATGGATCAGCGCGGTGACCGCGCTGCCGCAGATGCGCGCCCCGCTCCACACCGGGCGCACGTCCGGCCGCATCAGCCCGCTGCGGCCCTGTGCCTCGTGCACCGTCGCCACGCCGAGCTTCTCGAGGGCGGCGAGCGTCGGCGCGCCCGCCCGGTGAATGTTGCGCACCACCGTTCCGTTCATCGTGTGCCCTCCGAAATCCTGAGCCTGCTGAAGACCTTCAGCGTGTTCTTGAAGTAGATCTTCTCCTTGTCCTCGGCGCTGAGGCGCGTATTCGCCTCGATATAGTGCCGCGTGTCGTCGAAGAAGCGCCCCGTATCCGGGTCCTTGCACCGCACCGCGCCGTGCAATTCCGAGGCGAACAGAATGTTGTCCACGGGCACCACCTCCGCCAGCAGGTTGATGCCGGGCTGGTGGTACACGCACGTGTCGAAGTAGAGATTGTCGCCCATGAGCGCGGCGGGCTCCGGGCGCTTCATGTCGATCGCTATGCCGCGATACCGGCCCCAGTGATAGGGCACCGCTCCGCCGCCGTGCGGAATGATGAAGCGCAGGCGGGGAAAGCGGACGAACAGGTCGGACTTGAGCAGCTGCATGAAGATGGCCGTGTCGGCGTTGATGTAGTGCGCGCCCGTGAAGTGGAAGTTCGGGTTGCACGACTGGCTGACATGGATCATCGCCGGCACGTCGAGCTCTTCGAGTTTCTCGTAGAGCCCGAACCACCAGGGATCGGTCACCGGCGGGTCGGTCCAGTAGCCGCCGGTGGGATCGGGATTCAGGTTGCAGCCTATGAAGCCCAGCTCCTCGACGCAACGGACGAGCTCCGGAATGCTGTTCGACGGGGAAACGCCGGGCGATTGCGGGAGCTGGCAGACCGGCGCGAAATTCTTCGGGTAGAGATCACAGACACGCTTGATGAGATCGTTGCAGATCCGCGACCATTGACGGCTCATGTCCTCGGTCCCGATGTGATGTCCCATGCCGCCGGCGCGCGGCGAGAAGATCGTCAGATCAGTTCCGCGCTCCCGCTGCAGGCGCAGCTGGGTCTTTTCGAGACTTTCGCGTATCTCGTCGTCGCTGATGGCAGGCGCCTCGTTGCCGCGCATCGCCGAGAGATCGCCGCCGGCGTCGATCTGGGCCTTGCGCCATGCCTCGTGAGCGGCCGGGGCGGTCGTGTAATGGCCATGGCAGTCAATGATCATTTGATTTTCCTCGGTGCTGGATCGCATAGATGGCCTGCGTCAAGAGCTGATCCACCGGTCCCGACGGAGTCGGTATGAAGAGAACGGTCGCAAAAAGAATCGAGATGACGAGCGAAAACACCGCGGCCGCCGCAAAGCCGACGAGAGGCCTCTTGATCGCCAGGATCCACAACGAAATCGAAATTGCGCATGTCGTGGCGAGGATGAAGCCAACGTACGGCAGCGCCCATGCATAGGCCAGCCAGACGGCAACGAAGCCGAAAACCCGGACGCGGCTTCGCATCGGCGCGAACAGCATCTTCGCGAGCTTGGCGTCCAGGGGCACCGTCGTCGAGCGCTCGGCGAATTCCTTCGCGGCAAGCACCAGGGCGCACGCGATGACCAGGGCGATCATGACCAAGGGGTACACGCGTGCAGAAGCGGCGATTTGAGGCGTTTGCAGCCCGAGGAAGGCCGCGCCCAGGACGATCAGCAGGAGCGACAGCAGGTTGAAGTTGAGCACGGCAGCTGTCGCTCTTTAATTCCTCAGCCGCTTGGCGACCGCGAACACGACGATCAGCAGGCTCAGCGCGAAGAAGACGTCCGCGATTGGGCGTTCCAGGACGCTCTTCAGGCTTTCGGAGGTCGTGAAAAGGACCAATGTCTGCTGCTCGAACTGGGGCCCGAGAATCACGGCGAGCACGATGGGCAGAATCGGCACGCGCAGCGCCCGTAGCCACATGGCGAGAGCCGTCGCGCCGAACATCACGCCGACATCGAATATGCTGTTGTTGATGGCGTAGGCGCCGAGGATCGAGAAGAAGGCGATGAACGTCGCGAGCACGCCCGCGGGCAGCTTCAGCACCACGGCAAAGTAACGTGCGCCGAAGATGCCGAACAGCAGCATGAACAGGTTGACCGCGATGAACCCCCAGAAGAAGGTGTAGATCAGCACCGGCTGGTTCTGGAACAACAGGGGACCCGGCTGCAGGCCGTGGAGCGTCAACGCGCCGATGAATACCGCGGCCGCGCCGCTGCCGGGGATGCCGAGCGAGATCAGAGGTATGAGCGATCCGCCGACGTTCGCGCTGATCGAGCACTCCGAGGCGATCAGGCCGGTGACCGAGCCCTTGCCGAACTTCGCGTCCCCCCTGTTGAAGCGCCGTTCGATCGTGTGCGCGATGAACGGCGTCTCCACCGGCCCGATGGCCGGCAGAATCCCGAGGAATATGCCGATCGCGGAGGAGCGCAGATAGGTGGCCGCCCGGGTAAGCATCGTCTTCAGCAGCGCGCCGTATTCCCGGTCCTTGCCGAATTTGACCGCATCGCTCGGCGACTCGTCGAAGACTTCCGAGGCCAGGTACACCGCCTCGGTCATGCAGAAGAACCCGACCAGCACCGCCACAAGGTTGAAGCCCGAGAGGAGATCCACGCTTCCAAATGTGAAGCGCGCCGCGCCGGTCACCGGGTCGAGGCCGATGGTGGTCACGAGAAGGCCGAAGAAGCAGCCGAGCAGGCTGCGCATCAGCGACCCGTCCATCATGACGGTGACGATGGTGAAGCTGAACAGCAGCAGCGCGCAGTATTCGGGGGGGCCGAACGTCAGCGCAAGCGACGACAGCGCGGGCGTGAGGAACAGAAGCGCGAGGGCGGACAGCAGCCCGCCCACCCCGGAGCTAAGCGCGGCGAGACTCAGCGCAAACGGCGCCCTCCCCTCGCGCGCCAGCGCGTAGCCTTCCCAACCGGTGACGACGGAGGCGGGCGTGCCCGGGACGTTGATCAGGATGGCCGAGATGCTCCCCCCGAAGATGCCGCCGGCGTAGATGCCGCCGAGCATGATCATGCCGTTCTCGGGGCTCATCAGGAACGTGACCGGAACGAACAGCGCGATCGCCAGCGTCGCGGTCAGGCCGGGAATGGCGCCGAAAATGATCCCGATGATGACGCCCAGGATCTCGACGAGAAGACACGCCGGCGAAAGAGCGGCCAGGAATCCTTGGAGCATCGTAAGCCTCTGCAGCAGGAAGAACGCGCCCGGTGCGGGCGCGCCCGCTCAGTGCCCGGCCTTCAGTTCACCGATGCTCTTCAGATACTCGCGAACCGCCGCATAGGACTCGTCGAAGCGCTGCTGCTCCTCGGCCATCGTCTTGGCCTGGAGCTCGATGCCGACCTTCTCGAAGGCGTCGCGCGTCTGCTTGTCCGCCAGCGTCTTCTGGATCAGATAGGCGAGATAGTTCTTGATGTCTTCGCTGGTCCCCTTGGGCACGGCGACGAAGCGGTCCGCGCCCCAGGTGCCGGACGCCATCGGGATGTTGAGCTCCTTCATCGTGGGCGCGCCGGGAAGCTGGGGCGCCGGTGAGTTGTCGGCCACGGCGAGCGCTTTCAGCGTTCCTGCCTTGAGGTACTGGTCGACTTCGTCGTAGTAGGCGGCGGAGATGTCGACGTTGCCGCCGAGCAACGCCACCACCGAGGGCTTCCCGCCCGGGAAAGGAACGACCGTGAACTTGACGCCCTTCTGCTTCTCCACGATGCGCGTGGCCATATCGAACGAAGCGTTGGGGATGACGCCGACTTTCACTTTCTCGGGATTCTTCTTCGCGTAAGCGAGGATCTGGTTGAAGTCCATCTTCCCGAACTGCGAATCGGCGCGCGTGAACCAGGCGACCGGCGCAAACGTGATCCCGGCGATCGCCTGCAGGTCATCCTTCTTGAAATTCGCCCCCTGCTTCAGGATGTTGATGATGAGCGTCGGGTTGGCGAGGACGCCCACCGTGTAGCCGTCGGGCTTCGCCTGCGTGGCCACGTAGGTGTTGCCGATGATGCCACCCCCGCCGCCGCGGTTCTCGACGCGGAACTGGTAGCCCGTCACGCGCTCCATCTGCGCGGCGAGGGTACGCGCGGTGATGTCCATGCCACCGCCCGGAGGGTACGACACCACGAAATTGATCGGCCGGTTGGGATAGTCGGCGGGCTTGGCCGGCTGGGCGTTTGCCGACTGCGACACGAGTGCCGAGGCCAGCAGGCACGCGCTCACCAACGCCGAAAATTTCGTCGTCATTGCAAGTCCCCCTCCAGGATTTTGTTCTGGTGACCACTGTAAGGGGCCGCGTGCGGGAACTCCAATGCAATTCCCGGGGCCTGCGATACCCGTTCCGGCATCGCCGGCGGCGCACTCACGCGCCGCGTTTCAGCTCGCTCGCAACCTGCCGCAGCGCCTGGATCAGGTCGACGGCCGCGGGCGGCAGCGTCCTTCCGAGCACGGTGACGACGCCGACCGGCCCCGAAGGCGCGGGCAGTCTCACCGCAACGGTTCGGACTAGGCCCAGGCTGGAGTACTGCTGCGCGACATCCCGCGGCATCACCGCGAGCATGTCGGTCTCGCGCACCAGAGCGATATTGGTGAGGATCGACAGCGATTCCACGATCCGCCTGGGCGGTTCGACTCCGGCCTGCTTGAACGCGGCTTCGAGCCGCCGCCGGTACGCGGCTTCGGGCGTCGGAACGATCCACTGTTCCTCGGCCAGTCGCGCAAGCCGAGGCGCGCGGCGCTTCGCAAGCGGATGCGCCGGGCGCACCACGACCTGCATGGGCTCGCTGTAGAAGGCCTCGAATTTCAGCCCCTCGCCGGCGAGGTCGCTGAATGCCCGTCCCACGATCAGATCCAGCTCGCCACGCTGCAGCCTCGGCGCGAGCGCCGCGCTCGTCCCTTCGCGGATCAGCACCGTGTGTCTGGGGTGGCGCTCCTTGAAGCGCGCCACTGCCCTCGGCACCAATACCGGCGCCGCCACCAGAAGAGCGCCAAGCACGATCTTGCCGTCGGTTCCGCTGGCCAGAGCGTTGATATCGTCGCGCGCGTGGTCGAGCGTGGCAAGCATGGCGCGCGCGTGGCGCACCAGGCTTTCGCCGTAGGCGTTCGGCGTCAGCCCGCGTGCGCTTCGCTCGAACAGGCGCAAGCCGAGCAGCCGCTCGAGATCGGCAAGCAGCCGCGTCGCTGCCGGCTGGGTCATCGAGACGCTGGCCGCCGCGCGATGCATGTTGCGATGCTCGTCCAGCGCGGCGAGCAGAAGGATCTGCCGCATCTTGAGGCGCGAGCGCAGATACCAGTCGGACAGGACCGGTTTCGCGGGTGCTTTGGTCGGCGGGCGTAGGGACGTCATGGATCAGGCGATGCAAAACCCGGTATCGGTCTTCGCCGTAATTGTATTGGAAGCACCCAGGCACGCCGCGTAGAGTGCGTCGAAATGTGGCTGAAACTGGAGGAACCATGAAGTTGTCCCGCATCTTTCGATCGCTGATCATCGGGCTCGCGGTTGCGACCTCTTCGGCCTTGGCCCAGGACGGCAAGACGCACTTGCTCTGGCTCGGCCAATCCTGCTTTCGCATCACAACCCCGGGCGGCAAGGTCATCGTCACCGATCCCTGGCTCGTCAAGAATCCGATCACACCGGCGAAGTACAAGAACCTGGAAGCGCTCGGCAAAGTGGACGTGCTGCTCGTGACGCACGGGCACTGGGACCACATCGCCGACGCGCCGGCGCTCGCGAAGCTGAACGACATTCCGATGTGGGCGCCTGGAGATCTGAACATGTCCCTCACCACCCTCGGCGTGCTGCCAGCCAAGCAGCTGCCGCGCTTCAACAAGAGCGGCACCATCACGCCGGCGCCCGGCATCCGAGTGACCGCAACGCATGCCGAGCACTCCTCGGTGTACGTGTGGCACAACCCCGCGACCGACAAGGACGAGACACATCCCGGCGGCGAGCCCGTCGGTTACATCATCCAGCTCGAGAACGGCTTTCGCA
>JBAUTZ010000027.1:0-18698 GCA_049582445.1 Burkholderiales bacterium
CCGCAAGCGCGCTCGAGGACGCGATTCGCAGCGAGCTCGCCGCCGTGCTCGAGCTGCACCAGCGCTACCGCTTCGATCCCGCGGGCCTGAGCCCGGCCGAGCGCCGCTCGCTGCGCGAGCGCTCGCACGCGCTGGCCGACGCGCTCAGGCCGACTCGATTAGAATCGGCGCCATAGCGGCTCGCGGAGGCGGCATTGGGCACCGTGGTGGCACTGACTGGGCAGGTGGGCGGAGCGAAGCTCGTCGACGGCCTGTACAGGCTGCGCGGCAGCGATCTCGCGGTGATCGCCAATACGGGCGACGACTTCGAGCACCTGGGCCTCGCGTTCTCGCCGGACATCGACACCGTTCTCTACACGCTCGCCGGCCTGGCGAGCGACGACATGGGCTGGGAGCCCGCCGGCGAGACCCAGGCGATGTACCGCATGCTCACCGCGCTTGGAGGCCCCGACCGGCCCAAGCTCGGCGACAAGTCGCTCGCGGCGGCACTGCTGCGCGCCGACGGCCGTCGCGACGACCGGAGCCTCACCGACCTGACGCTGCAGTTCTGCCACAACCTCGGCATCGGCGCGCGGGTGCTGCCGATGACCGACGACCGGGTTCGCACCTACGTCGACACCGACGACGGCGCGGTGACTTACCCCGAGTACTACAACGCGCTTGCCTGCGAACCCGAGGTCAGGGGCTTGCGCTACGTCGGCGCCGAGGATGCGCGCGTATCCGACCAGGTGCTCGACGCGTTGCACGCGAACGACCTCGAGGCGGTGGTGATCGGTCCGGCGAATCCCTACCACTCGATCCGCCCGATCCTGGAGATCGGCGGCATGAAGCAACTGCTCAGGAAGCGCGGCGCGCCGGTCGTGGCGGTGACGCCGATCGTCGGCGCCAAGGCCCTGAAGGGCGCCGTGGGCAAGATGATGCGCGAGCTCGGGCACGAGGTCGCGGCGCGCTCGGTGGCGATGGAGTACTACAAGCTGATCGACGGCTTCGTCATCGACGCGGTCGACGAGAACCAGGCCGACGGCATCCTTGCGAGCGGCATCGAGGTGATGATCGCCCAGACCGTCATGCGCACGGTGGACGACCGCGTCGCGCTGGCGCAGACGGTGCTCGATTTCGCGCGCGCCATCGGCGAGAGAAAAGCGCGCGAAGGCGAGAACGTCTAGAAGGCAGCTAACGCCGTGGCAACGATCGCGTCGCGGTCGACGCCGAAGAAATTCCTCAGTGCGGCGCGCGTGTCGCTGCGCCCGAAGCCGTCGGTGCCCAGGGCCACGTAGCGCCGGCCCGGCGGCACCCAGGGGCGCGGCAGGTCGGCGAGCGCGCTCACGTAGTCGCTCGCCGCGACGATCGGGCCCTCGGTTCCCTCGAGGCACTGCGCGATCCACGGCCTCGCACCCGTTCCAGGACGGATCTCGCGCACTGCGGCCGAGGCGCCCGACTCGGCGAGCCCGTCCCATCTGAGTTCGCTCCAGCTCGTCACGCTCCACACGTTCGCCGGTACGCCGTGCTCGCGCTCGAGTACCTGCGCCGCGGCGAGCGCCTCGCGCAGGATCGGGCCCGAGGCGAGCAGCTGCAGCTTCGCGTTCGCGCGCCGCTCGACGAGGTACATCCCCTTCAGGATGCCCTCCCTCGCGCCCTCCGGCATCGGCGGGTGCGCGTAGTTCTCGTTCGCCACGGTGAGGTAGTAGAAGACGTCTTCCTGCTCTTCCAGCATGCGGCGCGCGCCGTCCTCGACGATCGTCGCCAGCTCGTAGCCGAAGCACGGGTCCCAGGCGCGGCAGTTCGGGATGGTCGCGGCGACGAGGGGACTCGAGCCGTCCTGGTGCTGCAGCCCCTCGCCCGAGAGCGTGGTGCGGCCCGCGGTGCCGCCGACGAGAAACCCCCGCGCGCGAGAGTCGGCCGCCGCCCAGGCGAGGTCGCCGACCCGCTGGAAACCGAACATCGAGTAGTAGATGTAGAAGGGCAGCATCGGCGTGCCGTGCGCCGAATAGGCGGTCGCCGCAGCGATCCACGAGGCGAGCGCCCCGGCCTCGGTGATGCCCTCCTCCAGGATCTGCCCGTTCTTGGCCTCCTTGTAGTAGAGCAGCTCGTCGTGGTCTTCGGGCTCGTAGAGCTGGCCGAGCGCCGAGTAGATGCCGACCTGGCGAAACAGCGTCTGCATGCCAAAGGTGCGCGCCTCGTCGGCGACGATCGGCACCACGCGCCCCCCGATCTTGGGGTCCTTCAGCAGCTGTGCGAGCAGCTGCACGAACACCATGGTGGTCGACTGCTCGCGCGCGGTGCCTTCGAGCAGGCGCGCCTGGCGCGGCACCTCGAGCCTTGGCGCCGCCGCCGTGCGCGCCGGCAGATAGCCGCCCAGCTTCTGGCGGCAGGCGTGCAGGTACTTCAGTTCCGCGCTGTCCGTGCCGGGATGATAGAAGCGCAGCGCCGTGACGTCCTCGTCCGACATGGGCAGCGAGAAGCGGTCGCGGAATGCCTTCAGCGCGTCGTCGTCGAGCTTTTTCTGCTGGTGGGTGCCCATCTTGCCCTGGCCCCACAGGCCCATGCCGTAGCCCTTCTTCGTCTGCGCCAGGATCACCGTCGGCCGGCCGCGGTGCTGCACGGCGGCGTGGTATGCGGCGTAAATCTTCACCGGGTCGTGGCCGCCGCGCCGCAGGCGGTCGATGTCGTCGTCCGACATGTCGGCGACCAGCGCCTTGAGCTCCGGGTACTTGTTGAAGAAGTGCTCGCGGTTGAAGCGCCCGTCGGTTGCGGCGTAGGTCTGGAACTCGCCGTCGACGGTTTCGTGCAGGCGCTTGAGCAGCACGGCGTTCTCGTCGCGCGCGAACAGCCGATCCCAGTCCGAGCCCCACAGGAGCTTGACTACGTTCCAGCCGGCGCCGGCGAACAGGCCTTCCAGCTCCTGCACGACCGAGCCGTTGCCGCGCACCGGGCCGTCGAGGCGCTGCAGGTTGCAGTTCACCACGAAGATCAGGTTGTCGAGCCCCTCGCGCGCGGCCAACGACAGACCGGCGAGCGATTCGGGCTCGTCCATCTCGCCGTCGCCGACGAATGCCCACACCTTGCGACCCTCGGTGCCGAGGAGCTTGCGGTCGGCAAGGTAGCGCATGAAGCGCGCCTGGTAGATCGCGGTGATCGGTCCGAGGCCCATCGAGCCGGTCGGGAACTGCCAGAAGCCGGGCATCAGGTAAGGATGGCAGTACGAAGAAAGGCCCGTGCCGCCGGTTTCGCGGCGGTAATGGTCGAGCCGTTCCTCGCTCAATCTGTTCTCAAGGTATGCCCTCGCGTAAACGCCCGGGGCGGAATGAGGCTGGAAGTAGACGAGGTCGCCGTCCTGCCCGGCGCGGAAGAAGTGATTGAAGCCGACTTCGAACAGGTCCGCGGCCGAGGCGTAGCTCGCGATGTGGCCGCCGAGCTCGGGATAGGCGCGGTTGGCGCGCACCACCATGGCAAGCGCGTTCCAGCGCACGATCGCCGACAGGCGCTGCTCGAGTTCCAGGTTGCCGGGAAATTGCGGCTGCTGCGCGAGCGCCACGCTGTTGCAGTATGGCGTGTTCAGCACCGGGGGCATCGGCACGTGCCGCGCGCGCGCGTGATCGAGCAGCTTTCTCAACACGAACACCGCGCGCTCGCGCCCCTCGTTCTCCACCAGCGCATCGAACGCCTCGAGCCACTCGCGCGTTTCGCGCGGGTCGGCGTCGGGCGGGTTCACCCTCCAGAAGGCGGAGGACTCGAGATCGGAAAGGTCGGCCATCCCCAATCGTAGCGCGCGACGCCTGGCACGGGGTTGCGTTCCGGCTTGTTGAGGCCTTGCTCTGCGGCTTAATATTCTGTAACTGTTGCCTCTGAAAGCATTAAATGCCAAACAAACCGCTCGATTCCATCGACCTGAAGATCCTGGAGCAGTTGCAGAAGAATGGCCGCATGCCGAACGTCGAGCTGGCGCGCGCGGTGCACCTGTCGCCTTCGCCGTGCCTCGCGCGGGTACGAGCGCTGGAAGCGTCCGGCCACATCGCGCGCTTCGTCACGCTGCTCGATCCGCTCAAGCTCGGCCTGACGGTGAGCGTGTTCATCCAGGTACGGCTGGAGAAGCAGGTCGAGCGCGCGCTCGAGGCCTTCGAGCAGGCGATGCGCGGCCGTCCCGAAGTGATGGAGTGCTACCTGATGACCGGGGACGCCGACTACCTGCTGCGCGTGGTGGTCCCGGACGTGCAGGCGCTCGAGCGCTTCATCGTCGACTTCCTGTCGCGCGTACCGGGGGTGGGAAACATCAAGTCGAGCTTCGCGCTGAAGCAGGTCAAGTACCAGACGGCGCTGCCACTGCCGCCGGCAGCCGGACGCAGGTAAAGCGTGCTATAGTGTCGCTCGCAGGCTGTTCAAGCAGTGAATTTGCAGACCCCTCACGCCGCGTTCGTGGCGACCGCAGTGGCAGACAGTTCCCCTTCTTGACGTCGTGCCCGGATGCCTTGGCCCGGATTTGCCACGGCTCATTCAAGCAAGGAAACACTATGGCCACCGGTACGGTGAAATGGTTCAGCGATCAAAAAGGCTTCGGCTTCATCACCCCTGATGGGGGCGGCGAAGACGTATTTGCGCATCACAGCGCGATCCAGATGAGCGGCTACAAGACGCTCAAAGAAGGCCAGAAGGTCGAGTTCGACGCGCAGAAAGGCCCGAAGGGCATGCAAGCCGCGAACGTTCGCCCGCTGTAAAGCGGCGCGACGCCAGAAGAAGGCCCGGGAAACCGGGCCTTTTTTTTTGCCCGTCTAGAAGCGCTCTTTCAGCCCCACCTCGAAACCGCCGGGCAACACGCCCAGGATGAACGGGCTGTCGCGCTTCTGCGCGTAATAGCCGGTGGCGGTGCCGAGCGCAAAGCCGGCGAGCACGTCGGTCTGCCAGTGCGCCTGCTGCTTCATGCGACCGATCGCGTCGTAGAGCGGCAGCAGCTCGAGCGCGTAAACCGCCGGCTCGTCCTTGCCGTACTCGAGTACGAATGGCGTGATCGCCGAGCTGATCAGCGTCACCTCGCCGCTCGGAAAGCTGTAATGCCCCTGGCCCTGGAACCACTTGTCCGGGTCGTCGGTCTGCGTCGGCCTCTCGCGGGTGAAGATCTCCTTCATCGCGGTGGAAGACACGGCCCCGAGCACCGAGGAGTCAAGCGAACGCCAGAACGTGTTCCCCAGCCGGCTGTCGCCACCTTGCCACAGCGAGCCGCCGATTACCGTGGCGATCGTCAGGTCTTCCAGCAACAGCTGATTACTGCGCTTCCAGATGCCGCTATTGTCGTAGGTAATCTTGTGGTCGATGCCGAGCGGCCCGCCGCCGGCGCACGCAATCGCGAGATGAAGGAAGAGCGCGCAGCCGAGTGCGGCGCGCCGCGCAAAGGTCATTTGCGGCGCATTCTAACGACCGCGGCGCTTCCCGTACTGTCGCCCCGCGTCAGCCTACTTCGGGCACGAGCCCGCGTCCGACGGAACCTTTCCGACCAGCAACAAGAAGCTCTTGAACGGGCCCATGTTCGCCATTGCCTCCATCTTCGGTCCCTCGAACTTTAGACGGCCGAACAGCATTGCCTTCATTGGACCGTACTCGCCCTTGCCCATCTCCATCCAGCGCGCAGTCTCGGCATGCATCAGGTAGTCCGCACCGTCATCGAGTTGCGCCTTTTCGATCGCTCCCCCATACACGCACGCCGCCGTCGGCTGCTTCGTCGCAATGCGCAGCTCGACCGGAGCGCTCCCCTGGCAGTCGGTACGATAGACGTGAATGACCTTGTACCCGCGGCCATTGTCGTTCTCCGTCCAGCCAGACTGTTTCAAGCCGGCGGTGAGTGAGCCCTCCGCATTCCAGGCCGCGCAGGCCTCCTTCGCCCACTCCGCCGACATCATCGTCGGCGCGGCCTGCGCCGCTTCAGCCGCGGCGAGCCCAAGCGCCGCGGCGCACACCCCGATCCAGGATCGCTTCATCGCACCCTCCCCTCGTCGCGGCAGATGCGCCGCGAACTCAATTTATCGGGTCCGTTCGGAGGGAGCCAATCACGGAATTTTCTGACAGCATCACGCGCAGAGCGCCTCGATGCCGGGATGTGGTGCCGGCTGCAGGAATCGAACCCGCGACCTTCGGTTTACAAAACCGCTGCTCTACCAACTGAGCTAAGCCGGCGCTTGGGCGCAGTCTACTTCACGCGCCGGAGGGTGGGCTTTCCAGCCGGAGGCTTGGGCGGCTCGGGCTTGCCCTTCTCGGTCGGCACCGGCAGTGCCGGGGGGGCGCTTCCGGCAAACGGCTCGAGCTCGCCCTGCGCCTGCACCGGCGCCTTGGCGAGCTCGACCTCGAAGGTCATGCCGTGCCCGGTCTCGCGCGCGTAAAGCGCGTAGACGTTGGCCACCGGCACCGAGATGTGGCGCGCCACGCCGCCGAAGCGGGCCGAGAACTCGATCGTGTCGTTCCCCATCTGCAGCTTGTGCACCGCGCTCGGGCTGACGTTGAGCGTGATCTCGCCGTTCCTCACGTGCTCGTTGGGCACCTGGGCATGCGAGTCCACCTTCACCGCGAGGTGCGGCGTGTAGCCGTTGTCCACGCACCACTCGTACAACGCGCGCAGCAAATACGGCTTGTTGGGGATCTCGGCCATTGCGCCTACTTGCGCATCACCTTTTCCGAGGGCGTCAGCGCCTCGATGAAGGCGGGGCGCGAGAAGATGCGCTCGGCGTACTTCATGAGAGGCGCGGCGGGCTTGCCGAGGCGGATGCCGTAATGATCCAGGCGCCACAGCAGCGGCGCGACCGCCACGTCGAGCATGGTGAATTCGTCGCCGAGCATGTACTTGGTCCGGGTGAACACCGGCGCGAGCTCGATCAGGCGGTCGGTTACGTGCTGCCGCGCCTTGTCGACCTGCTTTTCCTTGCCCGAGTCGAGCGCATCGATCTGCGAGAAGAGCTCGACTTCCATGTTGAACAACATGAGCCGCGCGCGGGCGCGCATCACCGGATCGGCCGGCATGAGCTGCGGGTGCGGAAAGCGCTCATCGATGTACTCGTTGATGATGTTCGACTCGTAGAGCACCAGGTCGCGCTCGACCAGCACCGGCAGGCGGTTGTAGGGATTCATCACCGCGATATCTTCCGGCTTGTTGTACATGTCGACGTCGATGACCTGGAAGTCCATCCCCTTCTCGTACAGCACGAAGCGGCAGCGATGGCTAAAGGGGCAGGTGGTGCCGGAATACAGTTGCATCATGATGCGTTACCTCGGTCCAGAGAAAAAAGCCGGGCGACACTGCCGCCCGGCCCGGCTTTGCGATGCCTTGAACGTTTCTACTTCACGTCCTTCCAGTATTCCTTCTTGAGCGCGTAGGAAAGAGCGAACAGGATCAGGAGCACGAACAGCGCCACGATCCCGATGCGCACGCGGCTGGTGGCCGCGGGCTCGCCCACGTAGACGAGGAAGTTCACCAGATCGCGCACCGTGGTGTCGTACTGCACCGTGTTCTGCGAACCCTTGGAAAGCTCCGTGAGCTGATACTCGACCTTCTCGTGGCCGCCCTCTTCCGTTTTGACCTCTTTCAGCGCGTTCTCGCCCTGCAGCGTCCACAACACGTGCGGCATGCCGACGTTGGGAAACACCAGGTTGTTCCAGCCGGACGTGGTCTTCGGGTCGCGGTAGAACGTGCGCAGGTAGGTGTAGAGCCAGTCCGCACCGCGCGCGCGCGCGATCACCGAAAGGTCGGGCGGCGCCGCGCCGAACCAGGCCTTGCCCTGCTTGGCCGTCATCGCCACCTTCATGGTTTCCCCGACCTTTTCGCCGGTGAACATCAGGTTGTCCTTGATCTGCTGCTCGGTGAGGCCGAGATCGGTGAGCCGGTTGTAGCGCATGTACTCCGCGCCGTGGCAGCCCATGCAGTAGTTGACGAAGGTACGCGCCCCGGCCTGCAGGCTGACGAGATCGGTGGGGTCGATCGGCGCGCGATCCAGCCGGTAGCCCTCCTCCGAGGCCCACGACGCGAGCGGCGCGAACAGCAGCGCGATGAGCAGCTTCTTCATGATCGTGGTCCTCACATCGTCACCCGCTCGGGCACCGGCTTGGTCTTGTCGATTCTCGTGTACCAAGGCATCAGGATGAAGAACAGGAAGTACAGCGTGGTGCAGATCCGGGCCACCACCGTCCCGCGGTCCGCCTCGCCGAGCCAGGGCCCGAACTGGCCCCAGACGTTGGTCGGCACCGTGCCAAGGTAGCCAAGGATCAGGAACACGATCACGAATATGCCCAGCGCGGTCTTGTAAAGACCCCCGCGATAGCGGATCGATTTCACCGGGCTGCGGTCGAGCCACGGCAGGAAGAACAGGATCAGCACCGCCATGCCCATCACCAGAACCCCGGGGAACTGCGACAGGAACAGCGGCGGCACCGACCGCAGCATCGAGTAGTACGGCGTGAAGTACCACAGCGGCGCGATGTGCGACGGCGTCTTGAGGGCGTCGGCCGGAATGAAGTTGTTCGCCTCGAGGAAGTAGCCCCCCATGTTCGGGACGAAGAACATGACCAGGCAGAAGACCGCGAGGAACACCACCACGCCAACGATGTCCTTGACCGTGTAGTAGGGATGGAACGGGATGCCGTCGAGCGGCTTTCCGCTCGCATCCTTTTTCTTCTTGATCTCGATGCCGTCGGGGTTGTTAGAGCCGACGTCGTGCAGCGCGAGCAGGTGCACCACCACCAGGCCCAGCAGCGCGAGCGGGATCGCGATCACGTGAAAGGCGAAGAAGCGGTTGAGCGTCGCATCCGAGACCACGTAGTCGCCGCGCAGCCAGAGCGCTACGTCGGGGCCGATGAAGGGAATCGAGTCGAACAGGTTAACGATCACCTGCGCGCCCCAGAACGACATCTGACCCCAGGGCAGCAGGTAGCCGAAGAACGCCTCGCCCATCAGGCAGAGATAGATCAGCACGCCGAAGATCCACAGCAGCTCGCGCGGCTGGCGGTACGAGCCATACAGCAGCGCGCGGAACATGTGCAGGTACACGACGAGAAAGAACATCGAAGCCCCGGTCGAGTGGACATAGCGGATGATCCAGCCGCCCGGGACGTCCCGCATGATGAACTCGACCGAGCCGAACGCGAGCGCCGCGTCGGGCTTGTAGTTCATCGTCAGAAAGATTCCCGACACGATCTGGATGACCAGCACCAGCATCGCGAGCGAGCCGAAGTAGTACCAGAAGTTGAAGTTCTTGGGCGCGTAGTACTCGGTGAGGTGCTTGCGATATTCCTGCCCGAGCGAGGGCATGCGCGTATCGACCCACTGCCACAGCGCCATCAGACGGCTAGCCATTGGTCAAGCCCCTTTCGTGTCTTTGCCGATGATGAGAGTCGAGTCCGAGAGGAACTCGTACGGCGGCACCACCAGGTTGGTCGGCGCCGGCACACCCTTGTACACACGGCCCGCGTAGTCGAACTTGGAGCCGTGGCACGGGCAGTAAAAGCCGCCGTTCCAGGCTTCGCCCATTTCGCCCTTGTCCTCGGCCGACTTCTTCTGCGGCGAGCAGCCCAGGTGAGTGCACACGCCGACCAGCACCATCACATCCGGCTTGATCGACCGGTACTCGTTCTTCGCGTAGTCCGGCTGGTGTGGAACGTCGGAATTTGGATCGGCGACCAACGAATCGTCCTTCTTGATGTCCTCGAGCATTTTCTTGGTGCGCTTCATCACCCAGACCGGCTTGCCGCGCCACTCGAAGATGCCGAGCTCGCCCGGAGCGAGCTTGGAGATATCGATCTCGACCGGCGCCCCCGCAGCCTTGGCGCGTTCGGAGGGCAGCATGCTGGAGACGAATGGCACGGCAGCGCCGACCGTCGCCGCGCCGCCGACCACCGAGGTCGCGACGACCAGCGTGCGGCGCGTCTTGTCGGGTTGCTTTTGATCGCTCATGGAGTCGAACCTGGAAGGGAAATGACAGGGAATCGATAAAGCGCGCCATTATAGCGATGGCCCGCCGCGAAGTCCAAGGATTCGCCGCTAACCGTTTCAATATTTGGGGGTTTTTGACCACGGCGGCGACAGGGCCGAGACAGGGTGGGGATCACAACGCCTCGGCGCGCAAGTCGGGTGCGCACTGTCAGGCAGCGGCGTTCCGGGGCCGCTTTTCCCTTTGGGCGCTATGGTAGGCTAAATCAGTCATGTACCGCCTCTGGCTGATCTTCTCGCAGGCCGCAACCGTAGCCGTCGCAGTGCTGTTCGTGGTGTCGACGTTCCACCCCGAATGGCTGCCGCAACGGGCAAGCTCGCGCGCCCCGGTGGCGGTCGTGCAGCCAGCGCCGGTGAAGCAGGCGGCCGCGACGGTGCAGCCCGAGTCGCTGCACTTCGCCGTGGAGCACGCCACGCCCTCGGTGGTGAACATCTTCACGTCGAAAGAGGTGCGCGTGCCGCGCCACCCGATCTTCGACGACCCGATGTTCAAGCGCTTCTTCGGCGACCAGATCCCCGACGAGGAGCAGCGTTCCACCAGCCTCGGCTCGGGCGTAATCGTGAGCCCCTCGGGATACATCCTGACCAATCATCACGTGGTCGAGGCCGCCGAAGAAATCGAGGTCGCGCTGCCGAACGGCAAAAAACTGCTCGCCAAGGTAGTCGGCAACGACCCGGAAACCGACCTCGCGGTGCTGCGCGTCGATGCCGAAGGCCTTCCGGCGATCACGTTCGGCTCCTCCGACGCGCTGCGCGTGGGCGACGTGGTGCTCGCAATCGGCAATCCCTTCGGCGTCGGACAGACCGTGACCTCGGGCATCGTCTCGGCGCTCGGGCGCAGCGGCCTGCAGATCAACACTTTCGAGAACTTCATCCAGACCGACGCCGCCATCAACCCGGGCAACTCGGGCGGCCCGCTCGTAGACTCGCGCGGCGACCTGATCGGGATCAACACTGCGATCTACTCGCAAACGGGCGGCTCGATCGGCATCGGCTTCGCGATTCCGGTATCGACCGCGAAGATGGTGCTCGACCAGATCGTCAAGAACGGCAGCGTGACGCGCGGCTGGATCGGGGTCGAGGTCCAGGAGATCACTTCCGGCCTCGCCGACTCGTTCAAGCTCGATGACACGCGCGGCGCGATCATCAGGGGTGTGTTGCGCGGCGGCCCCGCCGACAAGGCCGGATTCAAGCCCGGCGACGTGCTGCTCGAGGTCGAGGGCAAGCCGGTCACCAGCCCATCGAGCATGCTGACCCTGATCGCGGCGCTGACCCCGGGCAGCCTCGCCAAGATGAAGGTCAGGCGCGGCAAAGATAACCTCACGATGCAGGTCACCGTCGGGCGGCGCCCGAAACCCCAGCCTCGCCCCGCGGAATGAGCACCCCGCCGGCCGCGCAGGCGAGCTCGCTGCCGCGCGACGCGGAGAGCATCCTCAAGCTCGCCGCGCGTTCCATGTTCGACCTGTTCTCGACCATGAGCCAGGGCATGATGCTGGTCGACCGCGCGGGACGCGTGGTGTGGATAAACGACAGCTACAAGCAATTCCTCCCGGCACTCGGCTTCGAGCGCGCCGAGGACTTCGTCGGCAGGCCGGTCGAGGAGGTGGTGCCCAACACGCTGATGCGCCACGTGCTCGAGACGGGCAAGCCGATCCTGGTCGACCTCATGACCAACAAGGCCGGGACTTTCGTCGTGAGCCGCATCCCGCTGCGCGACGAGTCCGGCGAGGTGATCGGCGTGCTCGGAATGGTGCTCTTCGACCATCCGGAAACCACGCTGCAGCCGCTGATCGCGAAGTTCGCGCACCTGCAGAAGGACCTCGACGACGCGCGCCGCGAGCTCGCCGCGCAGCGACGCACCAAGTACACCTTCGCCAGCTTCATCGGCGCGAGCCCCGCGGCGCTCGAGGTGAAGCGCCAGGCGCGGCGCGCGGCCCAGAGTGACGGCAACGTGATGCTCCTGGGCGAAACCGGCAGCGGCAAGGAGCTGCTGGCGCACGCGATCCACGCCGCCTCGGCGCGCGCCACGCGCCCGTTCGTGGGCGTCAACCTCGCCGCGGTGCCCGAGACGCTGCTCGAGGCGGAGTTCTTCGGCGTCGCCCCGGGCGCCTACACCGGCGCCGAGCGCAAGGGGCGCGAGGGGCGCTTCGTGCTCGCCGACCGCGGCACGCTGTTCCTCGACGAGGTGGGCGACATGCCGCCCGCGCTGCAGGCGAAGCTGCTGCGCGCGCTGCAGGAGCAGGAAATCGAGCCGCTCGGCACGAACAAGGTGATCAAGGTCGACGTGCGCGTGATCGCGGCGACCAGCCGGGATCTGAAGGCGCTGGTCGCCGCGGGGCGTTTCCGCGAGGACCTCTATTACCGGTTGAACGTGCTGCCGATCCGCGTGCCGCCCCTGCGCGAGCGGCTCGCCGACCTCGAGGCGCTGGCGGAGAACCTGCTCGAGAGCATCGCCGCGCGCAGCGGCATGCCGCAGCGGGAACTCGCGCCCGGCGCGCTCGCCGTGCTCGCGGCGCACGAGTGGCGCGGCAACGTGCGCGAGCTGAGAAACGTGCTCGAGCAGGCGGCGATGCTCACCGACCGCGCGCGCCTGGACGCCGAGGACTTCGCCCCGATCCTGCCGCGTGCCGAAGCGCTCGGGCCGGCGCCGCAGGCGCGCCCGCTGCCGCAGCTCATCGCGGAACTCGAGCGCAGCTCGATCCGCACCGCGCTCGAGGCGACCGGCGGCAACAAGGTATCGGCGGCGAAGATGCTCGGCATCTCGCGAGCCACGCTGTACGAGAAGCTCGCCGAGATGAAGCAGCTGTCCGTCTAGCGGACATCGTGTCCGATATTCGGACACCATATTCCGTCCACATGCCTGGAACTCGGACACTCGCGAGCTGTGAGTGACCGCCTACATTTATTTTAATCTCTACGAATCAATTTGTTGAGGCATCTGGCACGAGCATTGCGAAATGACGCGCGCAACACCCACCGAGGAGGGAGCATGGAACGGACGTTGAAATGGCTCGCCGCCGCGTCGCTCGCGGCCGCGGCCGGCCTGGCATCGGCCCAGGACATCAGGATCGCGCACGTGTACGACAAGACCGGGCCGCTGGAGGCCTACGCTAAGCAGAGCGACGTCGGATTCACGATGGGCCTGGAGTACGCCACCGGCGGCACGATGACGGTTCTGGGCCGCAAGATCGTGGTGATCGAGAAGGACACCCAGAACAAGCCCGACGTCGGCAAGGCCCAGCTCGCCGCCGCGTTCGGCGACGACAAGGCCGACATCGCCGTCGGCCCGGTCAATTCCGGGGTCGGCCTGGCGATGCTGCCGGTAGCCGAGGAGTACAAGAAGATTCTGGTGGTCGAGCCGGCGGTCGCCGATTCGATCACCGGCGCGAACTGGAACCGCTACATCTTCCGCACGTCGCGCAATTCCACCCAGGACGGGCTCGCAGCCGCGGCGACGCTCAAGGGCGACGTATCGATCGCCACCCTGGCGCAGGACTACGCCTTCGGGCGCGACGGCGTGAAGGCGCTCAAGGACGCGCTCGAGCGCGTCGGCTCGAAGGCGAAGATCGTGCACGAGGAGTACGCGCCGCAGCAGACGACCGATTTCACCGCCTCCGCCGAGCGCATCTTCGCCGCGCTCAAGGACAAGCCCGGGCGCAAGGTGCTCGTGATCATCTGGGCCGGCCCGAACCCCGTGACCAAGATCGCGGCGCTCAAGCCCGAGCGCTACGGCATCGAGCTCGCCCCCGGCGGCAACATCCTGCCGGTGATGAAAGGCTGGAAGGACCTCGCCGGCGTCGAGGGCGCGATCTACTACTACTATGGCTTTCCGAAGAACAAGATGAACGACTGGCTGGTCGCCGAGCACGAGAAGCGCTACCACCAGCCGCCCGACTTCTTCACCTGCGGCGGCATGGCTGCGGCAGTGGCGATCGTCGACGCGATCAAGAAGGCCGGCAGCACCGATACCGAGAAGCTGATCTCGGCGATGGAGGGCATGTCGTTCGACACGCCCAAGGGCAAGATGACCTTCCGCAAGGAAGACCACCAGGCGATGCAGGACATGTTCGAGTTCCGCATCAAGAAGAACCAGAAGAACGAATGGGACCTGCTCGACCTGGTGCGAGTGATCCCGGCTTCCGAGCTTCCGGTCCCGATCACGAACAAGCGCTGACCGGTTAGCGCGCTGTAGGAGAGGACCGTGGAACACCCGGTCCTGGAGACGCACGGCCTGACGATCCGCTTCGGCGGGCACGTGGCGGTGAACGCGGTGTCCTGCGCCTTCCGGCCGGGCACCCTCACCGCCATCGTCGGGCCGAACGGCGCCGGCAAGACGACCTATTTCAACCTGATTTCCGGGCAGTTGAGGGCCACGAGCGGCACGGTATCGCTGTTCGGCGAGGACGTCACCGCGCTCGCGGCCCCGGCGCGGACCAAGCGCGGCATCGGGCGGGCGTTCCAGCTTACCAACCTATTCCCGCGCCTCACGGTGCTGGAGAACGTGCGCCTGGCGGTGCAAGCGCGCGCCGGTCTGGGCAAAGACCTTTGGTCGATGTGGGGTCGCCACGTCGAGCTGATCGAGAAGGCCGAGCACTATCTGCACCGCGTGGCGCTCGCCGACAAGCGCGCGCTCGCGGCGGCGACGCTGCCGCACGGCGACCAGCGCAAGCTCGAGGTCGCCATCCTGCTCGCGCTCGAGCCCGACGTATTCATGTTCGACGAGCCCACCGCCGGCATGAGCGTGGACGAGGTGCCGGTGATCCTGGAACTCATCGAGCACATCAAGGCACAGGAAGACAAGACCGTGCTGCTGGTCGAGCACAAGATGGACGTCGTGAGGTCCCTGGCCGACCGCATCATCGTGCTGCACCAGGGCAAGCTGGTCGCCGACGGCGCGCCCGCCGAGGTGATCGCTTCGCCGATCGTGCAGGAAGCGTATCTTGGGGTCGCACGTGCCTGAAGCGATGCTCTCGCTCGCCGGGGTCAACACGCACATCGGCCAGTACCACATCCTGCAGGGCGTGGACTTCGAGGTGCCGCGCGGCGGCCTCACCATGCTGCTCGGCCGGAACGGCGCGGGCAAGACCACGTGTCTGCGCACCATCATGGGGTTGTGGCGCTCCTCGGCGGGACGCATTGTTTTCGAAAAAACTGAAATGCAGCGCCTGCAGACCCCCGATATCGCGCGGCTCGGCGTCGCCTACGTGCCCGAGAACATGGGCATCTTCGCCGGCCTCACGGTGCGCGAGAACATGCTGCTGGCCGCGCGCGCCGGTGCGCCGGACGAGAAGCGCCTGGCGTGGATCTTCCGCCTGTTTCCGCCGCTCGAGCAGTTCTGGCACGGTCTCGCCGGCAACCTCTCCGGCGGCCAGAAACAGATGCTCGCGATCGCGCGCGCGATCGTCGAGCCGAGAAAGCTGCTGCTCGTCGACGAGCCGACCAAGGGGCTCGCGCCGGCGATCATCGGCAACATGATCGAGGCGTTTCGCGAGCTCAAGCGCACCGACACCACCATTCTGGTGGTCGAGCAGAACTTCCACTTTGCCAGGTCCCTCGGCGACGCGGTCGCAGTGATGGACTCGGGCAGGATCGTCCACACCGGAAGCATGGCGGCGCTCGCGGCGGACGAAGCGCTGCAGGCACGCCTCCTCGGGTTGTCCATGGAATCTCACCAATGAAGCGCGACTGGCTGCCGCTCGCCGTCGTGCCCGTGCTCGCCCTCGCGGCGCTGCCGCTGGTCGCGAGCCTGCCGATCTGGGTGACGCTGACGGTCGCGGGCCTGGCGATGGGAATGATGATTTTCATGATGGCCTCGGGCCTGACGCTCGTGTTCGGCCTGATGGACGTGATGAACTTCGCCCACGGCGTGTTCATCTCCGTCGGCGCCTACGCCGCGGCCTCGGTGCTGCTCGCGATGAAGGCCCAGACCGAATCCGCCGACCTCGGCGCCAACCTCGCGGCGATCGTGCCGGCGGTGCTCGCCGCGGTCGCGCTCGCGGGCCTGCTCGGCTGGCTCTTCGAGCGCATCGTCATCCGGCCGGTGTACGGCGACCACCTGCGGCAGATCCTGGTGACGATGGGCGGGCTAATCGTGGTCGAGCAGTTGATCGTCGTGGTGTGGGGGCCCGACATGATTGCGCTGCCGCGGCCCGAGGCGCTCGGCGGCGCATTCATCTTCGGCGACGCAGCGATCGAGCGCTACCGCGTGCTCGCCGTGGCGGTAGGGCTCGCGGTGTTCGGCGCGATGTGGCTGCTGCTCAACCGCACGCGCATCGGCCTTCTGGTGCGCGCCGGGGTCGAGAACTCAGAAATGGTCGAGTCCCTCGGCTACCGCATCCGGCGGTTGTTCGTCGGCGTGTTCGTCGCCGGCAGCGCGCTCGCCGGCCTCGGCGGCGTGATGTGGGCGATGTACCAGGAATCGCTCACCGCGCAGATGGGCATGCAGGTGATGGTGCTCATCTTCATCGTCGTGATCATCGGCGGTCTCGGATCGGTCGGCGGCTGCTTCGTCGGCGCGCTGCTCGTGGGCCTGACCGCGAACTACACCGGGTTCCTCGCGCCCAAGCTCGCGCTTGGCTCGAATATCCTGCTGATGGTGCTCGTGCTGCTGTGGCGCCCGCGCGGGCTGTATCCGATCGGCAAATGATCGGCTATCTGCTCTCCGGCGACCTTCCCCGCAGCCGCGTGCTCTCGGCGGCCCTGCTGCTGGTGCTCGCCGCGCTTGCGTTCGCGCCGTTCCTATTTCCCGGCACGCGCTCGCTCGACGTCGCCGCCAAGGTCTGCGTGTTCGTGCTTCTCGCCGCGAGCTACGACCTGCTGCTCGGCTACACCGGCATCGTGTCGTTCGCGCACACCATGTTCTTCGGCATCGGCGGCTACGGCGTCGGCCTCGCGGCGGCGAACTGGGGCCCGGGCTGGGGCAGTCTCGCCGCCGGCAGCGCGCTCGCGCTGCTGCTGGCGGTCGCGATCGCGTTCGGCGTCGGCCTGCTTAGCCTGCGCGTGCGCGCGATCTTCTTCGCCATGATCACGCTCGCGGTGGCCTCGTTCTTCCAGATCCTCGCCTCGCAGCTGTCGTGGCTCACCGGCGGCGAGGACGGCGTCAATTTCAGCCTGCCCCGCCTGTTGCAGCCGCGCCTCGCGGCCTATTACGTGGTGTTCGCGGTGTCGCTCGCGCTGTTCCTCGTGCTCCTGCGTATCGTCAATTCGCCCTTCGGCCGCGTGCTGCTGTCGATCAGGGAGAACGAGTTCCGCGCCGAGGCGCTCGGCAACCGCGTCGTCGTCTACCGTACTGCCGCCAACTGCATCGGCGCGCTCGGCGCGACCGCGGCAGGCCTCTTGTACGCGGTCTGGCTACGCTATACGGGGCCCGCGGCGACGCTGTCGTTCGACATCATGGTCGACATCCTGCTCATGGTCGTGATCGGCGGCATGGGCACGATGTACGGCGCGGCGCTCGGCGCGACGATCTTCGTGTTGGCGCAGACCTATCTGCGCGACCTCATGAAGCTCGCGAGCGGCGCGCTCCAGGGCGTTCCGCTCTTGCCGGACCTGGTGCACCCCGACCGGTGGCTTCTGTGGCTCGGGGTGCTGTTCGTGCTGTGCGTGTACTACTTTCCGACCGGCATAGTGGGACGACTGCGAAAATGAATTCGAAATACGTGATCTGCGAGGACCGCGAGATCCACTACACCGAGTGGGGCGCGGGAAACGCGGAAACGGTGATCGCCTGGCACGGCCTCGCGCGCACCTGCCGCGACATGGACGATATCGCGGCCCACCTCGCCGCGCGCTACCGCGTCATCTGCCCGGACACGATCGGCCGCGGGCTGTCGCAGTGGAGCCCGGACCCGAAGAACGAATACTGCCTCGCGTTCTATGCCGGGCTCGCCGTGTCGCTCGTCGAGCAGCTCGGGCTCGACAGCGTCCACTGGCTCGGCACCTCGATGGGAGGCGCGCTCGGCATCCGGCTCGCCGCCGGAGCGCTGAAGGGCCGCATCCGGCGCCTCGTCCTGAACGACATCGGCCCGAAGCTCGGCGACGCCGCGGTCGGGCGTATCCGGGCCTACGCCGGCGATCCGCCCCGGTTCGAGCGCGTGAGCGAGCTCGAGCAGTATTTCAGGACCGTGTACAAGCCCTACGGCTGGCTGTCGGAGGCGCAGTGGCGGCGCCTCACCGAGACCTCCGTGCGCCGCACCGCCGAGGGCAAAGTCACGCCGCATTACGATCCGAACATGGTCATGCAGTTCGTGCACCACCCCGACGACTACGACCAGTGGGAGGCCTGGGACGCGATCGACGTGCCGACGCTCTGCCTGCGCGGCGAAGCCTCCGACCTGCTGCTCGCCGAGACCGCCGACGAAATGCGCAAGCGCGGGCCGCGCGCGGTCGTGGTTACGATCGCCGGCTGCGGCCACGCGCCCCCGCTAAACGCCCCCGACCAGTTCGCGATCGTCGAGCGCTTCCTGGGTGGCGGGAAATGAGCGCGGGAAGAGCCTGGTTTCCCTGGCGGTGGCCGGGTCTTCGCGTGCTATCTTTCGCGCGCCATGACCGAGAACCCTCCACCCGAAACCCTGCTCGCCGCGGCCGGCCTTCCCGCGGAGGACGCGCGCGCCTGGCTGCGCGCCCGCCCTCCTGAAGCAGCGAAGTCGCTCGACGAGGACCGCGAGCGCTACGGTCGTTTCTTCGCGCGCGGCGCAGCGCTCGTCGAGCGCCTGCCGCAAAAGTCGGCCCGTAGCGCACC
>JBAUTZ010000028.1:0-27237 GCA_049582445.1 Burkholderiales bacterium
GCCCACGGTGGGCCCCAGGCGCACGAACATGCCGCCGGCGATCGCGCCGAACACCATCTGCAGACTGATGCCGATGCCGGACACCGTCTCGGGGCTCACGTAGAGCTGGTATTGCGCGTACAGCACGCCGCCCAGACAGGTCAGCAGCGCCGAGATCAGAGTCACTCCAAGCTTGAGGCGCGTCACGTTCATGCCGACCGAGGCCGCCGCGTCCTCCTCCTGGCTGATCGCCTCGAGCGCAAGGCGCGCCATCGAGCGGTCGACCCGCGTCCATACCCACAGCCCGCCGAGCCAGACGACGAGAATGATGTAGAACCACACGAGCTTGGAGGAGAACTGCATCGCGCCGAGCGACCACGTTGCCTTGACCAGCGCAGTTTTCGGCGTCACGCCGAGCGAGCCACCCGTGTAGTCGCGCAGCGCGATGATGATCAGCCGCACGACCTCCGACAGCGCAAGCGTCACCAGCGCGAAATAATGCCCGACGATCTTGAAGCGGAAGCACGGGTAACCGATGACGAAACCCACCAGCGCCGCGAGCCCGAGCGCGAGCGGCAGGCCCAGCCACGGCGAGACGTGGTAGTGATTCCAGCCCATCACGACCACGTAGCTGCCGATGCCTAGGAAGGCGCCATGGCCGAGGCTTACCATCCCCAGGCGCCCCATGATGGCCCAGCCGGTGTAAACGAAGGCCCACAGCAGACACAGGATGAGAAGATGGAGCGGGTAGTCGCCCATTCCGGCGAGCGGCGCGGCGGCAAGCAGCGCAAGGCCTATCCAGCGCGCCCGATTCATGTCACTTGCCTCCGAAGAGGCCCTGCGGCCGCCAGAACATCATGCCGATGAAGAACAGGAACGCGAGCACATAGCCCCACTCTAGCGCGAGGAAATAGCCGCCCACGGATATGAACTGCGCGAAGATGAACGCGGCGATGAAGCCGCCCACCAAGTTGCCCAGGCCGCCGAGCACGCACACCAGGAACGTGATCGGGCCGAACGTGAGCCCGATGGCCGGGTGGATGTCGTACTGAAGCACCAGCAGGCAGGCGGCCAGCCCGGCGAGCGCTCCGCCGAGCGCGGAGGTGAGCACGAAGATGCGGTTCGCGCTGACGCCCATCAGCGGCATGATGCCGCGGTCCTGCGAGATCGCCCGGATTGCGGTCCCGATATAGGTGCGCTTGAGAAACAGGTACACCGCCACCATGCCGCCGAGCGCCACCGCGAACGCGATCAGCCGCGCGAAGCTGAGGTACATGCCGCCGACCTGCAGCGTCGGCAGGCTGACGCCGACGTTCTTGAATTCGACGCCGAAGGCGAGCGTCGCCACGGCCTGCAGGAAGAACAGCACTCCGCCCGTAACCAGCAACTGGTTGATCGGCTCGGCACCGAGCACCGGCCGGATCACGAGCACGTGCAGCAGCGCCCCGAGCGCCGCCACCAGCAGCACACAGGCGAGCAACGCCAGCGCGAGCGGCCAGTGGTAGACGTTGTGCAGGTAGTAGACCGAATACATGCCGAGCATGATCAGCTCGGCGTAGCAGATCCACACGACGTCGATCACGCCGAAGACCAGGTTGAGGCCGAGCGCGAGCAGCGCCAGGATGCCGCCCAGCAGGATGCCGTTGACGATTGCTTCGAGCAGGAAGACGTCGAATATGTGCATCGCTACAGCCCCAGGTAAGCCTTGCGGATCTCGTCCGAGGCGAGCAGCGCGGCCGAGGAGCCGCTCGTCTTGATGCGCCCGGTCTCGAGCAAGTAGGCGCGGTCGACGACTTTGAGCACCTGGCGGATGTTCTGCTCGACGATCAGCACCGTGTAGCCCTCGCCGCAGATGCGCTTGATCATGCCTAAGATCGACTGCACCACCACCGGCGCGAGGCCGGCCGACGGCTCGTCGAGCAGCAGCAGCTTCGGCCCGGACATCAGCGCCCGACCGATGGCGCACATCTGCTGCTCGCCGCCCGAGAGCGTGCCGGCGCGCTGGGCGCGCCGCTCCTTCATGCGCGGAAAAAGCGAATAGACGAACTCCAGCCGCTCACCGTAGTGTGCGCGCGCGGCCGGCAGGAATCCGCCCATCTTCAGGTTCTCTTCCACCGTGAGCTTCGGGAACAGGCGCCGGTTCTCGGGCACTTGCGCGATGCCGAGGGCGATGACCTGGTGCGGGGCAACGTCGTTCAGCGACCGGCCTTCCATGGCCACGGTACCGGATCGCATGTCGATGATCTTGGAAATGACGCGCAGGAGCGTAGTTTTGCCCGCGCCGTTCGGTCCGATCACGGCGACCGATTCTCCCGCGTTCACCTCCAGGCTGACCTCGAACAGCGCCTGGAAGCTGCCGTAGCCCGCCGAGACGTTCGCCAGCCGCAGCATCAGTGCTGCCTCGCCGCGACGGTGGCCTGCACGTCCTGCGCGTCGCTGCCCAGGTAGACCTCGATCACCTTCGGGTCGTGCGCCACCTCGTGTGGACGGCCTTCGGCGATCACCTCGCCGTGGTCGAGCACCAGACAACGGTCGACGATGCGCATCAGCGCGCCCATGATGTGCTCGACCCAGATGATGGTGATGCCGCGCTGGTTGCGGATCTCGCCCAGCATGTCGGCGGCCTGGTGCATCTCCGCCTCGTCCAGACCGCCGAGCGATTCGTCGGCGAGCAGCAGCCGGGGCTGCGTGGCGAGCGCGCGCGCGAGCTCGAGCTTCTTCAGGCCGGCCGCCCCGAGTCCGTCGACCCGCGCGCCCGCGTCCGAGGGCAGGCCGACCAGGGCGAGCGCCTCGCGCGCCTGCCCGAACGCGACCTCGCGCGATGGCCTGTGCTCCTGCCCGTAATAGGCCGCGAGCGCGACATTCTCGAGGATCGACAAGCGCCTGAAGGGCCGGGGGATCTGGAACGTGCGCGCGACGCCGAAGTGCGCGATGCGGCTGGCGGGCTCGCCCGCGATCTCGCGCCCGAGCAGGCGGATCGAGCCGGCCGACGGCGGGAGCGCGCCCGCGATCAGGTTGAAGGTAGTGCTTTTGCCCGAGCCGTTCGGCCCGATCAGGCCGAGGATCTCCCCCTTCCCGACCTCGAACGATACGGCGCCGACGGCGGTGAACCCGCCGAAGCGCTTCGTGAGCCCGCCGACCGAAAGCATTCCATCTACTGGTTGGAGTAGGCGGAGCTCTTCGGCAGCGGGATGATCGGGTCCGCGGTGCGCAGCGTCGCAGGCCAGACGATCTTGGTCTGGCCACCGAGGTACTGCATCACCACGGGAGAGCTGCGCTCGTTCTGCCCCGACATCGGCGTGCCCGGCGGGAAGAACTTCACGCCGTAGCCCTGGATCGTGCCGCCGACCGGAATGTCGGTGTCGAGCGCCGCCTTGCGCAGGTCCTCGGAGGTAACGCCGCCGTACTTCTTGATCGCTCGCGGCAGCACGTCGGTGAAGAAGATCCAAGCCTGGTTGAAGCCCATGGAAGCATGCGGCGGGACCTCGTCCGCGTTGGTCGCGGCCTTGTAGCGCTTGACCATTTCCTGGGTCAGCTCGCCCAGCCCGGGCTTGAGCGTTTTTGCGTCGAGCAACTGCGCGGCCACCGGGTCGACGTCGAAGATGTAGTTGGCCTCGTCGCCGAACGACGCATGGAGCTTGTCGTACTGTCCGTAGCCGGCGCCCTGGCCGATCAGGGCCGCCCACTTCAGGCCCTGCTCGCGGGCCTGGCGCCAGAACAGCGTGATGTCCGGGTTGTAGCCCGTGTGCAGGATCACGTCCGGCCGCGCACGGCGCAGCTTGGTGATGAGGGACGAAAGGTCCGGGGCGGTGGCGGAGTAGCCTTCCTTAAGCACGATGTTCATGCCGTCCTTCTTGCATGCCTCCTCGTTGCCAGCCGCGACCCCGCTACCATAGGGGCCGTCCTCGTGGATGATCGCCACGCGCAGATCCTTTGGCGCCTTGTGCAGCTTTGGTTGTGACATCTCGTTGACGAAGGTGCACGCCGCCTCGCCGATCTGGTCGGAATGCAGTTGCGCGCGGAACACGTAGTGCAGGTTCTTGCCCTTGAACACGCTCGAGGCGATGCACACGTTCGCCCACATGAACTTCTTGGCCGCGTCGGCCTTCTGCGCGATCGGCACGCACTGCGCGCTGGAATAGAAACCCATCAGCATGTCGACGTGCTGCTCGTCGATCAGGCGCGTTGCCTCGTTGATCGCGACCTCGTTCTTCGACTGGGCGTCGGCGTAGGTCGGGACGATCCTGTAGCCATCGACGCCGCCCCTCTCGTTGATCATGTCGATCGCGATCTTGGTCGCGATTCCGGCCGCGTTCGAGCCTCCGGCCGCCAGCGGGCCGGTGTAGTCGTAGATCACGCCGACCTTGAATTCCTTCGCTTGCGAGAACGCCGGCGAAGCGAATGCCGCGGCCCCGAGCGCGGCGACGAGCGTGCAGATGCGGATTGCGTGCGAACGCATGGCTCCCTCCTCTGGGTGAATCGACCGGATGGCGATTCCGAATGTCCGCGACCAGTCTTTCGCAACAACGCCGCGCCTGTCAAGCACCTTTCACGTCGCGGCGTCCGCGCGCACCAGGTCGGCACCCTTTTCCGCGATCGCGATCACCGCGGCATTGGTGTTCCCCGATACCACCGACGGCATGACCGACGCGTCGATCACGCGCAGTGCCGCCAGGCCGCGCACTCGCAGCCGCTCGTCCACCACCGACGCGGCGTCGGTGCCCATGCGGCAAGTGGAAGTCGGATGGAATACCGTGTCTCCGGCCTCGCGGCAGAACGCGAGCCAGTCCTCGTCCGAGCGCACGCGCTCGCCGGGCATGAACTCGCCGGCCACGTAGTCGCGTAGCGGCGCGCTATTGACCAGCCGCCGCGCGAACTTCAGCCCCTCGACCATCATGCGCCGGTCGCCTTCGGTGGCGAGGTAGTTGTACTGGATCGCCGGTGGCGCCCCCGGATCGTTCGAGCGGATGCGGACCCAGCCGCGCGACTCGGCCTGCAGCTGCGACACCGAGACGGTGAAGCCCGAAAACGGATGCAGCACGCCGCCGCGCTTAGCGGTCGAGAAGTTAATGAAGTAGATCTGCGCATCCGGTCGCGCG
Organism: Burkholderiales bacterium; assembly: GCA_049582445.1. GTDB lineage: Bacteria > Pseudomonadota > Gammaproteobacteria > Burkholderiales > SG8-39 > DAHVFK01. Next base: position 5,079 of record JBAUTZ010000028.1, read on the forward strand.
AGGGCCGGGCGCGTGCGCACGAACGCCGCCGCATAGCCCGCGCTCACCGCGAGCGGGCCGCGGCGTTGCAGCAGGTAGCGCAGGCCGATGCCGAGCTGACGCCACCAGCTCGCCATGTCGTCGTTCAGCGTAATCGGCCGGTTGCAGCGCCAGAACGTGCGCACGTAGAAATGGTCCTGCAGTGCCTCGCCGACGCCGGGCGCGTCGTGCACCGGCGTGATGCCGTAGCGCTCGAGCAGCGCGCGCGGGCCGACGCCCGAGAGCTGCAGCAGCTGTGGCGAGTTGATCGTGCCGCCCGCGAGGATTACCTCGCGCCGCGCGCGCGCGACCTGCTTCTTTCCGCCGCGCTGGTACTCGACCCCCACTGCCCGCTGGTCCTCGAACAGCACGCGCGTGGCGAGCGCGCTCACTTCGACGCGCAGGTTGCCGCGCCTTTGCGCCTGCCGCAGGTAGCCGGTCGCGGCGCTCGAGCGCCGGCCGTGGCGCGTCGTCGCCTGGTAGTAGCCGGCACCTTCCTGGGACGCGCCGTTGAAATCGTCGTTACGCGGCACGCCCATCGCCTCGGCCGAGGCGATGAAAGCGTCGCACAGCGCGTGGCGGTCGGGCAGGTCCGAGACCTTGAGCGGCCCGCCGACGCCGTGCCAGGCGTTGGCGCCGCGGCTCTGGTCCTCCGACTTGACGAAGTACGGCAGCAGCTCGTCGAAGGTCCAGCCCGGCACGCCCCAGCCGTCGAAATCCTCGCGCTGGCCGCGGATGTAAACCAGGCCGTTGATGGACGACGAGCCGCCGAGGACCTTGCCACGCGGCGTGAACACTCGCCGGCCGTTAAGCGCCGGCTCGGGCTCGGACTCGTAGGCCCAGTTGACGTCGGTGCGCGTGAACAGCTTGCCGTAGCCGAGCGGCACGTGAATCCACGGGTTGCGGTCGCGCGGCCCGGCTTCGAGCAACAGCACCCTGGCGCCGGGGTCCTCGGTAAGCCGGTTGGCGAGCACGCAGCCCGCCGAGCCGGCGCCGACGATCACGTAGTCGAAGCTCGCGCCGTGCGTCATGCCCGTCCTGCGCTCAGACCGTCGCGACCGCGGCAGCGGGCGACCCGACCGCGCCCGGCAGCCTAAGTGGCGGCGCCGTGAGCAGAAAGCGGTTGCGCCGGTGCTCGCGCAGCCAGCGTGCCAACGGGCCGAGATGGAACAGCTCGCCCAGGTGGATGCCGTTCTTGAAGATGCAATGCTCGTGCAGCGGCATCAGGGCGTGCGGCTTGGGTTTGAAGATGCTGGTGGGGATGAGCTCGACCGCGTAGTTGTCGGCGATCAGGCAGGCAAGGCCCGAGTCGCTGATCCATTTGAGCAGCTTGTCGTCGCGCCCGTCGAGGCCGCTGCAGGTGCCGTGCAGCAGCTTGGGATTCGGGTTCTTCTGCAGCTCGAGGACCAGGTCGGCGAAGCCGGTGTGCAGGCACACCATGTCGCCACGCTCGACCTCCACCTTGTCGGCTTGCAGCACGCGCATCAGCTCGTCGTAGGTCACGGCGCGGCGCTCTCGGCCGAAGTGCGCGTGCAGGTCGATCATCACGCCGCGCCCCTGCGCGCCGTGCTCGGCCAGGTTCTCGATGCCGAGTGCTTTGGCCTTGACGCCCTCGAATTTCGCCCAAGGCTCGGGCGCCTTGGGGTTCTCCGTGGCGGGCGCGATGTCCTCGCCGGCGCGAAATCCGTTGTAGAACACGAGTTCCGGCTTGCCGTCACCGTCGGCGTCGAAGCGGCTGCCGATGTGGGCGAACGAGTCCCACTGCGTCGAGTACTGCAGCGTGAGCAGCACCAGGTCGTCGCACACGACGTCGGTGAGGTCGGGGTTGTCCTCGGCCAGCGGATAGCAGAAGTTCTGCCGCCCGGCACCCTTGCCGTCGCGCAGAGTGGCGAACACGCGCGGCGGGTTGCGCCGCGGGTTGAGCACGCTGCCGCCGGGATAGTCGAGCGGCAACGACAGGCAGAAGCTGATGCCTTCCTTCACCTCGGCGATGCCCTGCAAGACCTTCTCGCGCGTCACCAGGTTCATGCGGCCGCGCTGGTCGTCGGGGCCGAATTCGCCCCAGCTCGACCCGGGCGGCTTGTTCTTCCAGCGTTGTGCCATGCCTCCTCCGTTCAGAAAAAATGCCGCGCGATCGTCTCGGCGATCATCACCGGCTTGTCGCCGCCGTCGCGCTCCATGACGACGTTCCAGGTGACCTGCACGCCCCCTTCGATCTTTTCGTACTTGGCGAGCGTGAAGCGCGCTCGCACTTTCGAGCCGGAGGGAACCGGCGCCGTGAAGCGCACCCGGTTCAGGCCGTAGTTGAGGCCCATCTTGCGATCGGAGAACGAGAACGTGATCTCGCTCAGGTGCGCCACCAGCGACAGCGTGAGAAACCCGTGCGCGATGGTGGTGCCGTAGGGCGAGCTCCTGGCGCGCTCGCGGTCGACGTGGATCCACTGGAAGTCGTCGATCGCCTTGGCGAACAGGTCGATGCGCTCCTGCGTGATCTCGAGCCAGGGCGATACCGCGATCTCCTCGCCCACCCGGTTCTCGAGCCCGCGTATGGTGAGTGCGGCTGCGCTCATGGCAGGTTCCTTCGGTTGATCCATCGCTCCATCTCGGCGATCAGCAGGGCCGTCTTCTCGCGAGTTACCCAGTGCGTCGCGTCCGGGATACGCACGATCTCCAGGTCGGGGACGACCGTCTCCAGCCCCTCCAGACAGCCCGGCAGCAGCGCCGTGTCCCGCTCCCCCCAGAGTACCAGCGTCGGCACGCGCACCATGAAATCCTTCGGCTCCAGCCGCAGCCGCGCGGCGCCCGGGTCATCGGACGAGGGCGGATAAAGCGGCGAGGCGCGGTAGTAGTTGAGCCCGCCCGCGAGCGCGCCGGGCAGCGACCAGGCCTCGACGAGCGCCGCGCGTGCCGCCGGATCCAGATCCGAGAACGCCCCGAGCAGCCGGGCGTAGCCATTCTCCGACAGCACGCGCTCGGCCTTGGCGCTGCGGAACAGCAGCATGTACTCGCTCGCCTTCTGCTGCGCCGGGTTGCGCGTCAGCTCGCGCCAGAAGATGTACGGGTGCGGCGAGTTGATGATCACCAGGCGCGACAGCCGCTCGGGGCGCGCGATCGCCACGCTCCAGGCCACCGCCCCGCCCCAGTCGTGCGCCACCAGCACGAACTTGTCCTGCGTGTAGCGCGCGGCGAGCTCCAGCACGTCGGCGACGAGGTGCTGCGCCTTGTACGCGTCCACCTGCGGCGGCTTATCGGACAGGTTGTAGCCTCGCAGGTCCGGCGCGACCGCGCCATGCCCACGCGCCCCGAAATACTCGAGGAAGGGCCGCCACATTGCCCAGTACTCGGGAAAGCCGTGCAGGAACAGCATCAGTGGCCCGTCGCCGCAGCGCGCGACGTGCAGCCGCACGCCGTTGGCGTCGGCGTAGCCGTGCTCGATGACGCCGCCTTGAGTCACGAGAACTTCGAGAAATCCGGCTTGCGCTTCTCGAAGAAGGCGGTCATCGCCTCCTTCGCCTCGGGCGAGGCGAGCCGCTCGCGGAAGTGGCCGCCTTCCAGTTCGATCCGAGCCGCCACCGCCTCGGCATGGCCCGCCTTCATCAGCTGCTTGGTGAGGCGCACCGACGCGGGCGGCAGCGCCGCCAGACCAAGCGCCGCGTCGCGCGCGTACTCGAGCAGGTCGCCTTCCGGGATCACCTCGGTGACGAATCCCGCCGCGAGCGCCTTGGCACTGCCGAAGGGCTGGCCGAGCAGCAGCAGCTCCGCCGCGCGCTGGTAGCCGGCGATCATCGGCAGGAGCAGGCTCGAAGCCGCCTCGGGCACGAGGCCGAGGGGCACGAACGGAAGCTGGAATCGCGCATTGGGGGCCGCATAGACCAGGTCGCAGTGCAGCAGCATGGTCGTGCCGATCCCCACAGCTGGTCCGCCCACCGCGGCAACCAGCGGCTTTCTCGCGCCCGACACGGCGCGCAGGAAACGCCAGGTCGGCGACGCGTCGCCGTGCGGCGGTCGCTCGAGAAAGTCCTTCAGGTCGTTGCCCGAGCAGAAGCAGTCGGACGCGCCGTGGATCAGCACCGCACGCACCTGCGCGTCGCCCTCGGCGGCGCCGAGCGCGTCGGCAAGCGCCTGGTACATCTCGAGCGTAAGCGCATTCTTCTTGTCGAGCCGCGCGATCTCGATACGCGCGACGCGGTCCTTCGTTTCGACGACGATGTGGGGGCTCATCTCACGCCGTCGGCAGCCTGTAGTCCTTGAATTGCTCACGGATCGTGAGCTTCGAGAGCTTTCCGGTGGCGGTGTGTGGCAGCTCCTTCACGAACACCACGTCGTCCGGCATCCACCACTTGGCGATCTTGCCCTCGTAGAACTTGAGCAGGTCTTCCTTGCTCACCTCCTGGCCGGCTTTCTTCACCGCCACCACGACGGGACGCTCGTCCCACTTGGGATGCCTGATTCCGATCACCGCGGCTTCGGCGATCGCCGGGTGCGCGACGGCGATGTTCTCCAGGTCGATCGAGCTGATCCACTCGCCCCCCGACTTGATCACGTCCTTGGAGCGGTCGGTGATCTGCATGTAGCCGTCGGGATCGATGGTCGCCACGTCGCCGGTCGGGAACCAGCCGTTCTTCAGCGGATCGCCGCCCTCGCCCTTGAAGTAGCTGCTGATCACCCACGGCCCGCGAACGTGCAGGTCGCCGAAGGCCTTGCCGTCCGTCGGCAGCTCATTGCCGTCCGCGTCGACGATCTTCATGTCGACGCCAAAGATCACCCGGCCCTGCTTCGACTGCACCGCGTAGCGCGCCTCCTTGTCCGCCTTCCCGTGCTTGGCCTTGAAAGTGCATACGGTTCCCAGGGGGCTCATCTCGGTCATGCCCCAGGCGTGCAGCACATTCACGCCGTAGTCCTCCTGGAAGGCGCGCAGCATGGCCGGCGGGCAGGCCGAACCGCCGATGACGACCCCCCTGAGCGTCGAGAACTTGAGATTCGCCTGCTTCATGTAGTTGAGCAGCCCGAGCCACACGGTGGGAACGCCCGCCGACATCGTCACGCCTTCGGCCTCGAACAGTTCGTGCAGGCTCTTGCCGTCGAGGTGCGGACCCGGCATCACCAGCTTGGTCCCGGTCAGCGCACAGGAATACGGCAGCCCCCAGGCATTGACGTGGAACATCGGCACCACCGGCAGCACGACGTCGCGCGCCGAAAGGTTGAGCGCGTCGGGCAACGCCCCCGCGTAGGCGTGCAGCATGGTCGAGCGGTGCGAGTAGAGCGCACCCTTCGGGTTTCCTGTCGTGCCCGAGGTGTAGCACAGGCAGGCGGCGGTGCGCTCGTCGAAGCTCGGCCACTCGAACGCGTCGTCCTGCGCCTCGATCAGCTCCTCGTAGCACAGCAGCCCGGGAATCGAAGTCTGCTTGGGCATGTGTGCGCGGTCGGTCATCAGCACGAAGCCCTTGACCGTCTTCAGCTGCGGCGCGAGCTTTTCCACCAGCGGCAGGAAGGTGAGGTCGAAGAAGACGAGCCGGTCCTCCGCGTGCCCTGCGATGTACGCGATCTGCTCGGGGAACAGCCGCGGGTTGATGGTGTGGATTACCGCGCCACTGCCGGCTACCGCGTAGTAGATCTCGAAGTGACGGTAGCCGTTCCAGGCGAGGGTCGCCACGCGGTCGCCCGCCTTTACGCCGAGCGCCGCGAGCGCCTTTGCCAGACGGCGCGCGCGCGCATGCGCCGCGCGAAAGTTGTAGCGGTGGATGTCGCCCTCCACCCTCTTCGAAACGATCTCCGTCTCGCCGTGATGGCGATCGGCATGCCGGATCAGGTTGGTGATCAATAGCGGCATGTCCATCATCAGGCCTTGCATGGGGGTTCCTCCGGAATGCAGTTTCACGATGCGGCGCAGCCCGGCGAAAGTACTCTCGTGCGCCACGGACGGTCAAGCGAGCGTCGGCACCTTGACCGCCCAGTAGCGGTTCACTAACATCATCGCGACGCGCGGCGATCATAAAAACGAGACCGTTGGCCGCGCTCATTGCATCCACGGGAGACTCCATGAACCGGAAATTCGTCCGCGCGGCCGCAGTCGGCGCCGCTACAGCCCTGCTCGCCCTCGGCGCGCAGGCCCAGACCATCAAGGTCGCCTACATCGATCCGCTGTCGGGTCCGTTCGCCAATACCGGCGCGCAGGGCCTTGCAGAGTTCCAGTTCTACGCCGAATGGCTCAATTCACACGGCGGCGTGCTCGGCAAGAAGCTGGAAATCGTGCCGTTCGACAACAAGGTAAGCCCGCAGGAATCCCTCAGCCAGCTCAAGCGCGTCGAGGACGAGGGGATCCGCTATATCACCCAGGGCAACTCGTCGGCGGTGGGGCTCGCACTATCGGATGCGGTCACGAAGTACAACGAGCGCAATCCGGGCAAGGAGATCGTCTACCTCAACTACGCCGCGGTCGATCCCGCGCTCACCAACGAGAAGTGCAGCTTCTGGCACTTCCGTTTCGACGCGAACTCCGACATGAAAATGGAGGCGCTCACCGCGGTGATGGCAAAGAACAAGAACATCCACAAGGTCTACCTGATCGACCAGGACTACTCGTTCGGCCACGCCGTAGCGGATGCTGCCGTCGAGATGCTGAAGAGGAAGCGTCCCGACGTTCAGATCGTTGGCAACGAGTTCCATCCGATCGGCAAGGTCAAGGACTTCGCGCCCTACGTTGCCAAGATCAAGGCCGCCGGTGCAGACACCGTCATCACCGGCAACTGGGGCAACGACATGTCGCTGCTGGTGAAGGCGGGCAGGGAGGCCGGCCTCAACGTCGACTGGTATACCTACTATGCGGGCGGCCTGGGAACGCCGACCGCGATGGGCGAGTCCGCGGCCGGGCGCGTGAAAATCGTCGCCGAGTATCACTCCAACGTGGCGAACAACAAGGCCGCGGCCTGGGACGCGGCCTACCGCAAGCAGGCGCCGAAAGGCAACCCCGATTTCTATTACCTGCGCGGCAAGATCATGTTCGACATGCTGGTCGCGGCGATGAAAAAGGCCAACTCGGATGATCCGAAGAAAGTCGCTTACGCGCTAGAAGGCATGAAGATGCAGGGCGACCTCGGCGAGCTCGAGATGCGCAAGACCGACCACCAGCTGATCCAGCCGCTGTACGTCTTCACGCTGCAGAAGTCCGCGGCGCACGGCGGGCCAAAGGAAGCCAAGATCGACATGGAGGGCAGCGGCCTGGCGCCGGTGACCGATGCGCGCATCGAGCCGTACGTCACGGTAACGCCGACTTCGTGCCAGATGAAGCGCCCGTAGCGCGTAACCGCTAGAACCCGGACGGGGGGCTCGCCCCCCGTTTCTTTTTGCGCATGGAATTCTTCATCGTCCAGCTGCTGAACGGCATCAGCTACGGGCTGCTGCTGTTCATGCTGTCCTCGGGTCTGACGCTCGTCTTTTCGCTGATGGGCGTGCTCAATTTCGCGCACGCCAGCTTCTACATGCTGGGCGCGTACTTCGCCTACCAGGTGAGCACCTACATCGGCTTTTATCCGGCGCTGGTCATCGCCCCACTGCTCGTGGGCGGCATCGGCATGCTGGTCGAGCGCTACGGCCTGCGCACGGTGCACCGCTACGGCCACGTCGCGGAGTTGCTGTTCACCTTCGGCCTTGCGTACCTGATCGACGAGGCTGTGCACCTGGTGTGGGGACGGGCCGCGGTCGAGTACCGCATCCCGCCCTCGCTCGAAGGTCCGCTGTTCATGGTGTTCACCTCGCAGTATCCGATCTACCGCGGCTTCATGATGCTGGTGTCCATGGCGATGCTGGTTTCGATCTGGCTGATGCTCACGCGCACCCGCATCGGCCTCGTGATCCAGGCCGCGCTCACCCACCCGCAGACGGTCGAGGCGCTGGGGCACAACGTGCCGCGCGTGTTCATGCTGGTGTTCGGCGGCGGCGCCGCGCTCGCCGGGCTCGCGGGCGTGATCGGCGGCAATGCCTTCGTCACCGAGCCGGGCATGGCGGCCGCCGTCGGCCCGATCATCTTCGTCGTGGTGGTCGTCGGCGGCATGGGCTCGCTCGCTGGTGCCTTCGTCGCCTCACTGCTCATCGGCTGCCTGCAGACCTTCTCGGTGGGCCTCGACTGGAAATTCGCGGGATTGTTCGCCCGCTTCGGCTGGACCGTGACGCCCGAGACGCCTTTCGCCACGCTGTGGAACATTACGCTGGCGCAGGCAGCACCGGTGTTGCCCTACCTGCTGATGGTGCTGATCCTGATTTTCAGGCCGCGCGGCCTGCTTGGCACACGCGACGGCTGACATGGCGAACCTGCGCAAGCCGCCGGTCAATCTCGGGCGCTGGCTGCTCTGGGGCAGCACCGCGCTGCTATTCATCGTCGCACCGCTCGTATTCACGCACGGCTTCGCGCTCACCATGATGACGCAGATGGGCGCCTTCATCATCTTCGCGCTCTCGTACAACATGCTGCTCGGCCAGGGTGGCATGCTGTCCTTCGGCCACGCCGTGTACTCCGGCCTAGGCGCATATTTCGCGGTGCACGCGCTCAACATGATCGGCAAGGGCACGCTCGCGTTTCCGGTGATGCTGCTGCCGCTCGTCGGCGGCTCGGCGGGCCTGGTGTTCGGCGTTCTGTTCGGCTACGTGACCACCCGGAAGGCCGGCACCACCTTCGCCATGATCTCGCTCGGCATTGGCGAGCTCGTGCACGCCTGCGTATTGATGTTTCCACGCTTCTTCGGTGGCGAGGGCGGAATCTCGACCAATCGCGTCGTGGGCCATCCCTTCCTGGGCCTCACCTTCGGCCCCGCGATCCAGGTGTACTACCTGGTCGCCTTCTGGTGCTTCGTTTGCATGATCGCGATGTTTGCACTGACCCAAACACCGCTCGGACGGATGGCGAATGCGGTGCGCGACAACCCCGAGCGGGCCGAGTTCGTCGGCTACGACACGCACAAGGTGCGCTTCCTGCAGCTCGCGCTGGCGGGATTCTTCGCCGGCGTCTCGGGGGCGCTGTCGTGCATCAACTTCGAGATCGTCACCGACGAGAATGTTTCCGCGCTGCGCTCCGGCTGGGTGCTGATCGCGACCTTCATCGGCGGCACGGGATTCTTCTTCGGCCCGATCCTCGGCTCGGTGGTGTTCATATTCTTCGTCGTCGCGCTGTCGGGCTTCACCCAGGCCTGGCTGCTGTACCTGGGCCTGTTCTTCCTCGCCATGGTGCTGTACGCGCCGGGCGGCATCGCATCGCTCCTGATGATGCAGCTGCCGGTAATCCGGGCCGGGCGCTTTGGCCGGCTGCTCGTCCCGTACCTCCTGGCCCTCGCCGCCGGGCTGGTCGCCTTCGCGGGTCTGATCGGCGTGGTCGAGATGGTCTACCGCATCTCGGACGCCAGCCTCGACTCGCAGATGTCGCTGTTCGGGGTCGGTTTCGACGCAAAATCACTGCAGCCGTGGATCGCCTTCGCGCTGCTGCTCGCCGCGGGTCTTGTAGCGCTGCGCCTTGCCGCGAACCATGTCGGCGGGCGCTGGGGCGCGATCCATAACGAGATCCAGGGGAACGAGCCATGAGCGCCGCTGCGATCGAGTTGCGCGAAGTGAACAAGAGCTTCGGCAAGACGCAGATCATCAACGGCGTGTCGCTGGCGATCGGGCAGGGCGAGCGGCACGCGATCATCGGGCCGAACGGCGCCGGCAAGTCGACGCTGTTCAACCTGATCTCGGGTCGCTACGAGCCGAGTTCTGGCAGCATCCTTCTCAACGGCGAGGACGTCACGGGGCTCAAGCCCTTCCAGATCAACCGCAAGGGACTGTCACGCAGCTTTCAGATCACCAACATCTTCCACAACCTGTCGGTGTACGAGAACATCCGCTGCGGCGCGCTGTGGGGCTCGGGACACAAGTATTCGTTCTGGCACCGCGTCGGCGGGCTGCACGAGGTGCGGCACCGCGCCGAAGAGGTGATGGAGCGCATCGGGCTCGCTTCGCGGCGCAACATATCCGCCGGAACACTCTCGTATGCCGAGCAGCGGGCGCTCGAGATCGGGATCACCATCGCGGGCGGGGCGAACGTAATCCTGCTCGACGAGCCGACCGCCGGCATGAGCCGCACCGAGACCGCGCACGCCGTCGAGCTCATCCGCCAGGTGACCGAGGGCCGGACTCTGGTGATGGTCGAGCACGACATGGGCGTCGTGTTCGACCTCGCCGATCGCATCAGCGTGCTCGTCTACGGCGAGGTGATTGCGAGCGGTCCGCCGCCCGACATCCGTGCCGATGCGCAGGTGCAGGAAGCCTACCTCGGCGCATTGCACGGAGAGAACAGCAATGCTTGAGGTCCGGGACCTGCACGCGTTCTACGGCAAGAGCCATATCCTGCATGGCGTGCAGCTGGCAGTCCGGCAGGGCGAGATCGTGTCTCTCCTCGGCAGGAACGGCGTCGGGCGCTCCACCACCGTAAAGGCGATCATGGGAATGGTCGCTTGCCGCGGCTCGATCAAGTTCAATGGCGAGGAGATCGCGGGCGAGAAGGCCTACCGCGTCGCCCACAAGGGCCTCGGCTACGTGCCGGAGAACCGGGACATCTTCCCCACGCTCACAGTGCGCCAGAACCTGCTGCTTGGGCAGAAGTCGGCCAAGACCGCAGGCCGCTGGCAGATGGATGACATGTTCGCGCTCTTTCCACGCCTGAAGGAGCGCGCCGACACGCAGGCGGGTGTGCTCTCGGGCGGCGAGCAGCAGATGCTCACGCTGTGCCGCACGCTGATGGGCGACCCGGAGCTCGTCATGATCGACGAGCCGACCGAGGGCCTCGCGCCCAAGATCGTCGAGCAGATGGCGGAACTCTTTCTCGAGATCAAGCGGCGAGGCGTGTCCATCCTGCTGGTCGAGCAGAAGCTCGCCATCGCGCTCGACATCTCCGAGCGCCTGTACGTCATGGGTCACGGTCGCATCGTGTTCGAGGGCCTGCCGCAAGACATCCGATCGAACGCGGCGATCCGCAGGGAGTGGCTCGAGGTATGAGTTGCCGCTAAAATCGCCTTCCCCCCGCGCAGCAATCCAGTCCGGAGGTCATCCCATGAGCGACGCAGCGCCTTATTCGGTACGCGACGGCATTGCCGTCATCACCCTCAACAACCCCCCGGTAAACGGCCTGGGCAACGCGCTGCGCGCCGGCATCATGGAAGGCCTGAAGAAGGCCGAGGCCGACGCCGCGGTGAAGGCCGTGGTCATCATCGGCAGCGAAAAGGCGTTCTCGGGCGGCGCCGACATCCGCGAATTCAACAAGCCGATGACCCCACCCAACCTGCCGGAGGTCAACGATCAGCAGGACGCGATGAAGAAGCCGCTGGTCGCGGCGATCGGCGGCTTCGCCCTTGGCGGCGGGCTCGAGCTCGCGCTCGGCTGCCACTACCGCATCGCGCTGCCCAAGTCGCAGATCGGCCTGCCCGAGGTGAAGCTCGGCATCCTGCCCGGCTCGGGTGGCACGCAGCGTCTGCCGCGCGTGGTCGGCGCCGCAGAGGCGATCAAGATGATGACCACCGGCGACCCGATCCCGGCCGAGAAGGCGAAGGCGCTCGGCGTGGTCGACGAGATCGTCGAAGGTAATCTGCTCGAGGCGGCCGTGGCCTACGCGAAAAAGCTGGTCGCCGCGGGCAAGGGACCGCGCCGCATCCGCGACCTCGCGGCCAAGGTCGAGGGCGACCCAAATGCGTTTTTCGAGGCGGCACGTGCCGAAGTGGCGAAGGCCTCCAAGGGCTATCCCGCACCGCTCGAGATCGTCGCCTGCGTCGAGGCCGCCGTGACGAAGCCGTTCGACGAAGGGCGCAAGGAGGAGCGCAAGCGCTTCGAGTACCTGGTCAACACTACCGAATCGAAGGCGCTGCGCCACATGTTCTTCGCCGAGCGCCAGACCTCCAAGATCCCGGACGTGCCGGAGGATACGGCGACGCGCGAGATCCGGAAGGCGGCGATCATCGGCGCCGGCACCATGGGCGGCGGCATCGCCATGAGCTTCGTCAACGCCGGCATCCCGGTGACCCTGCTCGAGATGAAGCAGGAGGCGCTCGACCGCGGCATCGCGACCATCAGGAAGAACTATGCCAACACCGTTTCCAAGGGGCGCCTCAAGCAGGAGGACATGGACAAGAGGATGGCGCTCATCACCCCGGCGCTCGACCTCGCCGCGGCGAAGGAGGCCGATATCGTCGTCGAGGCCGTATTCGAGAGGATGGACGTCAAGCAGGACATTTTCCGGAAGTTGGACGCGACGATGAAACAGGGCGCGATCCTCGCCACCAACACCTCCACCCTCGACGTCAACGAAATCGCGGCGGCCACCCAGCGCCCGCAGGACGTGATCGGCACGCATTTCTTCTCCCCGGCGAACGTGATGCGGCTCCTGGAAGTGGTGCGCGGCGCGAAGACGGCAAAGGACGTGCTCGCCACTACCATGAAGCTCGGCAAGAAGCTGAGGAAGGTACCGGTGGTCTCCGGGGTGTGCGACGGCTTCATCGGCAATCGCATGATCGAGAAATACGGCCAGCAAAGCCTGTTCCTGCTGGACGAAGGCTGCTCGCCGCAGCAGGTCGACAGCGCGGCGCAGAAGTGGGGTCTGGCGATGGGGCCGTTCACCATGGGCGATATGGCGGGCCTCGACATCGGCTGGGAAATCAGGAAGCGCCGTTACGCCGAGCGTCCCAATTTCGTCTACTCGCGCGTGGGCGACCGCATTTGCGAGCAGGGGCGCTACGGACAGAAGACGGGCAAGGGCTGGTACCTGTACGAGCCGGGCAACCGCAAGCCGATCCCGGATCCCGAGGTCGACAAGATCATTTCCCGATACCGGGACGAAATCAAGCTGAAGCCCCGCCAGATCTCCGACGAGGAAATCGTCGAGCGCCTGATCTACGCGCTGGTGAACGAGGGCGCCTACATCCTCGAGGAAGGCATCGCGCTGCGCGCCTCGGACATCGACATGGTCTACCTGACCGGCTACGGCTTCCCCGCCTACCGCGGCGGCCCGATGTTCTACGCCGACACCGTCGGCCTGCCCAAGGTGCTCGCCTCGATCGAGAAGTTCCAGAAGGGCTACCAGGGAGAGGTGTGGAAGCCCGCACCGCTGCTGGTCAAGCTCGCCAAGGAAGGCAAACGCTTCAACGGTTAGGAGAACCATCATGACCGACGCAGTCATCGTTTCGACCGCAAGGACCCCGCTGTGCAAGAGCTGGCGCGGGGCGCTCAACATGACTCACGGCGCCACCATGGGCGGCCACGTCGTCAAGCACGCGCTCGAGCGCGCGAAGCTCGAGCCGGGAGAGGTGTACGACGTCATCATGGGCTGCGCCAACCCCGAGGGCGCGACCGGGGCCAACATCGCCCGCCAGATCGCGCTGCGCGCGGGGCTCCCGGTCACGGTGTCCGGCATGACGGTAAACCGCTTCTGCTCCTCCGGCCTGCAAACGGTGGCGCTCGCCAGTCAGCGCATTATGCAGGGCGAAGCCGACATCATGATCGCGGGCGGCGTCGAGTCGATCTCCTGCGTTCAGAACGAGATGAACAAGCACATGATCCAGGAGGACTGGCTCAAGCAGAACAAGCCCGAGATCTACTGGACCATGCTGCAGACCGCGGAAATGGTGTCCAAGCGCTACAAGATTCCGCGCGAAGCCCAGGACCGCTACGGCGTCGAGAGCCAGCTGAGAGCGGCCAAGGCGCGCGCCGCGGGCAAGTTCAAGGACGAGATCGTTCCGATCAGCACCAGGATGAAGGTGGTCGACAAGACGACCGGTGTCGAGACGCTCAAGGACGTCACCGCGTCCGAGGATGAGGGCATCCGCGCCGATACTACGTACGAGGGCGTGTCGCAGATCAAGCCGGCGCTCGAGGGCGGTGTGATCGCCGCGGGCAACGCGAGCCAGTTCTCCGACGGCGCCTCGGCCCAGGTCGTGATGAGCGACCAGGCAGCGGCGAAAAAGGGCCTCAAGCCCCTCGGCGTGTTCCGCGGCTTCGCGGTCGCAGGCTGCGAGCCGGATGAAATGGGCATCGGCCCCGTGTACGCGATCCCGAAGCTGCTCAAGCAGACCGGCAAGAAGATCGAGGACATCGGCCTGTGGGAGCTGAACGAGGCCTTCGCAGTGCAGGTGATCTACTGCCGCGACAAGCTGGGCATTCCGAACGAGCGCTTGAACGTCGACGGCGGCGCGATCGCGGTGGGCCATCCGTACGGTGTCACCGGCAGCCGCCTGATCGGCCACGCGCTGATCGAGGGCAAGCGCCGCGGCGTGAAGTACGTCGTGGTGACCATGTGCATCGGCGGCGGCATGGGCGCGGCGGGGCTGTTCGAAGTCGCGTGAAGATCGCGATCGTCGGCTGCGGCGCGATGGGCTCGGTATACGCCGGGCTGTTCGCCGCCGCCGGACACGAAGTCTGGGCAATCGACCGCTGGCGCGAGCACGTCGATGCGATGCGTGCCCGCGGCCTGCGCCTCGAAGGCGCCTCGGGTGACCGCACGGTGCGCCTGCACGCCACCACCGAGGCTCGGGAAGCGGGTCCATGTGACCTCGTGATTCTCGCGACGAAGGCCGGCCAGGTCGCGGAAGCCGCTCGAGCGGTCAGCAGCCTCCTTGGAAAAGACTCGGTAGTGCTGTCGATTCAGAACGGGCTGGGAGGACCGGACTCCGCGGCCTCCGTGCTGGGGAAAGAAAGAGTGATGGTGGGCGTGGTGGGCGGCTTCGGCGCGTCGATGAAGGGGCCCGGCCACGCGCATCACAACGGCATGGAGCTCGTGCGGCTGGGCGAGCTCCAAGGCCCGATTACCCCGCGGTTGGAGAGGATCGCCGAAGCCTGGCGCGGCGCCGGATTCCGCGTCAAGGTGTTCGACGACATCGCGCAGCTGGTGTGGGAGAAACTGATCTGCAACTGCGCCTACTCCGGCCCCTGCGGCCTCACCGACCACACGGTCGGCGAAGTGATGCAGGACCGGGACCTCGCGCGCGTATCGGCCGCCTGCGCGCGGGAGGCGTTCGACGTGGCGAGGAAAAAAGGGGTCAGGCTCGGTTTCGACGACCCGATTGCGTACGTGCGCGACTTCGGCTCCAAGATTCCCGGCGCCCGGCCCTCGGTGCTGCTCGACCTGATGGCAAAGAGGAAATCAGAAATCGAGGTCATCAACGGCTCGATCCCGCGCGTCGGCGCCGAGGTCGGCGTTCCCGCGCCAGTGAACGACGCGCTCACCGCGCTCGTGCTCGAGAAGGAGCGGCGGCTGGGCTGCGTCTAGCCGAGGAACTCGAGCAACAGCCGCGTCACCTCTTCGGGCTTTTCCTGCTGCACCCAGTGCCCGGCGCCTTCGATGAGGTGGCAGCCGCGCATCCGCGTGCAGGCGCGTTGCTGCATCGCCTCGAGCGCTCCGGGCACCTGGTAGACCCCCCAGTCGCTTCGCCCGGCGATGAAAGCCGAGGGCACGTCGATGGTGCGCCCCACGAACTCCGCTAG
The DNA here is from genome assembly GCA_049582445.1 of Burkholderiales bacterium. Classification (GTDB taxonomy): domain Bacteria; phylum Pseudomonadota; class Gammaproteobacteria; order Burkholderiales; family SG8-39; genus DAHVFK01. The sequence goes on from JBAUTZ010000028.1 coordinate 20,586, forward strand.
ATCCATGTTGCGCCCCTCGGTGCGGCAACGGTACCACTGCAGCCCGCCCTGGAAGCCGGTGCGCGCGTACTCCGAGCTGTAAACCGCGAGCTCGTCCTCCGGCAGCCAGCGGCAGGCCGCGACTTCGGCGGGCGAGGGCATCTCCGGCGCCACGGTCTCGGCCATGGTCTTGTCGAGATCCATGATGTAGTAGGTCGGCATCTTCGCCAGCTCGGCGGCGCTCCACGACGAGAGACGAAACGGCTTGTTGCCCTTCCAGTCCGCGCTCTTCACGTGGAAGTAGCCGCGCAGGAACGCATGCACGCCCTGCGCGCAATGCCACATGTCGGCATTCGCCTCGCGCGTCGAGTAGTACCACTGGTAGTGCTTGCGCGGGCGCGGCAAAGCCGCGAGCTCGGCACCGATATCTGCGGCGGGCGCGCCGCCGAAAGGCGCGCTCATCAGCACCACCGAGCGGAACACGTCGGCCCGCGTGAGCGCGCAGTAGGCGGCCACCGCGGCGCCGTAGTCGTGGCCGACCACCGCCGCCACCGAGCGGCGTCCCAGGGCCTGCAGCAGTCCCAGCGTGTCGCGCACCAGGTTCGAAAGCCGGAAGGAATCGACGTCGCCGTCGTAGGCCGCGTCCCACCCGGTCGTGCGGCCGTAACCGCGCTGATCGGGCGCGACGACGTAGTAGCCCGCCGAGGCGAGCGGACGCATGACCTTGCGCCAGCTGTAGGCGATCTCCGGAAAGCCATGCAGGAGGAGGACGCAGCCGTCGGCGGTCTCGTCGCCGGCCTCGAGCAGGTGCATCGCAAGGCCATTGCCGTTATCCACCGAGCGCGTGCGCAGGCCGGCGGGCATGTGCTACGGCCTGCGCAACTCGAAGGCCTCCACCGCCTGGGCAAAGCCCTTCAGCGATCGCGCGCCGGCGGATTGAACTTCCAGCGCCCCGTCGAGACTCGCCATGGTCTTGCGATCGAGCAGCACCTGGCCGCCGTTCGCTTCCCCGCACAGTCGCGCCGCGAGGTTGGTGACGCGGCCGATCGCCGCGTAGTCCCAGCGGCCTTCGAAGCCGATGGCGCCCAGCGTGGCGTAGCCCTGCGCGATGCCGACGCCCAGTCCAAGCGCGTGGCCGCGCTTGCCCCACAGCGCCGCGATCGGCTCGAATTCCGCCTGCATCGCGAGCGCCAGGCGCGCCGCCTGCTCCGCGGGCCGCTCCACCGGCACCGGGTCGTTGAAGAACACCATCACGCCGTCGCCGGCGAAACGCTCGAGCGTTCCGCCGTGCGCGAGCACCAGGCGGCCGAGCGCGGCGTGGTAGGCGTGCAGCAGCTCCATCACCTCCTCCGGTGCCGCGGCTTCGGTGAACGCGGTGAAGCCGCGCAGGTCGAAGAACGCCACGGTGATCTCGCGCCGGTGCGTCTTGAGAAGCTCCTCGCCGCCTCCCGCGACGATCGCCTCGGCAAGCGGCGGCGAGAAGAAGCTCTTCAACCGCCCCAGGCGACCGATCTGCGCGAGCTGCTCGCGCACGCGCGCTTCCAGCCCCGCGTTCCATTCTGCGAGCTGCTCGGCCTGGCGCTTGACCTCGTCCTGCAGCGACTTCACCCGCAGGAGCGACTTCACGCGCGCGAACAGCTCCGGCCGGTTGATCGGCTTGGAAAGGAAGTCATCGGCCCCCGCCTCGATGCCCTTGACGCGCTCGGCCTGCGGATCGAGCGAAGTGACGAGCACCACCGGCAGCAGCGCGGTCGCGGGGTCGGCCCGCAGACGGCGGCAGACCTCGTAGCCCGACATGCCCGGCATCATGACGTCGAGCAGCACCAGGTCGGACTTCCAGGAAGCCAGCTTCTCGAGCGCGCCCTCGCCGCTCGACGCCGTCGCCACCTCGTAGCCCTGTGCCGTGAGCAGGTCGGCAAGGAGCTTGACGTTGGCCGGCGTATCGTCGACCACGAGGATCTTCGCGGCCGTGCTCATGCCGTGCCGGCTTCGACCAGTCGTTTCACGGTTTCGAGAAACTCCTTCAGGTTGATCGGCTTGCCGAGGAACGCACTGAACCCGGCCTGGGTGATCTGCGTGCGGTCGCTCGGTGTCACCGACGCGGTGAGCGCCACGACGGGGATACGTGCGGTCCGGGGGTCGGCCCGCAGCCGGCGAAAGGCCTCGATGCCGCTGATGCCGGGGAGCTGGATGTCCATCAGCACCAGATCCGGCATATTTTCCCCGGCGAGGCGCACGCCCTCCTCGCCGGTAACGGCTTCGAGCGTGGCGTAGCCCTTTGCCTGCAGTACGTCGCGGGCGAGCTTCATGTTCTTTTCGTTGTCTTCGACGATCAGGACGAGGCTCATTGTCGCACCGGTAGGGTGAAGGTGAAGGTCGAGCCCTTGCCCGGCTCGCTTTCGAGGCGGATCGTACCGCCGTGCAGCTCGACGAAGCGCTTGGCGAGCGCGAGGCCGAGGCCCGTGCCCTCGGCCTTCTTGGTGTAGTCGCGGCCGACCTGCCTGAATTCCTCGAACACCGCCGCGTGATCTTCACTCGCAATACCGATGCCGGTGTCCGCGACCGCGATCTCGGCCTTGTCGGCATCCAGGCGCGCGCGCAGCGCAACGCGCCCACCGTCGGGCGTGAACTTCACGGCGTTGGACAGCAGGTTGAGCAGGATCTGCTTGCACTTGCGCTCGTCGGCCTGCACTTCGCCCAGGCGCGGGTCGACCTCGAGCGACAGCGCGATGCCGTGGCGCTGCGCGCGCTCGCGCACCAGCGTCAGCGCGTTGGCGAGCGCCGCCGGCAAGTCGAAGCTCGAGAGCTCGAGCTCCATGCGCCCGGCCTCGATCTTCGACAGGTCGAGCACGTCGTTGATGAGCGCGAGCAGGTGCCTGCCGGAGGAGTGGATGTCGTTCAGGTAATCGAGCTGCTTTTCGTTCACCTCGCCGAACATCTTCTCCAGCAGCACCTCCGAAAAGCCGATGATGGCATTGAGCGGCGTGCGCAGCTCGTGCGACATGTTGGCGAGGAAGTCCGACTTGTGCTGATTGGCGATTTCGAGCTGGCGGCCCTTTTCCTGGATCTCGTGGAACAGGCGCGAGTTCTGGATCGCGATCACCGCCTGGTCGGCGAAGGTCTTGAGCAGGGCGATCTCCTTGTCCGAGAACGGCCCCGCGACCTCGCGCCCCACCATGATCGCGCCGATTCCCCTCCCTTCCCAGAGCATCGGCGCGATGATGATCGACCTGTAGCCCATCGGGCCCGAGCTGCGCCGGATGTGCTGAGGGATTCCGATCGCCTGCACGTCCGGGTAGTGCAGCACGCGCCGCTCGAGGATGGCCGTGCCGGTTCCCGACGCCTTGCTGAGCGGCAGCGGAAATATCTTCCTGAATTCGCCTTCCGCCGGCCCGCGGTGGGCGCCGGCGTGCACCGCGCCGTCCTCGCCCACCAGGGTGATGCTGACGCTGTGGCCGCCGAACAGCCGCTCGCAGCTCTCGAGAATCTTGTCGAACACTGGCTTCGTATCTGCGACCGAGCCGCCGATCACCTCGAGCACCTCTGCCGAGGCCCTCTGCTGCTCCAGCGCTTCCTTCGTCTCGTTGAACAGGCGCACGTTCTCGATCGCAATTACCGCCTGGTCGGCGAAGGTCTTGAGCAGCGAGACGTGCCGCGCCGTGAGCGGGCCCGGCCTGGTCCGCGCGACCCCGATCGTGCCGATCGCGGTCTCGCCGCGCATCATCGGCACGATGGTGACCGCCCGGTAGCCGGTGGCGGCGAAATTCGCCGTACCGGTATTGAGCGGCTTCGGCAACGCCTCGACGTCCGGGATATCGATGATGTCGCGCTCGAGAATTGCGGTGGCATTCAGATAATCGCGGGCAATCGGCGTCGGGAACGCGGCGCGATACCTGGCGACGCGCTCTGGATCGCGCTCCGAGATCGCTTTCGCGAATAACTGGTCCCCCTCGCGAAGCACCACCCAGACGTTCGCGCCCTCGAACAGCCGTTGGCCGCTTTGGGCGATCGCTTCGAATACCGGCTGCGTCTCGGTCGGCGAGCTCGAGATCACGCCCAGAATCTCCGCCGTCACCGTCTGCTGCTCGAGCGCCTCCTTGGTTTCGTTGAATAGGCGCACGTTCTCGATCGCGATCACCGCCTGGTCGGCGAAGGTCTGCAGCAATGCGAGCTGCTTGTCGGTGAACGTCCCCGGCGCGGCGCGGGTCACGGCGATGGCGCCGATCGCCGCGCCCTCGCGCAGCATGGGTGCCACCGCGATGGCGCGGAACCCGATAGCGCGACCATTGTCGCGTGCGAATGGCGGCGCAGCGGAGGCTTCGGTGTCTCCGACGTTCACCACCGCGCGATCGAGAATGGCCAGCCCGCTCGCGCTGTCACGGCTGAGCGGCATGGGAAACTGGGGGCGCGCAGCGTCCACCGACATACTGCCTGCCGTGGCGCCCATCTGGATGAGCCGGCCATCGACGAGCACGATCGCCACACTCAAGCCGTCGAATATGCGCAGCCCGCTCTGCACGATGGCGTCGAACACGGGCTGCGTATCCGTCGGCGAGCCGCTTATTACGCGCAGGATGTCGGCGGTCGCGGTCTGCCGCTCGAGCGCCTCGCGGGTCTCGTTGAACAGGCGCACGTTCTCCACCGCGATCACCGCCTGGTCGGCGAAGGTCTGCAGCAGCTCGACCTGCCGATCCGGCGTCTCGCCAGGCTCGGCCCAGCAGACGATCAACGCGCCGATCGGGTTGCCCTCGCGCAGCATCGGCACGCCGAGCATGCGCCGCCAGCGCCCGGCCACCGCCGACTCGTGGTCGTACTGCTCGTCGGCGAGCGCATCGAATTCCTTTACCACCTGCTTGCCGAGGATCACCCGGCCGCTCATGAAAGAGGGGTTCGGCGGCGCGGGGTAGATACGATCGAAGTACGCAACCGCCTCGGGCGTCCAGTTGTGCGTGGCGGTCATGTGCACGAGCTTGCCGTCGTAGCGGAAGATCGCCGCGATCTGCGCCTCGGTCAGGCGCACCGCGCTCCTCAGGATGGCGTCGAATACGGGTGTCACGTCGGTGGGGGAGCCCGAGATCACGCGCAGGATCTCGGCGGTGGCGGTCTGCTTCTCGAGCGCCTCCTTCAACTGCGCGGTGCGCTCCTCGACCTTGCGCTCGAGCCCGGCGTAGGACTCGCGCAAGCGCGCGGTCATGTCGTTGAACTGCCCGGCGAGCGCCTCGAGCTCGTCGCCGGTGCGGATCTCGATTTTCTGCTCGAGGTCGCCGGCGCCGATTCTCTGCGCGCCCTGCTGCAGCGTGCGGATGGGCCGCACCATGCCGCGCGCCAGCGCGAGCGCCACCAGCGCCGAGATCACCAGGCTCGCCACCAGCAACGCCACCGTGCGCAGGATCGAGGCGTTGAGCGTCGCGTACACTTCCGATACCGGCTGCTCCACGAACACGTTCCACCCAAGCGGCTCGATCGGCGCGTACGCGGTGAGCACCTCGACGCCATCGGCGTTGCGCGCCAGCATCGCCGGCTCGCCTACGCCGTGTCCCATCGCCGCCTGCACCTGGGCGAGTGCCGAAAGGTCGGTCTTGCGTAGGACGCGGCCAATGTCCGGATCGGCGACCAGCAGCCCGTTGGCGTCGACCAGGTAGGCCTTGCCCTTCGCACCCACCCTGATGTGGGTGATCGGGTCCAGGATGAACTTCAGGTTCACGTCGGCGACCGTGAGCAGGCTGCCCGAGCGCACTGCGATGGTCATGTACGGCTCGCTCTGCTTGCGGAAATACACCGGCCCGAACCAGGTCTTGCCCGGCTTCGCTTCGCGGAACGCCGGGTCCTGCGAGCGGTCCCGTTCCGAGCCGATCCGGTCCACCTCCAGGCGCGAGACGAAGAGCTGCTCCCGGCCGGCAGCGTCGATCTGCGCGATGTCGGTCACCTCCTGCATCAGGTTCAGCATCTTCAGGAACTCGATGCGCCGCTGCGCGGTACCCGCCGAGCCGAGCTGCGCCAGTGCGGCGTAGCGCAGCTGCTTTTCGATCTGCCGCACGAACTCCTCGATGCGCGCGGCGGCGGCCACGGCCTTCTCATGTTGCAGCCTGGCGAGCGCCGACTTGTTCTCCTGGTAGGAGAAGTACAGGCTGATTGCGCCCGAGGCGAGCAGCACTCCGCCCACCAGCAGCATGATCGGCACGAAATACTTGCGGAACAGCCGGCTGCGGCGCGCGCTGCCTGCAGCGGCTTCCTCCTGGACGAAGTTCAGGCGCCCCGCCATCCGCCCACCCCCCTGGGGCTCATTATGCCCGCGCCCCAGGCGGCAAATGTGCATGCGTCACATTTTCCCCGCGCCGTGCGCCGCTGAGCTTTCCTCCCCCGATCCCTACTCTGTGAGTCATCAACGACGCACGGAGGGCACCATGAAAACCAAACTGATCCTGCAAGCCAGCATCACCTTCCTGGTGCTCTCCATCGGCAGCGGCGTGCTCCCGGCCAGCATGGGCATCGCCCAAGCCTTCCAGCAGCCCGCCGCCCAGCTCCAGCCCCTGCACACCACCCAGCACGGCGTGCCCGAGGACTTCATCTTCGCCTCCAACTACACCTGGATGAACCACAACTAGACCACCCCCAACCCACGGAGGGATGCCGTCATGACCAACCGATTGATACTGCGAATTAGCGTCAGCGT
>JBAUTZ010000029.1:0-22753 GCA_049582445.1 Burkholderiales bacterium
GGCTGGCAATGGCCGGACCTGTCGGCGCGACCGGCACAACCGGCCCCGCGGGCGTGCAAGGTCCAGCTGGAGCCACGGGCAGTGAAGGCAATTGGGTCGTGGAACGTGCCGGCCCCGTCGGCGCGACTGGAGCGACGGGCGCGCAAGGGGTGACCGGCGCCACGGGGCCGCGAGGCGACAGTCTGCCCGGCCCTGCCGGCGCCACAGGCGCTGCCGGACCCACGGGTATCCAAGGTGTGGTGGGAAGCACCGGCGCGGAAGGCCCGACCCGGGTCGGCCCGACCGGACCAGTCGGAGCGACGGGTGCCACCGGCGCGCAAGGCGCAACCGGAGATACGGGCGCGCAAGGCAACACCGAGATGGCGGGCATCGTCGGCCCGACCGGCCGTACCGGCGCCGCCGGCCCGCAAGGGGCGATCGGCCAGACCGGCGCGCAAGGGCCTGGCGGCCCGGTGGGCAGCTGGACCCCGTTCAAGGACTTCTGGTTCGATCTCGATAGGTCAGATCTCCGGTCTTCCGACTCGGGCAAGGCGTCCGATGTCGCGCGCTATCTGAGCCAGAACCCCGGGCAACAGGTCGGCATCGAAGGCTCGATCGACCCGAACAACGCGGACCTGAGCAATCGCCGCGTCAGCACCGTTCGTGCCGCGCTGCTCCAGGCGGGCGTACCGGCCTCCAAGATCCAGACCGGCGCCTTCGGCGATCCGCTGCTGCAACGCGCCGACCGGGTCGAGGTGCTCGTCAGCACCCGATAACCAGAGTCTCATGCACCAGACGTCCCGGGCCCGGTAACGGAAGTTTCGTTCCGGGCCTTTTCACAGAACCTTATGAACCCTTGCCGCCGCCGTATTCGGGGAATCGCGCCGCGAATCTGCACGGCGGCGCTTCTTTGCGCCGCCGCGGGCGTGTCGGCGCAAACGGTCCACAAGGAGGTCGATGCCGCGGGGCGCGTCGCGTTTACCGATCGAGCCGGCACGACCGCGCATGCGCAAACAGTGACCGTGTCGGCGTTGGACGTGGCGCACGCGCTGGCCAGCAGCTCCGCCATTTCCTCGCGACCCGCCGCCACGATCGACGCGAATGAAGCGGCGCGCAGGCTCGGACAGGCGCAGCTCGAGCGCGAGCAAGGCGCGCTACCCCGACCCGGCGAGCAGGCCCGAGGTACCGGCGCAGGCGTTGTGAACCATCGGTTCTGGTGGCGGCAGGAAAAACTGCGGCGCCTGGTCGAGCAGGCGCTGCACCGCTCGAACGAAACGCGCCGGTCGCTGCGCGCGCGCCGCTGAGGGAGCTCGAATTACCTGTCTTGTCCCTGACCGCCTTTCCCGCCTTGGTCGCGGTCTTTCTGCTGCTTGTGCCCCTGCCCCTGACCCTGTGGCGCGGGCGCTCGTTCCGGTGCCTGACCCTGATAGTGCTGCTGCACTACGGGGTCACGCGGCGTGTAACGGTAATTCCGGCTGCGAACCTCCTGCTGCTGCTGCTCCACTCGCGGATACCGCTCCCCTGAATACTGGCGCTGGTAGACAGGACGCGGCGCCGGCGCCGGAACGGCCTTGCGGTCCCACTTGTCCCATCCGCTTCGCTGCTGCTCCCATCCATGGCCCCAGTGCTCGCCCCAGCGCGGCGGCGCGTCCGCGCGCCACCCGTGAAAGTACGGAGGAGGAGCCCGGTAGTAGCGCACGGGGACACGCAGCAGGAACAGCGGCACGACCTCCGGGGACACGAGCCCCCAGGGCCCGTTGTACCAGGTGCTCGCGTACCAATTGTCGTGCTCGTATACCCAGTACATGCCATCGTAGAAGAAGAAGTTCGCATTCAGCCGCGGCGCGTAGTAGACGGGATAGCCCGGCACCCGGACGAGCTCCGGGTACAGCGGCACGTTGATCCCGATGCTCACGTTTGGAAGCCCGATACCGATGCTGACCTGGGCGATGGCCGAATTCACCGACCCGATCAGCAGTCCCAGCACAACGAGTACGTAGCGCATGTTCCGTTCTCCAGCTATCTCAGATGTATGTCGCCGAACAGTCCCAGCAATCCGATGACGATCAGATATACCGCGACGATATAGTTCAGCAGCCGGGGCACGATCAAAATAAGCACGCCGGCGAGCAGCGATACCAAGGGCCCCAGACTCAAGGTGATATTCATGACGGTGTCCTTTGTGCGCAGAAAACCATACTCGGCCGAAGATATCCCGTCGCCGTGGAGTGCTCTGTGCGCCAGCGCACAGTGCGTTGCGCCAGGATGGCGACAATCGAAACAACGATCGACGCCGGCCGGCGGGGGCCACCGCTCTCCCGTCGCACGGCGTTGCCGAACGAGGCCGTCTTCGATGCGCAGGATGCTGTTCACGGGGCTCGCAGCGTTCGCCGCAATCGCCGCGTGGGCAGGTGCGGCGGGTGCTGGATCTCCCGCAATGGAACGGGAAGCCGCGCCGGACGTGCTCCTGAGGACCGCCACCCTGGAGGTGAGTGCCAGGCTCAGGCAGGACAAGACTCTCCGGACAGACGGCCCGTGGAACATCACTGAACTGGTTGAACCGATCCTGCCGCTGTTCGACTTCCGCCAAATGACGCGGCTCGCCGTGGCGCGCAGCTGGCCCCTCGCCTCGCCCGAGCAACAGAATGCGCTCGTCGCGGAGTTCAGGACGCTGCTGGTGCGGACCTACTCTACGGCGCTGGCGCGTTACCGCGGTCAGACGATCGAGTACAAGCCGCTGCGGATGGCGCCTGGCGGAACCGAGGTCACGGTCAAGTCCACCGTGAACCAGCCAGGAGCCGAACGGATGGCCATCGACTACGACATGGAGAAGACGACGGCAGGGTGGAGGGTGTACGACGTCAAGATCGCCGCCATCAGCCTGATTACGACCTATCGGTCCACTTTTGCCCAAGCGATTCGCGACGGCGGCGTGGATGGGTTGATCGAATCCCTCTCGGCCGGGAACCGGCAGGCCGACTCCGGCCCCTGGCCCGCCGTGGGCGGCGCACGTCCTTTGCTATTCATCTACGCAGTGATACCAAGCGTTTTCCGCGGCTCCCGCTAGACGCCTGCGCTGGCCGTCGCCTGGCGGCGACCCTAGATCGCGGTGGGTTACGGAAGCAGGCGGTCGTATTCGCGTTTCACCACGGCATAACATTCGCAGACTCGTGCTTCCAGCTTCGGCCGGTCCAGCACCGTGATCTTGCCGCGACTGTAATGGATCAGTCCGGCCCCCTGCAGCTTTCCGGCGGCCTCGGTCACGCCTTCGCGGCGCACTCCCAGCATGTTGGCGATCAGCTCCTGGGTCATGGTCAGCTCGTTCGAAGGCAGCCGATCCAGGCTCAGGAGCAGCCAGCGGCACAGCTGCTGCTCGACCGAGTGGTGCCGGTTGCACACCGCGGTCTGCGCCATCTGCGTGATCAGCGCCTGTGTGTAGCGCAGCAGCAGATGCTGCAAGTCCCCGCCCCGGCCGAATTCGGCTTTCAGCACGCTTGCCCTGAGCCGGTAGCCGTAGCCCGCGCTCTGCACCACGGCGCGGCTCGGGGTGGTCTCGCCGCCCATGAACAGGGCGATGCCGACCACGCCCTCGTTGCCTACGACTGCGATCTCCGCCGAGGCTCCGTCCTCCATGACGTAGAGCAGGGACACGATGCTGGTGGTGGGGAAATACACGTATCCCTGCGTGTCGCCAGCCTCGTAGACGGCCCACCCGAGAGGCAACGGCACGAGCTCCAGACGGGACAGCAGAGGCTCGAAATCGGCTGCCGGCATTGCGGCGAGAAGATGGTTCTGACGCGGGGACTGCCGTGTGGCTTGAGGTGGGTTCTTGACGGTCGGCATTGGCTACGTGCGACTGCGCGTCGAAGGACGCATTTTACCGAGCAGCTGGTCCTTCTGTACCGTAGCGTACATAGGGCATCGGTTGGTCAGATGCGCAGGCGAATCGGTTCCGTTGCCTCGCCGGCCGGCAGCACGCGGCCAATGCAGGCGGTCCTTGCACACCCCAGGCCCCGCAGCGCGGCGACGCAAGCCTCGGCGTTTTCCCCCGGCACGCTGGCGAGCAACCCGCCCGCCGTCTGGGGATCAAACAGCAGCGGGTAGTTCGGGTGCCGCAGTGCCTCCGGCGGAGGGGCGTGAAGTGCCCGTCGTAGCCGCACGTTTGCCGGCTGAAGCGAACTGAGGATTCCGGAAGCCGCGGTTTCGGCTGCCCCGTCGAGAAGCGGCAGCGCGGCAAGGTCGATTTCGGCGCTAACGCCCGACGGGCGGGTCATTTCGACCAGGTGCCCGAGGAGGCCGAAACCGGTGAGGTCGGTACACGCGGTCGCGCCGTGCGCGATCAGGCAATGCGCTGCCAACCGGCTCGATTGCTGCATCGAATCAAGCGCCGCGTCGATCCAGCGGCCGCGCGCTTTCAGTCGCGCGTGCGCCGCGAACAGCGTGCCGGTGCCGATTGGTTTCGTCAGGATGAGCGCGTCGCCGGGGCGCATGCCGCCCTTGCGCAGGACACCGCCGAGATGATCGTCGATCAGGCCGTTGATCGCGAAGCCCAGCGCAAGCTCACTGCCCTCACCGGTATGGCCGCCGACCAGTGCGCAGCCGGCCTCGTTGAGAACCGTGACCGCACCGGCCATCATCTGGAAAACGGTGTCCTCGACCTTGCTTTCCAGCCCCGGAGGCACGGTGGCGATCGCAGTCGCCGACTGTGGCACGCCGCCCACGGCAAAAATATCGCCGAGCGCGTGATTGGCGGCGATGCGGCCGAGCAGCCAGGGATCGTCGATGAAGGCGCGAAAGAAATCGACGGTATGCACCAGTGCGCTGCCCGGCGGCACACGCAGCACCGCCGCGTCGTCGGGGGCGTGCAAGCCGATCAGCACGTCGTCGCGCTCAATCGGGTGGACGTTGGCCAGCGCCCGCGACAGCACCGTCGCACCGACCTTCGCGCCGCAGCCGCCGCAGCGCATCGCGATCGCCGCGATCGCCTGAGTGCGCTCGTCTTCCTCGAGCGGAACCGCCTCGGCCATCGTCTCTCCGTGTTCCGCCATCGGTGCGAGTTCGTTGAAGCGCCGCATGAAGCGACGATCGATCCAGTCCTTCCAGCGCCACACCCAGCCGCCGCGTGCGAAGAACCAGCCGCGCGAGGCGACCGCGTGCCGGTCCCCGGTGCTGATCAGCGCCAGCCAGCGTCGCTGCGGACGATAGACTCGCAGCGGCTGGCGCAGCACCGCTCGCCGCAGGTTCTCCGCGAGCGGCTTGGCCATGCGTACGGCGAAAACACCGGCCTTCTCCAGCGACCTGCCGGACATCGACACGCAATCGCCGGCGGCGAAGATCAGCGGATCGGTCTCGCTCTGCAGGGTGGCGCCCACGCGAATGAAGCCTTCGCTGTCCAGCGCCAGCCCGGTCTCGCGCAGCCACGAAGCACCGCCGGCTTGCGTCACCCAGACGATCTCGTCGGCGGCGAAAGTCTCCCCGCCGCGCACTCGCAGGCCGTCGCCCGCGACCGCGATCGCTTCGGAATCGCGGTGGACCGCGACGCCGCGCTCGGCCAGCACTCGCTCGAAGGCGCGACGCACCGCCGAGTTGTGCGTCGGCAGTATGTTCGGTTCGGCGGAGAAGAGATGAAAGCGCAGTTCGTCCGGATTGCGCCCCAACGCCGCCACTTCGTTGCGCAGCCGGTACTGCATCGCCAGCGTCAGCTCGACACCACCGGCTCCGGCGCCTACCACCGCGATCGTCGTCGGTCCTTCATGCCCTCGCACGCGCGCGAGCAGCGCCAGCCAGCGCTCGTTGAAGCGGCGAATCGGCTTGACCGGGACCACGTAATCGGCGTCTTCGAGGCCGGAAAGCTGCGGCGTCGAGCCGATGTTGATCGACAACGCGTCGTAAGCCACCGGCGGCCGCGTGCGGCACAGCACCTTGCGCGCGGCTCGGTCGATGCCAATCGCCTCGTCACGGTAATAGCGCGCGCCGGAGGCTTCGGCGAGCCGGCGCAGATCGATATGCACCTCGTCGAAATCGTAATGTCCGGCGATGTAGCCTGGCAGCATGCCCGAGTACGGCGTGTCGGTATCGGTGCAGATCACCGTCAACCGCACTCCGGGCAGCGGGTTCATCGCAAACATGCGCAGCACGCCGACGTGGCTGTGGCCGCCGCCGATCAGGACGATGTCGCGGACTATCGTGGGCGTCGCCGCCTGCATTCAGTTCGCTCCTTGGCGGAGTGGGAGATGGCGGCGTCGACCCGTCCGGAATTCCGCTGGGGCCTGGTGTGGGTATGGGTGGCACGCCGCTAACGGCTTTCGCAGCTGCGCCCAGCACTGATATCTCTTGCAGCTGGCGGAGAGAGAGGGATTCGAACCCTCGATACGGGTTTTGCCCGTATAACGCCTTAGCAGGGCGCCCCCTTCGGCCTCTCGGGCATCTCTCCTGTGACCGGGATTATCGCCTATTCCCGCTCCAATTCAAACGCGTCGTGCAGTACGCGGACCGCGAGCTCGAGGTATTTCTCCTCGATCACCACCGAGATCTTGATCTCGGAGGTGGTGATCATCTGGATATTGATGCCCTCCTCGGCGAGCGTACGAAACATCTGCGAGGCGATGCCGACGTGCGAGCGCATGCCCAGGCCGACGAGCGATACCTTGGCGATCCGGTCATCCCCGCTCACCTCGCGACACTTGATGTGCGGCTGCACCTGGTCCTTGAGGATCTTCATGGCGCGCGCGTGGTCGGCACGGCCGACCGTGAACGACAGGTCGGTCATGCCGTCGTGACCGACGTTCTGCACGATGACGTCTACGTCGATATTGGCCTCGGCGATCGGCCCGAGGATCGCGTAGGCGATTCCCGGCCGGTCGGGCACGTCGTGCACGGTGATCTTGGCTTCGTCGCGACTGAACGCCACGCCGGAGATGATTGCTTTTTCCATCGCCATGTTCGGGTCATCCTCGAAAGTGATCAGCGTGCCGGAGTGTGACTCCTCGGTGACCGGCAGCATCGGGTCGGTCAGGCTGGAGAGAACGCGCAGCCGCACCTTGTACTTGCCTGCGAACTCGACGGAGCGCAACTGCAGCACCTTGGAGCCGAGGCTCGCCATTTCGAGCATCTCTTCGGAGGTGATCGTCTTGAGGCGCCGCGCCTCCGGCACGATTCTCGGGTCGGTCGTGTAAACGCCGTCTACGTCGGTGTAGATCTGGCACTCATCGGCCTTGAGCGCCGCCGCGAGCGCTACGGCGGAGGTGTCGGACCCGCCGCGCCCCAGCGTGGTGATGCTTTCGTTCGCGTCGACGCCCTGAAAACCGGCAACGACGGGGATCGTCCCCGCCGCGACGTCACGTCGCAGCCGCTCCTCGTCGATCGACATGATGCGCGCCTTGCCAAAGGCCGAATCGCAATGCACCCGGACCTGCCAGCCGGCATAGCTCTTTGCCTTCAGGCCGAGTTCCATGAGGGCCATGGCAAGCAATCCGATCGTCACCTGCTCGCCTGTCGAGGCCACGACATCGAGCTCCCGCGCGTCGGGTAGCGACTGAAGCTCGCGCGCGAGCGCGATCAGGCGGTTGGTCTCGCCCGCCATCGCGGATGGAACCACCACGATGCTGTGTCCGGCCGCCTTCCATTTGGCGACGCGGCGCGCGACGTTACGGATCCGCTCGACCGAGCCGACGGAGGTTCCGCCAAATTTCTGTACGATCAACGCCATGCGAGGGCCGGAGCAGCGAAAAAGCGCGGATTTTACAGGAGTATCCTTGCGCGTTGGCACACGTGCGTGGCGGAGAGTGAGGGATTCGAACCCCCGAGGACCGTGAGGCCCTGCCGGTTTTCAAGACCGGTGCATTCAACCGCTCTGCCAACTCTCCACTTGGATTCCCGGGCTAGCGCCCGCATTTTATCCCCCGGCGGCAATAACCCGGATTTAAAAAGGCTTTCCGGTTGAAACTTCACTGATGTCTGGTAGTCTTAGTTAGGTAATCCGTGCCCCTATAAGGAGAGCAACCAGATGCAACCCGACCTGCAACCGGTTCGTACGAACAACCAGTCTTCCGGAGGCGGTCCGCGCTACGCGCCCGGGATGGAGCTGCCCGGCGTCGAGACCAACCGCGTCCTGCGCAATACTTACATGCTGCTCGCCCTGACGATGGTGCCGACGGTGATCGGCGCCTATATCGGTATGGCGACGGGCGCCGTCATCATGCAGCATCCGATCGCCGCCACCCTGATCATGCTCGGCGCCGTGATCGGCTTGCAGTATGCCGTCATCGCCAACCGCAACAGCTCGCTCGGCGTGGTGCTGCTTCTCCTCATGACGGGCATCCTCGGCTGGTGGCTGGGGCCGCTGCTGTCGATGGCGCTGACGCTCAGCAACGGCGCGCAGCTGATCGGCTACGCGGCGGGCGGCACGGGCCTGGTGTTCTTCGGTATGGGTGCGATCGCGACGACTACCAAGCGCGATTTCAGCTTCATGGGGAAATTCCTCTTCGTGGGCATGATCGCGCTGTTGCTGGCGATGCTCGCCAACATGTTCCTGCAGATCCCCGCGCTTGCGCTGACGATCTCTACGCTGGTGATCGTCGTGTTTTCGCTCTTTCTGCTGCACGACCTGTCTCGCATCGTGCGCGGCGGCGAGACCAACTACATCGTCGCCACCACCGGCGTGTACATGAGCCTGTTCAACATCTTCGCCAACCTGCTGTCGATCCTGATGATGCTGTCGGGCAACCGCCGCTAAGTCGAGCTTCAAGCGAGACGTAAAAAGGGCGCCCTAAAGGCGCCCTTTTTCTTTTCTAGGGCCGCTCGAACAGCGCAATGCTCTCGACATGCGCGGTGTGGGGGAACATGTTCACCACCCCCGCCGCCGCGAGCGTGAAGCCCTTGACGTGAACGAGCAGGCCAGCGTCGCGCGCCAGGGTCGCCGGATCGCACGAGACGTATACGATGCGACGCGGCCAGGCCTCGGGCAGGGCCTTCGCGACCTCGAGCGCCCCATCGCGCGGCGGGTCGACCAGAAGCTTGTCGAACGGGCCTAGTTTCGACAGGCGCGGGCCGTCGATACGGAAGAGGTCTTCGGTGGCAAAGCGGGCGACATCATGCAGGCCGTTGGCGACTGCATTGCTCCGCGCGCGCTCGACCAGACCGCTCGCTCCTTCCAGCCCCAGCACCCGTGCTCCAAGCCGTGCGATCGGCAGCGAGAAATTGCCCAAGCCGCAGAACAGGTCGGCCACAGCCTCGCCGGGTTGCGGATCGAGCAGGCGCACGGCGCGCCCCACCAGCACGCGATTCACCGCGTGATTGACCTGCGTGAAATCGGTCGGTAGGAAGGCAATGCGCACGCCGAACTCGGGCAGTGCGTAGTCGAGCGGCGGCGCCGGCAGCGGATGGAACGGGCTCGCGCTCGCGGGTCCCGCCGGCTGCAGCCAGACGCTGACGCTTCTCGCCTCGGCGAACGTCCGCAGTCTCGCTTCGTCGTCCGCAGTGAGCGGCTCGAGGATGCGGAACACGAGCACGTCGCAGGCATCTCCGAGCGCGACCTCGATTTGCGGCAGGCGCTCGCGGATCGAAAGCGACTCGACCAGCTCGCGCAAATCCGGCAGCAGCGTGGAGATGCGCGCCGGCAGCACCTCGCAGCACTTCATGTCAGTCACGTAGCTCGACCGGCGCTCGTGGAATCCGACGAGCGTGCCGCCTTTCTTTGCCACGCGGCGCACGGTCAGCCGGGCGCGATTGCGATAGCCCCATTCCTCGCCGTACACGATGGGCAGCATGAAGTCCGCCCTGACCTTGCCCAAACGGGCGAGGCAGTCCTCCAGCCAGCGCTGCTTGGCCGCGAGCTGGGTGCGGGCGTCCGCATGTTGCGTCGCACAGCCGCCGCAGGTCCCGAAGTTCGGGCAGCGCGGCACGCGCCGGCCGCTTGCCGGTTGCAGAATGGCGGTCGCTCGCGCCAGGTCGAATGACGCCTTGCGGCGCACGGTCTGCGCCTCGACCAGCTCGCCGGGCAATGCGCCCTCGACGAATACCACCTTGCCCTCGTCGTTGCGAGCCACGCCACGCCCCTCGGCGTCGAGCGACTCGATGCGCAGCATCACCGGGCGAGCGGATCCGTCCAGCGCTCGAGAAACTCGCGCCAGTGAGGCTCCTTCTGCTTCTCCAGTGCGCCGCGCAGCAGGGCGCACTCACGCTTGTACTGCACGCGGTCGAGCGCTCCGCGCAGCAGCTGGAACCGCAGGTATAAGAGGTAGGTGTTCGCGCTGTCCACCTCGCAGTAATTGCGGATCTGCATGATCGCGCCGTTGCGGTACTGCTCCCATACTGCGCCACCCTCCATGCCGATTTTCCCCGGCAGGCCTGCCAGCTGCGCGACCTCGTGCAGCGGCGCGTTGTTGCGCGGCTGGTACATCGCCAGCACGTCCATCAGGTCCAGGTGGCGCGTGTGGTAGCGGCTTACGTAGTTGTTCCACCTGAAATCGCGGTCATCATCGCCCTGCTCCCAGAAGCGCGGCGCGGATACACCGTTCACCAGGGCACGGTAGTTCAGCACCGGGAGATCGAAGCCGCCGCCGTTCCACGACACGAGCTGCGGCACGTAGCGCTCGATTCCGTCGTAGAAGCGCTGAATCGCGGTACCCTCGTCCTCGGCAGGCTCGCCGATCGACCAGATGCGGACCTGCTCGGCGTCGCGCAGCACGCAGGAGATGACGAGCACGCGATGCAGCTGCGGCGGCAGGAAGTCGCTGCCGGTCTGCGTGCGCCGTTTCTGGAACGCGACCTCCGCCACCTCGGCGTCGGGGAGCGCCTCGGGCAGGTCGTACAGGCGCCGCATCCCGGCGACGTCCGGTACGGTCTCGATGTCGAAGGCGAGGACCGGAGCCACGTCAGTCGGGGAACACCCCGGAGGAGAGATAGCGGTCGCCGCGGTCGCACACTACGGTAACGATGACCGCGTTTCGAAGCTCGCCGGACAGGCGCAGCGCCACATGCAGCGCCCCGCCGGACGAGATGCCGCCAAAGATCCCCTCTTCGCGTGCCATGCGCCGCGCCATTTCCTCGGCAGCAGCCTGGCTGACGTACTCGAGGCGATCGACGCGCAACTTGTCGTAGATCTTGGGCAGGTAAGCCTCAGGCCACTTGCGAATGCCGGGAATCTGCGAGCCCTCCTCCGGCTGACAGCCGACGATCTGGATGCTCGCCCTCTTCTCCTTGAAGAAGCGCGAGCAGCCCATGATCGTGCCGGTCGTCCCCATGCTCGAGACGAAGTGCGTGATCCTGCCTTCGCTGTCGCGCCAGATTTCCGGCCCGGTCGTCTCGTAATGCGCCAGCGGGTTGTCGGGATTGGCGAACTGGTCAAGCATTACCCCCTTGCCTTCGCGCACCATCGTTTCGGCGAGGTCGCGCGCCCCTTCCATGCCGCCCGCCCTGGGCGTGAGGACCAGTTCGGCGCCATACGCACGCATGGTGCGTTTGCGCTCGGGGGTCTGGTTTTCGGGCATGACGAGCAGCAACCGGTAGCCGCGGACCGCTGCGGCCATCGCCAGTCCGATTCCCGTATTGCCGGAGGTCGGCTCGATCAGCGTGTCGCCCGGCTTAATCCGCCCCCGCTGCTCGGCGCGGCGGATCATCGAGATTGCCGGCCGGTCCTTCACCGATCCCGCCGGATTGCTGCCTTCGAGCTTGGCCAGGATCACGTTGCCTCGCTTGCGCGCATCGTCACCGGGAAGGCGCTGCAAGCGGACCAGCGGAGTATTGCCGATGAAGTCTTCGATCGTCCTCTGCATCGTCGGGACTCAGCCGCGCGCGGCGAGGAGGTCCCGCACGTAGGCGCCTACCCCCTGCTCCACCGACATGAACTCCTCGACGCACCCCGCCGAGCGCAGCAGGGACATGTCCGCTTCCGTGAAACTCTGGTACTTGCCCACGAGTTGCGGAGGAAAAGGGACGTACTGGATCAGCCCCTGAGCCACCATCTCGGAAAGCTCGAGCGCGGGGTCTCCGCGTGCCGCACGAACACCGTTCACGACCGCCCGCGCCACGTCGTTGAAGCTTTGCGCACGTCCCGTTCCGCAATTGAATATCCCCGACACCTCACGGTGCTCGAGGAAGTGGAGATTCACGTTGACGACGTCGTCAACGTGGACGAAATCGCGTCGTTGCTCTCCGTCCCCGTAGCCGTCGCAGCCGACGAAAAGCTTCACGCTGCCCTGGTCCATGAACTGATTGAACGCGTGGTAGGCGACCGAGGCCATACGCCCCTTGTGCGCCTCGTTTGGACCGTAGACATTGAAATAGCGGAATCCCGCGATCTGCGCACTACGCGAGCCGAGCACGCGCCGCACGTGCTGGTCGAACAGGAACTTCGAGTACGCATAGACATTGAGCGGCCCTTCGCACGCACGCTCCTCGCGGAACTCCCGCCCGGCGCCGTAGACCGACGCGGAGGACGCGTACAGGAAGGGCACTTCCTCGTCCTGGCACCACTCGAGCAGGTCCCGCGAGTAGCGGTAGTTGTTGTCCATCATGTAACGGCCATCGGTCTGCATAGTGTCCGAGCAGGCGCCCTGGTGCAGCACCGCCTCCGCGGCAGCGTCAAACTGGTTGGCCAGCAGGCGCCGCAGAAAATCGCGCTTGTCCAGATAATCCTCGATCTCGCAGCCTGCGAGGTTCGTGAACTTGGCTGCGTTCTCCAGATTGTCCACGGCGATGATCTCGCTGATCCCCGCACGGTTCAGCGCCTGCACGAGCCTCGATCCGATGAACCCGGCGGCGCCGGTGACGATGTAGTACATGTCCTTCTATCCGAAAATCTCTTCGCGTGTCGCGACCGCCGTCCCGAGCTTGCCGACCACGATGCCCGCGGCGCGATTCGCAACCCGCACCGCGCCTTCCAGTCTCATACCGGCCGCCAGCATGACGCCGACCGTCGCGATCACCGTGTCGCCGGCGCCGCTTACATCGTACACCTCGCGTGCTATGGCCTTGATGCGCAGCGTCCGGCCGCGCCGGTAGAGCGACATGCCCTCTTCACTGCGCGTCAGGAGCAGGGCCTCGAGGCCGAGCTCCTCGCGCAAGCGCTGCGCCCTCTGCTCGAGGTCCTTCTCGTCTTTCCAGCCGCCGACCACCTCGCGCAATTCGGCCCGATTCGGCGTAACGAGCGTAGCGCCCTTGTAACGCGAATAGTCGTCGCCCTTGGGATCCACCAGCACGCGCTTACCCCGGGCGCGCGCGAGGCGGATCATCTCGCCAATATGAGTGAGCCCGCCCTTGCCGTAATCCGACAGGATGACGAGATCGCACTCAGGGAGCGCCTCCTCGAAATCGGCCAGTTTGGACGCCAGCACCTCCCGCGACGGCCGGGTCTCGAAGTCGATGCGCAGCAGCTGCTGCTGCCGGCCGACCACGCGCAGCTTCTGCGTGGTCTGGATCGAGCCGTCACGGTGAAACTTGGCGCGGATTCCTTCCTTTCTGACGAGCTGCGCCAGCCGCGCGCCCGACTCGTCCTTGCCGATGACCGAGAGCAGCTGCACCTGAGCGCCGAGCGCGACGCAGTTCCGGGCGACGTTGGCGGCGCCACCCGGCCGCTCTTCTTCTGTGCGCACCAGCACCACCGGGACCGGCGCTTCGGGCGATATGCGCGACACCTCGCCGAACCAGTATCGGTCAAGCATTACGTCTCCCACCACGAGGACTCGCGCAGCCGACGTATCGGGCGCCTTCATGTCGGCCGGCCCACCGCGAAGTATTCAATCCCGAGCTCGCGCAACGCCGCCGGGTCGTAAAGATTGCGCCCGTCGAATACCGCCGGCACGGCAAGCTTCGCCTTGATGGCATCGAAGTCGGGACTGCGGAATTCCTGCCATTCGGTGACGATGGCCAGCGCGTCTGCTCCGTCCAGCGCGGCGTGCGCCGAATCGACGATCGTCACGCGCTTTTCGTTTGCGAACAGCCTCGCGGCCTCGGCGCCCGCGGCGGGATCGTATGCCCGCACCGTTGCGCCCGCGCCGAGCAGATCATCGATCAATGTGCGGCTCGGGGCCTCGCGCATGTCGTCCGTGTTCGGCTTGAATGCGATGCCCCAGACCGCGAAGCAGCGCCCGCGCAGCGACGGACCGAATCGTGCGCGTATCTTCGTCGACAGCACGTGCTTCTGGCTCTCGTTGACCCGTTCCACCGCCGCTAGCAATTGCAGCGGGCTGCCGGCTTCATCGGCGCTGCGCTGCAGCGCCTTCACATCCTTCGGAAAGCAGGAGCCGCCGTAGCCGGCGCCCGGGTAGAGGAAATGAGAGCCGATCCTCGGGTCCGAGCCGATCCCCCGGCGCACCTGCTCGATGTCGGCGCCGATGCGCTCGGCGAGATTGGCCAGCTCGTTCATGAAGGATATCCGCGTCGCCAGCATCGCGTTCGCCGCGTATTTGGTCAGCTCAGCCGAGCGGACACTCATGGCCATGAAGCGCTCGCGATTGCGCTGGAATGGCGCGTACAGCCGGCGCAGCATGTCCAGCGCGCGTTCGTCGTCGCAGCCGACGATGATCCGGTCCGGGCGCATGAAATCATCGACCGCCGCGCCCTCCTTCAGGAACTCGGGGTTGGAAGCCACGCTGAACTCGGTCTTGCTGCCGCGAGCTGCCAACTCCTCGGCGACCGCCTTGCGCACCTTGTCGGCCGTGCCTACGGGTACCGTCGACTTGTTGACGATGACCCGATAGCCCTGCATCAGGCGCCCGATTGAGCGGGCCGCGGCGATCACGTGCTGCAGGTCGGCCGAGCCGTCCTCGCCGGGTGGAGTGCCCACCGCGATGAACTGCAGCTCGCCGTGCGCCACGCTTGCCGCGACGTCGGTCGAGAAGCTGAGTCTGCCGGCAGCGCAATTTCGCCTCACGATGGGCTCGAGCCCCGGCTCGAAGATCGGCACCCGGCCGGCCTGCAGCACCGCGATCTTGGCGGCGTCCAGATCGAAGCAAAACACGTCGTTGCCCATGTCCGCGAGGCAGGCCCCCGTGACGAGACCGACATATCCGGTGCCGATGACGCTGACTTTCATAACTTGGCTTTCATGGTGCTAGGTCGAACTCCTCCGAGCGTCGTGGAGGATAGGTCTCCCATCCTCCGCATGCGGGGCAATGCCAATAGAACTGGCGCGCCTTGAATCCGCAGTTTTCGCAGCGATAGCGAGCCAGTCGCCGCGTATGGCTGTGGACCAGGTTTCGCACCAGCTCCAGGTCCCGGCGCCGGTCGGCGGACTCCGTGCCGATGAGCTGCGCCTCCAGCAGGCGATCCAGGCCCAGCAGCGTCGGGTTGCGGCGCAGCTCGTCGCGCACGAGCCGGTACGCGGTGTCCGCGCCCTTCACCTCCAGCGCCTGCTGGAATACGGAGTCGAGTAGGTCGAGCGACGGGTACCGCTCGAGGTAGCCGGAAAGCAGCCTGAAACCTTCCTCGACGCGTCCCGCGTCGCGGTGCGCCTCCAGCAGCCGCTGCGCAACCAGCGCAAGATAGGCTGGATTCTGCGATTCGATGTGCTTCCAGTGCTCGATCGCAGCGCCGGCGTTCCCTGCGGCGCGCGCCAGATCTCCGAGCAGCAGGCTCGCGCGCACGGATTTTCGATTGGCCTCGAGCGCGGCGTCGAGATGCGATTGCGCCGCTTCGAAGCGCGAGTGTGTGATCTCGTTCGCCGCGAGCTCGCAATGGTATTGCGCAATCTCCTTGGCGCGCGGTTCGCCCGATTCGCGTGCAAGGCGCTGCGCCATCTCGATCGCGCGAACCCAGTCCTTCTCATGCTCGTAGATTTCAAGCAGGTAGCGGCGCGCCTCGACCCCGTGCGGTCCCTCGGAAAGGCGGCTGAAGCCTTCTTCGGCCCGATCCAGAATGCCCGCCTTGAGGTAGTCCTGCCCCAGCTCGAACAGTGCGTTCAGCTTCTGCTCCGCACCGAGGTCTGCGCGTTCCAGCAGATTCTGGTGCATGCGGATGGCGCGATCGTACTCACCCCGGCGGCGGAAAAGGCTGCCAAGGGCGAAATGCAGCTCGATCGTCTCGCGGTCGACCTTCACCACCTCGATGAAGGCCTCGATTGCCTTGTCGGGCTGCTCGTTCAGCAGGAAATTCAGGCCCTTGAAGTACGAGCGCGGCAGCGCGCGCGACTCGGACACGAGGTGCTTGACGTCGATGCGGGCGGCAAGCCAGCCGAGTCCGAAAAAAAGCGGGAAGCCGAGCAGCCACCAGTACTCGAACTCCATTCCGCCTCGCTCCTACGCGTCTATGGCCGGCGGGCGCGCCGGCGCAGGAGCGCTTTGCTGCGCATCCGCGTCGCGCCGCAGTACGCGCGCCTCGCGCCTGAGGCGCGAGATTTCCCGTCGCTGCCTGAACAGCCAGCCGAGCATCGCGAGCATCCCGAATACGGCCCCTGCAGCGAAAAATGCGAGTAGGAGCACCACCAGCGGCCCTTGCCAGCTCCAGCCAAGATAAAAATGAAGGGTGACCGGGTCGGCGTTCTTGGCCGCAAACGCAAGCAAGAACAGGAAAACAACCAGCCAGAGCACCCAGGTGACGATACGCATGCTCGAATCCTAATGCCTTGCCCCCGGGGCGGGCATCACGCGGCGCAGCCGGGGCTACACGCCGCTACGGGGTTTAGGTAGGCAACTCCTGCCGCTGTGCGGATTCGGCTTCGGCGGAGTCCACCCGCTCACGCAGCTCCTTGCCCGCCTTGAAGTGCGGCACGTACTTTTCCGGAACGTGCACCTTCTCGCCGGATTTCGGATTGCGCCCGATGCGGGGTGGACGGTAATTCAGACCAAAGCTTCCAAAGCCGCGGATCTCGATGCGATCGCCCGCCAGCAGCGCATGGGTCATCGCATCGAGAATCATCTTCACGGCGTACTCGGCATCCTTCGCCACCAGCTGCGGGTAGCGTTGGGCCAGGCGAGCGATCAGTTCCGACTTGGTCATGGACGACTCATCCCCTGAGCGTTCTCTTCTTCGAACTCGTCGTCGCTCAACGACTCGCCTACTGCGGATTGCGATTGTCGAGCTTGGCGCGCAGCAGCGCACCGAGGTTGGTGGCACCCGCGCTTGCCGCCGCGTTCTCGGTGCGCAGCTGCTTCATCGCCTCGGTCTCTTCGGAGAGATCCTTCGCCTTCACCGAGAGATTGATCGAACGGCTCTTGCGGTCCACGTTGATGATCATCGCACTCACCGCATCACCTTCCTTGAGGTGAGTGCGCAGATCGTCGATTCGGTCACGCGAGAATTCCGAGGCACGCAGATAACCCTCAACCTCCGGGGTAATGGCAATCACCGCGCCCTTCGCGTCCACCGACTTCGCCGTGCCGTTCACGATGCTGTTCTTCTCGTGGCTGGCAAGGAAATTGGTGAACGGGTCCCCCTCGAGCTGCTTGACGCCCAGGGAGATGCGCTCGCGCTCGACGTCGATCGAAAGGACGACGGCCTCCACCTCTTCGCCCTTCTTGAATCTCTTGACGGCTTCTTCGCCGGCGTCGCTCCAGGAGAGGTCCGAGAGGTGCACCAGGCCGTCGATGCCACCGGCCAGACCCACGAATACGCCGAAGTCGGTGATCGACTTGATCTGCCCGGTCACGCGGTCGCCCTTCTTGAACTCGCGCGCAAAGTCTTCCCATGGATTCGGCATGCACTGCTTCATGCCGAGCGAAATGCGGCGGCGCTCCTCGTCGATCTCGAGAATCATGACCTCGACCTCGTCGCCCACCTGCACCACCTTCGACGGGTGAACGTTCTTGTTGGTCCAGTCCATCTCCGATACGTGCACCAGGCCTTCGATGCCAGCCTCGACCTCAACGAACGCTCCGTAATCCGTGAGGTTGGTCACTTTGCCGAACAGGCGTGTACCCTGAGGATAGCGGCGCGAGATGCCGACCCAGGGGTCTTCTCCCAGTTGCTTGAGGCCGAGCGACACGCGGTTCTTTTCCGCGTCGAACTTCAACACTTTTGCCGTCACCTCGTCGCCGACATTGAGCACCTCCGAGGGATGCTTCACGCGGCGCCACGCGAGGTCGGTGATGTGCAGCAGACCATCGATCCCTCCGAGGTCGACGAACGCGCCGTAATCGGTAATGTTCTTGACGATGCCTTTTACGACGGCACCCTCCTGCAGCGTGGACAGCAGCTGTTCGCGCTCGGCACCGACGGTCTCCTCGAGCACGGCGCGACGCGACACGACCACGTTGTTGCGCTTGCGATCGAGCTTGATGACCTTGAACTCCATCTGCTTGCCTTCGTAAGGAGTAGTGTCCTTGACGGGGCGCAGGTCGACGAGCGAGCCGGGAAGGAAGGCGCGAATGCCGTTGACCATCACGGTCAGGCCGCCCTTCACCTTGCCGGTAACGACACCTTCGATCTTCTCCGCTTTCTCGAGCGCCTTCTCGAGATCGAGCCAGGCCGCGAGGCGCTTGGCTTTCTCACGCGAGAGCCGGGTTTCGCCGTAGCCGTCCTCGAGCGCTTCGATGGACACGGCCACGAAATCGCCGGGCTTGACCTCGACCTCGCCGGCGTCGTTCTTGAATTCTTCCGTGGGGATCAGGCTTTCGGACTTGAGTCCAGCGTTGACCACGATGTAGTTCGGGTCGACGCGCAGCACTTCGGCGGTAATCACTTCGCCGATGCGCATCTCTTTGCGCGACAGGCTTTCTTCGAACAGCGCAGCAAATGACTCGCTAGAGGGGGAGGCTTTGGATACTGCGGGGGAAATACTTGACATGTATGAAAAATATCTCATTGGCCGCGGGTTGTTTGGGCCACGCGGGTCAGGTTGCACACACGGGCGGAGCCTTTCGACGCCGCCCACCTATACGCGGCCCGGCAGCGACGCCCGAGTTCCGCGACGGCGCCATACCGGGCGCCGTTTTCCTTTCCAAATCAGGTGCTCTCGCGCACGCCGCGTTCTCGCCACCAGCCGAGAATCCGGCCCACGACTTCCTCTATCGACAGCTCCGAGGAATCGAGTTGCACCGCGTCGGCCGCCGCAGCTAGCGGAGCGACCGCCCGCGATGCGTCGCGCGCATCGCGCGCTTCAAGCTCACGGGAAAGGGTCGGCAGAGTAGCATGGATTCCTTTTCCTATCAACTGGTTATACCGGCGCCCAGCACGCACGGCCGGACTCGCGGTGAGAAACACTTTCAGGGCCGCGTCGGGAAACACGACGGTCCCCATATCTCGTCCATCGGCCACCAATCCTGGGGGGGATCGAAAGGCCCGCTGCCGACTCAGCAAAGCCTTTCGCACCCCCGGCAGCGGGGCGACTTCCGACGCCCTGAGGCCGCACGCCTCGCTGTACAGGTCCGCTGTAACATCTTGATTATCCAGAACTACGCTGCCATCTACGAACCGTACGTCGAGGGTACGCGCGACCGCCTCAAGACGCCGCTCGTCATCGGGCGGAATCCCCTGGCGCAACGACACCAGCGCGACAAGGCGGTAAAGGGCGCCGCTTTCGAGGTAATGAAACCGCAGCGCGTCCGCCACCCGCCGCGCCACCGTGCCCTTGCCGGATGCCGACGGACCGTCCACCGTGATCACCGGAACGCTCATCGCCGGACCAGACTGTCGAGCGCGGCAAAGTAATCCGGGTAGGTCTTGGCGACGCAGTCGGGGTCATTGATGCGCACCGGCACCCCGCCCAGCGCGACCAGGGAAAAGCACATCGCGATGCGGTGGTCGTCGTAGGTGTCGATGGCGACGTTCGGAACGAGTTGCGCCGGGGGCTCGATGCGCAGGAAGTCGACACCCTCTTCAACCTTGGCTCCGACCTTGCGCAGCTCGGTGGCCATCGCGGCAAGGCGATCGGTTTCCTTGACCCGCCAGCTCGCGACGTTACGAATGGTGCTCGGACCAGATGCGAACAGCGCCAACACGGCAGCCGTCATGGCCGCGTCCGGTATGTGGTTCATGTCGAGGTCGATAGGATCGAGTCGCGCCGGCCGCCGGTCGCTGCCGCTGACTTCGACCCAGTCCTCTTCGACCCTGACCCGGGCGCCCATGCGCTCGAGCACCTCCGTAAAGCGAATGTCGCCCTGGATACTGTCCCGCCCGAGACCCTCGACTCGAACGGGTCCGCCGCCGATCGCGCCGGCAGCCATGAAGTAGGAGGCGGACGAGGCGTCCCCTTCAACGCGAACCGTTCCCGGGCTTCGATAGCGCGCCCGCGGCACGATGAATCGCAGCCAGTCTTCGCGTGCGACCGCGACCCCGAAACGCCGCATCAGCGCGAGGGTGATCTCCACGTAGGGCCGCGAGATCAGTTCCCCTTCGATTTCGATGCGTGCCTCCTGTCCGCATAACGGCAGCGCCATGAGCATCGCGCTTACGAACTGGGACGACACGTCCCCGCGCACGCAAACGGGTCGTTCGAGCGCGATCCGCGAGGGGTGAATCGCGAGCGGAGGGAAACCCTGCGCTCCGAGGTAATCGATTCGCGCACCGATACGCCGCAAGGCCTCGACCAGGTCCCCGATCGGCCGCTCGTGCATGCGTTCGACCCCTGAAAGCCGGTACTCGCCGTCTCCCATGGCTAGCGCCGCGGTGAGCGGTCGGAACGCCGTCCCGGCGTTCCCGAGAAAGAGATCCGCCGTCTTGACAGGGAAGCGCGCCCCGGCGCCAACGACCCTGCCCGCATCACATTGCACGCCCAGAGCATTCAACGCCCGGAGCATCACGCGCGTATCGTCCGCATCCAGCAGATCACGTACAACCGTCTCCCCCTCGGCCAGCGCGGCGAGCAGGAGCACTCGATTGGAAATGCTCTTCGACCCCGGGAGCCGCACCGACCCGACGACGCGCGGAATGGGATCGAGCCGCAGCGTCTTCATGCCACCCGTCTCAGCTCTCGAACTCGCCGTTCAGCCATCGGTTGCGTGCATCGCGCGCAGCGCAGAAGAGCGCCTCCAGGCCCGCAGCATCGCTCGCGGCGAGCATGGAGCGCACCGCTTCGAGCTCTTGCATGTAGCGCTGCAACTCGGCCAGCAGCGCGTCACGGTTGGCGACGCAGATATCGCGCCACATCTCGGGGTGGCTCGATGCAATGCGCGTGAAATCACGGAACCCGCCTGCCGCGTAGCTGAATAGCTGGGCCGAATTCTCGCGGCCTGAGATCTGGTGGACCAGCGCGTAGGCGAGCAGGTGGGGCAGATGGCTCACGGCCGCAAAAACGCCGTCATGCTCCTCCGGCGACATGTAGTGGATCCTCGCCCCGCACGCCTGCCACGCCGCGGCGACGCGCGCGACCGCCTGCGGCGTGTTTTGCGCGAGTGGCGCGAGCACCACCTTCCTTCCGCGGAACAAGTCGGCCGTCGCCGCCGCCACGCCGCTACGCTCGGCGCCGGCGATCGGATGGGAAGGAACGAAGCGCCCCAGCTTGTCGGCGAGCGCGGCACGCGCCGCCGCGACGACGTCGCGCTTGGTGCTACCGGCGTCGGTCACCAGTGCGCCAGGTGAAAGCGAGGTGGACAACGCCGAAAATACCGCGGGGAACTGAGCCACGGGCGTCGCGACCAGGACCAGATCGGCGTCGCGTACCGCCTCGGCGATCGTGTCGGCGGCCGTATCGATCACGCCGCGCTCGAGCGCCAGCCTGAGGTTGCGCGGGTCGCGCCCGAAGCCTACGACACGCGCGCAGGCCCTGGCCTGCCGCAGAGCCAGCGCGAAGGACCCCCCGATCAATCCGACGCCAATGACCGCCACGCATTCAAAGCGCGCGGCGTCTGCGTGTGCGGGTCCGCTCATTCCTTCAGGCTTGCCGACAAGGCGGCGAGGAAGGTCTCGTTCTCTTCCGGCGTGCCGGACGTCACGCGCAGGTGCTCGGGTAGCTCGTAGCCGCCCCCCACCGGCCGCACGATCACCCCCCGCCGCAGGAGCCGCTTGTAGATGTCCGCGGCCTTGCCCACGCGAATGGTGACGAAATTTCCGAATGACGGGATGTAGTCGAGGCCGAGCGCCATTGCACCCCGCTCCAGCTGGCGCAGTCCCTGCAGGTTCTCCGCGTAGCTCTTGGCGACGAACTCCATGTCGTCGAGCGCCGCGGTAGCCGCGGCAAGCGCCACGCTGTTGACGTTGAACGGCTGTCGTACTCTGTTCATCACGTCGGCGACCGAGGGATGCGCCAGGCCGTAGCCCACGCGCAAGCCGGCGAGCCCGTATGCCTTGGAGAAGGTACGCACCAGCACGAGGTTCGGATGGCGCTTGAGCCATTTCACGGAGTCCGCCTTGACGTCTGCCGGCAGGTATTCGTTGTACGCCTCGTCCAGCACGACGACGACGCGCTCGGGCACGCGGCGCAAGAGCGCCTCCATTTGCTGCGGCTGCGCATAGGTGCCCGTCGGGTTGTTCGGGTTCGCGACCCAGAGGACGTAGGTGTCCTCCTCGACGGCGTTCGCCATCCGCTCGAGATCGTGGCCGTAGTCTTTCGCCGGCACCACGATCGGGCGAGCCCCGCGCGCCTGAGTGGCGAGCGGATAAACGGCGAACGCATGCTGAGACAGGACCGCCGAGCGCCCCGGGCCGAGGAAAGCGAGGGATACCAGTTCGAGCACGTCGTTCGAGCCGTTGCCGAGGATGATCGCGGACATGTCGACGCCGTAGCGCTTGGACAGCGCCAATCTGAGCGCATAGCCGCTCCCGTCCGGGTAGCGCGCGATCTCACCGAGCGCGCCGTCGATCGCCGCGCGCGTGCGCGGGCCGATCCCGCGAGGGTTCTCGTTCGACGCGAGCTTGACGATGCTCTTCTCGTCGAGCCCCAGCTCGCGGGCGAGCTCGGAGA
>JBAUTZ010000030.1:0-14353 GCA_049582445.1 Burkholderiales bacterium
CGGGTCGCGGGCGACAAGAACATCAGGGAGCTGTGGGCGACCGGTAAGCACGTCGTGGTGATCGGCGGCGGCGACACGGGATCGGATTGCGTGGGCACGTCAAACCGCCATGGTGCAGCCTCGATCACTCAGTTCGAACTGTTGCCGATGCCCCCGGACCTCGAGCGAAACCCGGTTTGGCCCTATTGGCCGCAGCGGCTGCGCACCTCGTCGTCACACGAGGAGGGCGCGAAGCGGGACTGGTCGATCGCAACCAAGGAATTTGTCGGTGAAAACGGCAAGGTCAAGGCGCTCAAAGCTGTGCGCCTCGAAGGGAAGGACGGCAGAATGAGCGAGGTGCCGGGCTCGGAGTTCATCCTCCCCGCCGACCTAGTGCTGCTGGCAATGGGTTTCGTCTCGCCGGTCCAGTCGATGCTCGACGAGTTCGGCGTCGAGAAAGATGCGCGCGGCAACGCGAAGGCGGCGACCGACGGCGCGGGATCCTACGCGACCAGCGTGACAAAGGTGTTCGCGGCGGGCGACGTGCGCCGCGGCCAGTCGCTCGTGGTGTGGGCGATCCGCGAGGGGAGGCAGTGCGCGCGCGCGGTGGACGAGTTCCTGATGGGTTTCTCCGAGCTGCCGAGATGACGTTCCTCACTCTCGCACTCCGACGCACGCGACGACGAAGCGCGGTCTTCGAGGGCTAGTAGCGTTCATTCCGCATACGAAGCCACGGACCGCGAGGTCCGTGGCTTTCTTCGTTTTGGAGGCAGTACATGCAGGCAGCCGATTCACTGATGTTCATCACTGCCCGCCCCGACGTTACCTTCGTGCGCGGGGAAGGATCGTGGCTCTACGATCGCGAAGGCAGGGCGCACCTCGACTTCGTGCAGGGCTGGGCGGTCAACTCGCTCGGCCACTGCGCACCGCTGATGCGCGAGGCGCTCGCGGCGCAGGCTGGTCAGGTCATCAACGTAAGCCCGGCCTATTACAACGAGCCGATGCGCGGGTTCGCGGCGCGGCTCGCGGCGCTGAGCGGCCTGGAGCGCGTCTTCTTCGCCAATAGCGGCGCCGAGGCGAACGAGGGCGCCATCAAGCTTGCGCGCAAGTGGGGCAGCCGAAAGCCTGGCGGCGCGCACGAAATCGTGGTGTTCGAGGACGCATTCCACGGCCGCACGCTGGCTACGATGTCGGCTTCGGGCAAGGTCGGCTGGGATCGCCTGTTCGAGCCCAAGGTCCCGGGATTCGTACGCGTACCGAGGAACGACCTTGGGGCCGTGGCGCGTGCGATGGGGCCGCGTACTTGCGCGGTGATGCTCGAGCCGATCCAGGGCGAGTCTGGGGTGATCCCCTTCGCGGCGGATTTCCTGCGGCAGCTTCGCGAACTGACCGAAGAGCGCGGTGTGCTGCTCGTGCTCGACGAGATCCAGACTGGAATCGGGCGGACCGGACGTATGTTCTGCTATGAGCATTTCGGAATCCGCCCGGACATCCTGACGCTTGGCAAGGGGATCGGTGGCGGCGTGCCGCTTGCCGCGCTCGTCGCGCGCGAGGAGGTGTGCGTGTTCGAGCCCGGCGACCAGGGCGGCACCTTCAACGGCAACCCGCTGATGACGGCGGTGGGCGACGCGGTAGTCGCCGAGATCTCGCGCCCCGAGTTCCTCGCGCAAGTGAGAGATCATGGCGAGTACCTCACCGACCGGCTGCGCGCCCTGTCAGCGGAGTTGGAGTTGGGCGAGGTGCGCGGACGGGGTTTGCTGGTAGCGCTCGAGCTCGGGC
Organism: Burkholderiales bacterium; assembly: GCA_049582445.1. GTDB lineage: Bacteria > Pseudomonadota > Gammaproteobacteria > Burkholderiales > SG8-39 > DAHVFK01. The sequence goes on from JBAUTZ010000030.1 coordinate 1,759, forward strand.
GTCCGGGGGGCGCCGAAGTGGTGGGACGCGCGATGCAGCAAGGATTACTGATCAACTCGCCGCGCCCGTCGTCGCTGCGCTTCATGCCCGCTCTGAACGTGACGCGCGCCGAGATCGACGAGATGCTTGCGCGGCTCCGGGCGGCCCTTTAGCATTTCGCATTCATGCCTCTCTACGTCATCGTGCTCGCCGCAGGTCAGGGCAAGCGCATGCACTCCTCGCGGCCGAAAGTCCTGCATCGTCTCGCCGGACGGCCGCTGTTGGGCCATGTGCTGGATACGGCAAGTGCACTCGGCCCGCAAGGCATCGTGGTGGTCCACGGACACGGTGGCGACGAAGTGCGCGCGGCATTCCCCGGCGCAGATCTGCTCTGGGTCGAGCAAGCGGAGCAACTCGGTACCGGGCACGCGGTCGCACAGGCCCTGCCGGCGGTGCCGCCCGGCGCGCAGGTGGTGGTGTTGAACGGAGACGTGCCGCTCGTGCGCGGCGAAACGCTGCGGCAACTGGTTGCGGCGTCGCGCGGCGGCCTCGCCATCGTGACATCTCACCTCGATGATGCGGCGGGCTACGGTCGGGTGGTGCGCGACACGATGGGCAAGGTGCGACGCATCGTGGAGCACAAGGACACCACTGACGAGGAACGCGCGATTCGAGAGTGGTACACCGGCTTCCTCGCCGCACCCGCCCTGCGCCTTGCGGCGTGGGTCGGCAAGCTGGAAAGCGACAATTCGCAAGGAGAGTACTACCTTACGGACGTGATCGGGCTCGCCGTGGCCGAAGGCGTCGAAGTCGAAGCCGTGACGGTGGAAGATCCCTGGGAAGTTGCGGGGGTCAATTCCAAGCGCGAGCTCGCGGCCCTGGAACGCGAGGTTCAGCGCCGCGTTGCACAGCAGCTGCTGGAGAGCGGTGTGACCCTTGCCGACCCCGCGCGCGTCGACGTGCGCGGCAGCCTCGAGTGCGGCCGAGACGTGTCGATCGACGTGAACTGCGTATTCGAGGGCTCGGTGCGGCTCGGCGACGGCGTGCGCGTCGGTCCGAACTGCGTCCTGCGCAATGTTACGGTCGCGCAGGACACCGAGCTCCATGCCTTCTGCTTTTTCGAGGACGCCGAGATCGGCGCTCGTTGCCGGGTCGGTCCGTTTGCCCGGCTGCGACCAGGCGCCAGCCTGGCCGAGGACGTGCATATCGGCAACTTCGTGGAGGTGAAGGCAAGCCGGATCGGCGCCGGCTCGAAGGCGAACCATCTCTCCTATATTGGCGATTCGCAGGTCGGGGCGCGCGTCAACGTGGGGGCCGGGACCATCACCTGCAACTACGACGGGGCTAACAAGCATCGCACCATCATCGAGGACGATTGCTTCATCGGCTCGGATGCGACGCTGGTTGCGCCGGTGACGATCGGGAAGGGCTCCTACGTCGGTGCCGGATCGACCATCAGCAAGGACACGCCTCCCGGGCAGCTGACCGTGGCGCGCGCCAAGCAGGTGTCGCTGCCCGACTGGAAGCGGCCGCGAAAGAAAGGCTGATGCCATGTGCGGCATAGTGGGTGCGGCGGCGCGCCGCGATATCGTCCCGGTCCTGATCGAAGGATTGCGGCGGCTCGAATATCGGGGCTATGACTCCGCGGGCGTCGCGGTGCTGAATGGCGACGGCAGGCCGCAGCTTGTGCGAGTGCGCACGGCAGGCCGGGTGGCCGACCTTGCCGCTCGGGTTGACGCACAGAAGCTCGGCAGCCAGACCGGGATCGCCCACACGCGTTGGGCGACGCACGGCGCACCGAGCGAGAAGAACGCGCACCCGCACGTGTCCGGCGGCCTGGCCGTGGTGCATAACGGCATCATCGAGAACCACGAGCCGATGCGCGAGCGCCTGCGCGGCGAGGGCTTCGCGTTCGCCTCGGACACCGACAGCGAAGTCATCGCCCACCTCATCGCATTCCACCGCAAGCGCGAAACCGGGCTTCTCGCCGCCACCAACCGCGCGGTTGCGGAACTGAAGGGGGCGTTCGCCATCGCCGTCGTGTCGGACACAGACCCCGGAGTGGTCGTCGTGGCGCGTAAGGGCGCCCCGCTGCTGCTCGGCTTGGGCGAGGGGGAGAATTTCGCCGCCTCAGACGTTTCGGCGCTGGTACAGGTGACCCAGCGGGTGATTTACCTCGAGGATGGGGACTGCGCCGAGGTGCGAGCGGAGGGCGTGCGCATTCTCGATTCCGGCGCCGTGCCGGTCGAGCGCGCGGTGCACCTGTCCGAGCTCAGCGCCCAGGCCGTGGAGCTGGGACCCTACCAGCACTACATGCAGAAAGAGATCTTCGAGCAACCCGGCGCGCTTGCCAACACGCTCGAGATCGTCACCGGGGCGAGCTCGGTGCAGCCCGGCCTTTTTGGCGCGGAGGCGCAGCCCCTGCTCGAGGGCGTGACGTCGATCCAGCTGGTCGCCTGCGGCACGAGCTATCACGCGGGCATGGTCGCGCGCTACTGGATCGAATCGCTCGCGCGCATTCCGGTGCAGGTGGACATCGCGAGCGAGTACCGCTACCGGGACGTGGTCCCCGACCGAAACGCGCTGTTCGTCACGGTCTCGCAGTCAGGCGAGACTGCCGACACGATGGGCGCTCTTGAGCACGCAAAATCGCTTGGCATCGAGCGAACCCTCTCGATCTGCAACGTGCCGGAGAGCTCTCTGATCCGCGCCTCCCGGCTGCGCTTCCTCACGAGGGCGGGACCGGAGATCGGCGTTGCGTCCACCAAGGCGTTCACCACGCAGCTCGGCGCGCTGTTCCTGCTCGCGCTGGTCATCGCCAAGCAGAGGGGCGCGCTCGCTCCGGCAAAGGAGCAGGGCCTGCTCGAGGCGCTGCGCCACGTCCCGGCCGCACTGGGGCATGTGCTGGCGGTCGAGCCGCAGGTCAAGCAGTGGGCGCAGCGCTTTTCCGGCAAGCACCACGCCCTTTTTCTCGGTCGTGGCATCCATTGGCCGATCGCGATGGAAGGCGCGCTCAAGCTGAAGGAAATCTCGTACATCCATGCCGAGGCCTATGCGGCGGGCGAGCTCAAGCACGGCCCGCTCGCGCTGGTCGACCGCGACATGCCGGTCGTCGCGGTCGCGCCGGGCGACGCGCTGGTCGAGAAGCTGAAGTCGAACCTGCAGGAAGTGCGCGCCCGCGGCGGCGAGCTCTATGTCTTTGCCGACCGCGAGACCCAGATCGAGGAGAGCGAAAACGTGCACGTGATCCGGCTCACCGACCACGCAGGGCCCCTTTCACCTATCCTGCACGTGGTGCCGCTGCAGCTGCTCGCCTACCACGCGGCTCTGGCACGCGGTACCGACGTCGACAAGCCGCGCAATCTGGCGAAATCCGTAACGGTGGAGTGAAGCACGATGAGAGCGTCCCTATTGCTAGCGCTGGTCATGGCGCTATCCGCGGAGGCGGCCCACGCCGCGTCCGATGCGTTCGCCTTCGGCGACCCGAAGGAGGGTCAGAGGCTTTATGAGCAGAAATGTGCCAGCTGCCATGTGGCGCAATTCGGCGGCGACGGCTCGCGCGTGTTCACGCGCCCGGACCGCAGGATCCATACGGCGCCGGCCCTGCTGGCGCAGATTCAGGGCTGCAATGCGAGGACCAAGGCCGGGCTTTCTGCGGAAGATGAGCAGAGCATCGGCGCCTGGCTCAACCAGAAGTACTACAGGCTCAAGTAGGCACTACCGCCGTCGCCTCCAGCTCGATCTTGCCTGGCTGGTCGAGCAGGTCGGAGACGAAGATCATGCTCATCGCGGGATAGTGCTTGCCCATGAGGCGCCGCCAGATCCGGCCGAGCTCGGCGCGCGCGCCGAGGTAGGCGGGCTTGTCGCAGCAATAGGCGGTCATGCGGCAGATGTGCTCGGGCCGGCCGCCGGCCGCCTCGAGCACCGCCAGCACGTTCTTAAGCGCCTGCTCGAACTGCGGGACGATATCCTCGGATTGGAACTTTTGCCCGGCATCCCAGCCGACCTGGCCGGCGATGAACACGAGCTTTCCCGGCGCGGCCGCCATGCCGTTAGCGTAGCCGACGGGCGGCGCCCAACCCTCGGGCAGCAGGACGCTGTGCGGCGCGCTCATCGCGGCCTCAGTCCGAGTAGACCGGCGGATCGGGGTCACGATCCCAGCCCGGCTCGGGCTTGGGCACGCGCTTCAGCCATTCCTGGATCAGGCGCACGTGCTCGCGCTCTTCTTCGGCCATTTCAGAGGCGACCTTTTTAACCGCCGCCGGAACGCTCGCGGAGCGGACCAGCCGCTCGAAGAATTTCTGCGCTCGGCGCTCGTTCTTCAGCCCGATCTGGAGTGCGTGCCAGGGCTGCATGAGGTAATGCACGTCGGTCACCGCGGCGGTCTCGGGTGGCTCGGGCTCGTCGTTCCAGCGCCACGCGAGCAGGGCGCGAGGAGGCTGCTTCCAGCCCATCTCCTCGAGGATCCGTCTCGCGTGCAGGCCCTCGATGTGTGAGAGCTTGCGGAACAGCTGCGCCACCTCCAGGTTGTTGTGCACCTCCATCTGGTCGGCGAAGTCTGCATAGCGCTCCGAAGCGTCCATCTCCATCGCGTAGGCACGCGCCATGAAGTCTGAGTACGCGGTGTCTGGCTTCTTCCTCGCGGCCTTCTTCGGTTTGCTGCGGGTGCTCATAGCGCGAACTCCTTCTCCAGCTCGGCAACCTCGAGCGCGGTGCGCTTGTCCGTCGGGTAAGGCGTCCGGGTACCCTTGTAAAGGACGCCCACATTGAAGCCGTCGTCGGTCATCAGGCGGCGCGCGGCGCGCGCCGGATCGTCGGTGGGCGCGACCGGGGCCGGACGCACCGTCTCCTTCCAGGCACGCTGCTCGGGTCTGAACGTGACGCAAGGCGAGAGCACCTCGATGAACGAGAATCCCGGATGCTTGATCGCCTCCGTGATCAGGCTCGCAGTGCCGCTCGGATCCCCCGAAAACCCGCGGGCGATGAAATTCGCGCCCGAGGCGAGCGCGATGACCAGCGGGTGGAATTCGCGCAGCCCGGTACCGCCCGGAGAGAGCTTGCTCTTCCAGTCCGGCTCGGTGGTCGGCGAAGGCTGGCCCTTTGTCATGCCGTACACGTGGTTGTCCATCACGATGTAGGTGAGGTCGACGTTGCGGCGGCAGGCGTGCAGGAAATGGTTGCCGCCGATCGAATAGCCGTCCCCGTCCCCGCCGGCGACGAGCACCGTGAGATCCGGACGCGCGACCTTGAGGCCCGTGCCCGCCGCGAGCGCCCGTCCGTGAACGCCGTGGAACCCGTAGCATGTGGTGTATGCGGGGATGCGCGATGAGCAGCCGATGCCCGAGACGACCGCGACGTTCTCGGGTCGCAGGCCGAGCGCCGCGAGCGCCCGCGTGATCGAGGCGAGCACGGTGTAGTCGCCGCAGCCCGGGCACCACACGGGCTTGTAATCGGACTTGAAACTCTGCGCGGTGAGCGTAGCGACGGCAGCCGGGGCGTTCATGTGCGGCTCCATTTCAAGAGCGTCTCGTGGATCTCGTTCGGGCGGATCGGCAGCGGGCCCGGGCGGCGCAGGCTGTGCACTTCGCCGGGCAGCTCGCACTCGGCCCTCAGGTAGCGGTAGAACTGGCCGCTGAAGCTCTGCTCCACGACGAGCACGCGCTTCACGCCCTCGAGCGCCCTCTTCAGGCGCTCCGGCTGCGCCGGTGCGAGCAGCCGCAGCGACACCAGGCGCGCCTTGATGCCGTCGGCGCGCGCGCGCGCGAAGGCTTCGCGTGCAGGCGCGGTGCACGAGCCCCAGGTCAGCACTGCGATATCTCCCTCGCCCTCGATGCTCGCCCAGTGCTCGCCGCAGTCCAGATCGGCGAGCTTGCGCTGGCGCTTCTCGAGCTGCGCGAGATGGTCCGCGGCCTGTGATGAAGGCGTGCCGCGCTCGTTATGCTCGAGCCCGTCGGCGGTGTAGGTGACGCCGGGGGTCCCGGGGATCGCCATCGGTGATACGCCGGAGGCCGTAAGCGCATAGCGCTTGTAATCGGCTGCGTTCGCGGCGGCGCGCAGCCGCTCGCGGCCGTAGGAAACGTCTGCGGGCCGCTCGACGATGGCTCGCGCCTGGCCGAAGTACTGGTCCGAGAGCACGATCGCCGGCGCTTGCACGCTCTCGGCGAGGCTCACCGCCCATTGCGTCGCCGCGAGGCAGTCGGCGACCGAGTTCGGCGCGACCACGATGTGGGGAGCGTCTCCGTGCATGCCGTACAGTGCGATGTTGAGATCGGCCTGCTCGGTCTTGGTGGCAATGCCGGTCGACGGGCCGGTGCGCATGACGTCGACCACCACGATCGGGATTTCCGCCGTAACTCCGAGCCCGAGCGCCTCGATCATCAACGAAAGCCCCGGACCCGAAGTCGCGGTGAGTGCTGGCACGCCGCCGTAGGATGCGCCGAGGATCATGTTGATCGACGCCAGCTCGTCCTCCGCCTGCACCAGCGTGCCGCCCACCTTGCTAAGCGCCGGTGACATCCACTCGAGCAGCTCTGTCGCCGGCGTGATCGGGTAGGCGGCGACGAAGCGCACGCCGCCGCGCAGCGCGCCGTAGCCCGCGGCCTCGTTGCCGCTGATCAGCCAGCGCCTGCCGCCCGCTCTCGCGGCCGCGAGCTTGAACGTCGCGCCGATCGGCGCGGCTTGTGCGATGCCGAGCTTCACTGCAGCAAGGCTCGCGGCGAGCGCGTCGCCGCCCTTCTTCGTCGCCTTGGTCACGGCGTGCAGGAGCGACGCCTCGGGTAATCCCATCAGGCCGCCGAGCAGGCCGAGCGCCACCATGTTCGGCCACCCATCCGCAATTTGCTTCGCAAGGGCTTTGAGCTCGACCGCCATGTACCGTGCGCCGGTGCGAGTGAACGTCTCCGGCGGCTCGCCCTGCGCGGGATCGCCGATCAGCAGGCTGCTCGCCGCAAGCGGAATTTCGGAGGCGAAGCGGTTGACGTTCTGCCAGTCGATCGCCACCAGGGCGTCGAATCGGTCGTCTTGGCTGTCGGAAGCGAAAGTCGACACCCGCACCATGGCTGCCGCTTCGCCGCCGCGGATCTGCGGTCCACTGGTGCGCGTCATGAGGCCGTAGTAGCCCGCGTGCGCCGCGGCTTCGAGCAGCATGTTGCCGGCAGTCATTACGCCGGCGCCGCCCGAGCCGGCGAGCGCCACCGATACGCTGTCACGGCGGCCGGAACCTTCGGTTCGATTGTTCACGCGATACCTCCTGGTTCCGCATGCTCGCGCATCGAAGCGCGAATTCCTTGCTCTAAATCAAATCGCGCTTCCATGCCGGGCGTAAAAAGTGGGCTCATCGGCATCCCTGTGGCATTGACGTAAGAGCGGCGCTCGTCTAAATTGGTAATGTGGTACTTTAATACCACAATAGGCGAAACCGGGGCGCAGATCAAGTGGAGGGACGAAGATGGCGGCAGCAATCCACGCGCAACGCTGGCTGATGACGGCGCCCAAGGTGCCCCTGGTGCTCGAAGCCTTCGATGCCGCGCCCGGCCCGGGCGAGGTGGCGGTAAGCGTGGCCGGATGCGGCGTATGCCACACCGACCTCGGCTATTTCTACGACGGCGTCAGGACCAACCATCCGCTGCCGCTCGCCCTGGGTCACGAGGTCTCCGGCCGCGTCGCGGCCGCGGGTGCGGGGGCCGAGCGCTGGGTTGGCAAGGCGGTGATCGTTCCGGCGGTACTGCCGTGCGGCGAGTGCGACCTTTGCCGACGGGGCCTCGGCACCATCTGCCGCAAGCAAAAGATGCCGGGTAACGACATCCAGGGCGGCTTCGCTTCCCACATCGTCGTTCCGGCACGCGGCCTGTGCGAGGTGGACGAGAAGCGGCTCGCGGCGGCCGGGGTCGATCTCGCCGACGTTTCGGTCGTCGCGGACGCGCTCACCACGCCCTTCCAGGCGGTGCGGCGCGCGGGCGTGGCGCCGGGTTCGCTTGCGGTGGTGATCGGCGCGGGGGGCGTCGGAGGCTACTGCGTGCAGGTGGCGAGCGCATTCGGCGCCAAGGTCGTCGCGATCGACGTCGACGACCGCAAGCTCGAGGCCATGAAGCCCTATGGCGCGGCGCTCACGTTGAACTCCAAGTCGCAGGACCAGAAGGCGCTCAAGGGCGCGATCTCGGAATACGCCAGGCAGAACGGCCTGCGCGCCACCGAGTGGATCATTTTCGAATGCTCCGGAACCGCCGCCGGACAGGCGACTGCGTGGGGGTTGCTCGTGCATGGCGCGACGCTCGCCGTGGTCGGCTTCACCATGGACAAGGTCGAGCTGCGCCTGTCGAACCTGATGGCGTTCGACGCCCGCGCACTGGGCAACTGGGGTTGCCCGCCGGAACAGTACCCGGCCGCGCTCGAGCTCGTGCTCGAAGCGAAGGTGAAGGTCAAGCCCTTCGTCGAGCAGCGGCCACTCAAGGACATCAATCGCGTGTTCGAAGCGGTACACCATCGCGAAATTTCGAAGCGCGCCGTGCTCGTTCCCTAGGAGATCTGCCATGGAGGCGAAGGTGCACTCACTCAAAAACCACGATCTCGCCGAGATCGCCGTGTCCGGCGTCAAGGTCGAGAAGCGCCCGGCGCGGACGCCGGACGGCAAGGTGGCGCCGGGCCTGTACAACGCCTGGATCTGGCTCGACAACCCGCAGCAGTTCAACTCCTACACCACCGACATGGTGAAGGGCGTGATCCTCGCGTTTCGCGCGGCGTCCAACGCGCGCGACGTCAGCAGCGTGGTGTTCACCGGCGTCGGCGACAAGGCGTTCTGCACCGGTGGCAACACCAAGGAGTACGCCGAGTACTACGCCGGCCACCCTCAGGAATACCGCCAGTACATGCGGCTGTTCAACGACATGGTCTCGGCGATCCTCGCCTGCGACAAGCCCGTGATCTGCCGCGTCAACGGCATTCGCATCGGCGGCGGCCAGGAGATCGGCATGGCGTGCGACTTCTCCGTCGCGCAGGACCTCGCCCGCTTCGGCCAGGCGGGACCCAAGCACGGCTCGGCGCCCATCGGCGGCGCGACCGACTTTCTGCCCGTGGTAATCGGCGCCGAGCGCTCGATGGCCGCCTGCGTGCTGTGCGAGCCGTTCTCGGCGCACAAGGCGTACTACTGGGGGATCCTAAGCGACATCACGCCGGCGCTGAAGGTCGATGGCAATTTCGTGCCTAACCCGCTGGTCGAGACGGGACGCGTGTTCGACGAGTACGGCCGCCTCGCGTTCGGCGAGCCCAAGACCGGCGCCGCGCTCAAGGCGGGCAAGGAGCTGATGGCGAAGGGCGTCGTCGACTTGTCGCTGCTCGACGCCAAGGTCGAGGAGCTGTGCGCCAAGATCCTGCTCACGTTCCCCGACTGCACCACGAAGACGCTCGAGGAACTGAGAAAGCCGAAGCTCGAGGCCTGGAACCGCAACAAGGAAGACGCGCGTGCCTGGCTCGCGCTCAACATGATGACCGAGGCGCGCGCCGGGTTCACGGCCTTCAACGAAGGAACGAAGGACGACCGGGAGGTGGATTTCGTGCTGCTGCGGCAAAAGCTCGCGGCTGGCGAGGGCTGGGTTGGACCGCTGCACGATTCCATCCAACCCAAAGCGAAGCGCAAGGCTTGAGCGTGAGCGAGACGCCAGTCAAGGTTTGGGTCGAGCGCGAGGGCGCGCTCCTCAGGCTGCGCCTGGCGCGGCCCAAAGCCAACATTCTCGACGCGGCGATGCTTGCCGCACTCGATCGCGCGTTCGAGGAGCACTCCGGAAACACCGGTTTCCGCGGCGTGCTGGTCGATCACGAGGGGCCGCATTTCTCCTTCGGCGCGAGCGTCGAGGAACACCTTCCCGGGAAGTGCGCGGCGATGTTGCGGGGTCTGCACGCGCTCGTCCTGCGGATGCTTGCCTGGCCGTCGCCGATCCTGATGGCGATTCGCGGCCAATGCCTCGGCGGGGGGCTGGAGTTCGCCTGCGCCGGCAACCTGCTGTTCGCGGCGCGCGATGCGCAGTTCGGCCAGCCCGAAATGAAGCTCGCGGTGTTCGCGCCCGCGGCCTCCATCCTGCTGCCGCCGCGAGTCGGCCAGGCACGCGCCGAGGACCTGCTCTTGTCGGGCCGCTCGATCGACGCCGCCACCGCGCTCGCCTGGGGGCTGGCGAACGAACTCGCCGAGGACCCCGTGGCTGCGGCGCTCGCGTATTTCGACGCGCAGCTCGCGACGAAGAGCGCAAGCTCGCTCGGCTACGCGCTGCGGGCGGTGCGCGCGCCGCTCGTCGAGCAGGCGCGGCGCCGGTTTGCCGAGGTTGAGGTTCTCTATCTCGACGGGCTGATGCGCACGCGCGACGCCGTCGAGGGCTTGCAGGCGTTCATTGAAAAGCGCACACCGACATGGGAGCACCGATGAGCGTAAAACAGGTTGTCGAGCGCTGCGAGGCGCTGTTCGAAGACCTCGATTTCAACTCCGTAAAGCAGTGGAAAGCGGCTGCACCGGGGCGCAAGGCGATCGGCTACATGCCGATCTACGTGCCGCGCGAGATCGTGCACGCCGCTGGCATGCTCCCCGTGGGGATCTTCGGCGGCGGCGACCAGATCGAGGTGATCCAGGGCGACGCCTATTACCAGAGCTACATCTGCCGCATCCCACGCTCGACGCTCGAGCTCGGCCTCACCGGTCGCCTCGACGTGCTCGACGGCATGCTGTTCCCGTCGATCTGCGACGTCATCCGCAACCTCTCGGGCATGTGGCAAATCCTGTTTAAGGACAAATACGTCAAGTACTTCGACGTGCCGCAGAACTACGACGACTCGATCGGCGGCGAGTTCTACGTGCGCGAGATGCAGGTGATGCGCGAGGACCTCGGCAAGCTGCGCGGCAAGCCGATCACCGACGACGAGCTGCGCGCTTCCATCGCGGTGTACAACGAGAATCGGCGCGCGCTGCGCGACCTGTACGCCTACCGGTCGCAAAAACCCTGGCAGGCACCGACCTCCGAGGTCTACCTGGTGCTGCGGGCCGGCTGCGTGCTGCCGCCGGAGGCCCACACCAGGCTGGTGCGCGAATACATCGCGGCGGCCGATGCCGAGAAGCGCGCGCTGCGCGACAATGCGCGCGTCGTTCTTACCGGCGCGTTCTGCGAGCAGCCGCCGCTCAGCCTGATCAAGTCGATCGAGATGGCCGGCTGCTACATCGTCGACGACGACTTCATGCTGGTCATGCGCTGGCTGCTCGACGACGTGCCGGCCACGGGCGATCCGCTCGACGAGCTTTCCAAGGCGTTCCTGCACCGCTCCGCCTCGACCGCATCGAAGTACGACGACAAGAAAGCTGACAAGGGCCAGTTCCTGCTCAAGCAGGTCAAGACGAACGCGGGCGAAGGGGTGATTTTCGCCGCGCCGTCGTTCTGCGACCCGGCGCTGCTCGAACGCCCGATGCTGCAGGAGGTGCTCGCCAAGTACAAGGTGCCCTACACCGCCTTCAAGTACGCGGAGAACACCGGCCAGATGGCGCCGATCCGCGAGCAGGCCGGCACTTTCGCCGATTCGATCAAACTGTGGAGCGCCGCCTAATGACTACGCCAGCGATGCAACCCCAAGTCAGTCCCAAGGCCAAGCCTGCCGTCCAGAAAGAGGACGCGATGTGGCTGCAGAAGGAGCTGATCAATGGCAACTACCACGAGCTCGCGACTTCGCGCCAGCTCGGCAAGAAGGTGTCCGCCACGTTCGTGCCGGGCAACCTGAACGAGCTGTTGATGTGCTTCGACTTCGCGCGCAGCCTGCCGGAGACCAACGCGCTGCAGAGCGGCATGCGCAAGAAATCCGGCAAGTTCATCATGGACGCCGAGCGGGACGGCCATTCCGAGGACGTGTGCACCTATGTGAAGACCGATCTCGGCATGATGCTGCAGGGACAGATCGGGCCGACCGGCGAGCCCCTGCCCACGCCCGACGTGCTGCTGCTTTCCTACACCGGCTGCTTCACCTTCATGAAGTGGTTCGAGCTGGTGCGCCAGAAATACGACTGCGAGACGGTGATGCTGCACGTGCCCTACCAGGGCGACGGCCACATCTCGGCGAGCATGCGCGACTACGTGGTCAAGCAGCTCAAGGAAAAGGTCATCCCGACGCTGGAGAAGGTTTCGGGCGTCAAGTTCGACATCGACCGGCTGCGCCAGTACATGAGGGAGTCGGCCAAGGCGGAGGAGGATCTGGTCTGGACGCTGCAGTCGGCCAAGCACAAACCCTCGCCGATCGACGGCTACTTCGGCGCCGTGTATTACATTGGTCCAATTTTTACCGCGTTCCGCGGCACGCCCGAGGCGACGCAGTTCTACCGCGTGCTGCGCGGCGAGATCGAGCAGCGCATCCGCGAGGGCAAGGGCCCGATCACTCCGGAGGGCGAAATGGCGGAAGAGAAGTACCGCCTGGTGGTCGAAGGTCCGCCCAACTGGACCAGCTTCCGCGATTTCTGGAAGATGTTCTACGACGAGGGTGCGGTGGTGGTGGCCTCGACCTACGCGAAAGTCGGCGGGGTGTACGACTTCGGCTTTCGCCACGACCCCGACCACCCGCTCGAGTCGCTCGCCGAGTACTGCCTGGGCTGCTACACCAA
>JBAUTZ010000031.1:0-2050 GCA_049582445.1 Burkholderiales bacterium
GGCATCAGCACCGATGGCAACGGCGCCGTGACGGCGACAGTGCAGAACATCAGCACCTCGGTGAACGGCTCGGTCGTGACGCTGATCCCGATGCAGAACTCGTCGACCGCCGCCGCGTTCACGCCCGGCTCGAGCGATACGCTGTATGGCTGGACCTGCGGCAGCACGACCATGACGCCGTCTACGACGGTGCCGAGCAAGTACCTGCCGGGCTCCTGCCGCGGCTAATTATCGACTCTTAGCTTCAATTGAAAAGGTACCCTTCGGGGTACCTTTTTTTTTCCTATTCAGGACCGGGCGATGACGGAATTGACCATTCTGATGCCTTGCCTCAACGAGGCGGCCACCGTCGGCACCTGTGTCGCAAAGGCGCGCGATTTTCTCGCGCGTGCGGGTATCCGTGGAGAGGTGCTGGTCGCCGACAACGGCTCCGAAGATGGCTCCCCCGATCTCGCCGCACAGGCGGGTGCGCAGGTGGTCAAGGTGGCGCAGCGCGGTTACGGTGCCGCGCTCGCGGCGGGGATCGCCGCGGCGAACGGCCGCTACGTCATCATGGGCGACGCGGACGACAGCTACGACTTCTCGCGGCTGGAGGCCTTCGTCGAAAAACTCCGCGCGGGCCACCCGCTGGTGATGGGCAACAGGTTCAAGGGCGGGATCCGGGAGGGCGCGATGCCGTGGCTGCACCGCTATCTCGGCAACCCGGTGCTGAGCTTCATCGGCCGGCTGCTGTTCCGCACCAAGGTCGGCGACTTCCATTGCGGCCTGCGCGGCTTCGACCGCGAGGCGGTGCGCGCTCTCGACCTCAGGACCCCGGGAATGGAGTTCGCGAGCGAGCTGGTGGTGAAGGCGGCGCTCGCAGGATGGCCGGTCGCCGAGGTCCCGACCACGCTGCACCCGGACGGCCGAGGGCGACCGCCGCATCTGCGCAGCTGGCGCGACGGCTGGCGCCATCTGCGCTTCCTGCTGCTATTCAGCCCTCGCTGGCTGTTCCTCTACCCGGGGCTTACGCTGCTCACGCTCGGCACAGCGCTCACCACTGCGCTGTATTTCGCGCCGCTGCATATCGGCGCTGCGGGCCTGGACATCCACAGTATGCTATACGGCTCGGCAGGGGCGATGCTCGGGCTGCAGCTCTGCTTGTTCGCGCTCTTTGCGCGCGTATCCGCCCAGAACGCGGGTCTGCTACCACCGCAGCCGACGCTCGACAGGCTGCTGCGCGTGATAACGCTGGAGCGCGGAGTGCTGACGGGGCTAGCGGCAGTTCTTACGGGCCTGATCTGGAGCGCGGTCGCCTTGTGGCACTGGGGCGAGGCCGGGTTCGGTGCTCTCGATCCGCGGATGGTCATGCGCGACACGATTCCGGCCACTGCGCTCATGGTGTCCGGCATGGAAGTGATGCTCGGCTCGTTTCTTCTCAGCCTTCTAAATTGGAAAGTCGGCCGCTAGATGCCCGAGATCTCGGTGGTCGTGCCGGCGTACCGCGAGCGCGAGAACGTCCCCCGCCTGCTTGGCGCCCTGAGCTCGGTGCTGTGCAAGGGGCAGACCGATCCGATGAGCGGCTTCTTCGTGATACGCAGGACTTTTCTCGAACGGGTGGTGCGCAAACTCTACGGCCGCGGCTTCAAGATTCTCCTCGACATGATCGCCGCGGCCCGCGGCGAGGTGCGGATCGCCGAACTGCCCTACCGGATGCGCAGCCGCGCGCAGGGCGAAAGCAAGCTCGGTGCAAGGGTGGTCGCCGAGTTCTTCATGCTGATCCTGTACCATCTCACCGGCCGGCTGCTGCCTGCGCGTTTTTTTCTGTTTGGCGCAGTCGGGGTCACGGGCGTCGGGGTACAGCTTGCCGTGCTGTGGCTCATCTTCCACGCCACGGGAGAATTCCTGTTCAGCCAGCTGCTGGCGACTTCGATGGCGATGACGAGCAACTTCTTTCTGAATAACATTTTCACCTACGGCGACCAGCGGCTGCGCGGAAGGCGAATCTGGCGCGGGCTGCTCAGCTTCTATGCGGCCTGTGGCGTCGGCGCCTTCATCAACGTCGCGCTGG
>JBAUTZ010000032.1:0-4620 GCA_049582445.1 Burkholderiales bacterium
GGACCGAGCCGCTCGCGCAGCGCGGCGACCAGCGCCGCGTGCAAGTCCCCGCGATGGATCGAGAACTGCGGCCAGTCGTAGCCCGCGAAGCGCCCGCGCGGCTCGCGGAAGATGAACTGGCCGAAGCGGTTGCAGAACACCACCTCGCGCGTCGCGACGGCGACCTGCGCCAGCCGCTCCTGCAGGCCGAGCTCGGTGAGCTCGCGCACCGCGTGAGGCAGCAGGTTGATGCCCACGCCGAGGGGCCGGATCTCGGGGGCCGCCTCGAACACGCGGCACGCGACGCCCGCCTGATGCAGGCTGAGCGCGAGGACGAGCCCGCCGATGCCGCCGCCGACGATCAGGATCTCCATCAGGGTCTCCAGTCCATGGCCAGCGTGAAGGCCGGGCGCGCGCGCATTCTCTCGTACCACTGTGCCACGCGCGGGCGCCCCTCGATCATCGCCGTCTCGCCGATGTGCGCGATGCGGTGCACGAAGGGGGCCATCTCCACGTCGGCGAGCGTATAGTCCTCGCCCGCGAGCCAGCGGCTCCCGGCGAGCGCCTCCTGCATCCGGTCGAGCGTCTTCGCCAGGCGCGCGAGCGCGGCGGCCAGCTCGGCCTCGCCGAAGCCTTCTTTCACCGCCTTCACCCAGCGCGCGGCGGTCTCCTTGTTGGGCATCTTCGCAGCGATCGCGGCGAGCTCGGCGTCCGAGTACCTGCCGGCGATCTCGGGGCGGATGTTGCGATTGAACGAAGGCGTCTTCACTGCCCAGGTCGGCTCGGCGGCGACGTACTGCGTCCACTCGCGCATGCGAGCGCGCGCGAAGGCGTCCGCCGGGCGCAGCGCGGGCTCGGGAAACACGTCCTCGAGGTACTCGTCGATGACGAGCGACTCGCGGATCACGCGCCCGTCGTGCACCAGCACCGGCACCACGGCGTCCGGGTTGAGCGCGAGGAACGCGGGCTCGAGCTGCTCGAAGGCGCGCAGGTTGACGTGGTGGCTCCTCCACTCGAGCGCCTTCTCGGCGAGGCACAGCCGCACCTTCTGCGAGCAGGTCGAGTGGGTGGCGTGGTAGAGCTCGAGCATGCTCAGGCCCGCGCCCCCTGGCGCTGGCGCGCGGTCTCGCGCCACAGGAGCAGCGCCCCCAAAGCGAGTCCAACGTAGTCGGTGTAGTTCGCGCCACGGTACGCGTCGCCGGGAATGAGCAGCAGCACGCCCGCCACGACGAACAGCGCGCGCGCCGCGATGCCGATCCTCTCAACGAAGAATCCCACCACGCCGATCGTGCCCATCCAGATGCCGAGCGCCGCGGTGAGGCCGTTCCAGGCAATGAGCAGCGGCGCCCCCTTCATGAGCAGCGTGGGCGAGAACACGAACAGGAACGGCACGATGTAGGCGCTCCAGCCGATGCGCGCGGCGGTCCAGCCGGTGCGGTTCGGGTCGGTTCCGCCTATGTTCGCCGCAGCGAAGGCGGCGAGCGCCACGGGCGGCGTCACCATCGACATGATCCCGAAGTACAGAACGAACATGTGCGCCGCCATCGGCACGATGCCGGCCTGGACGAGCGCGGGCGCGACCAGCGTCGCCATGATCACGTACACGCCCACCGTCGGCAGGCCCATGCCGAGCAGCACGCCCATCAGCGCGGTGAGCACGAGGAGCAGGGCGACATTGTGCTGCGTGATCGTGAGGAGCTGCAGCGTGAGGCCGAACGCGAAGCCGGTGATGTTGAGGATGCCGATGAACATGCCGGCTGCCGCGCAGATCAGCACGAGGTCGATCACCCCGCCGCCGGTCGAGACGACCGCGCGCAGCACCTCGTAGACCGTATAGCGGTGCCCGCGGAAGCCGAAGGCGAGCGCGCACGCGATCAGCACGCCGGCGGCGAGCAGAGCGGCGTACTCGGCGCGCGTGTTCATGACGAGCAGAGCGTAGAGCAGCACGCCGAACGGGATCGGGAAGTACCACCCGGCGCGCAGCACCTCGCGCGCGCGCGGCAGCCGTTCGCGCGGCTCGCCGACGATGCCGCGCTTGGCGGCCTCCAGATCGACCTGGAAGAAGAGCGCGAGGTAATAGAGCAGCGCCGGGATGATCGCCGCGATCATCACCGCCGAGTACGGCACCTGCAGCACCTCGGCCATGAGGAACGCGGCGGCCCCCATGACCGGCGGCATGAGCTGCCCGCCGGTGGAGCCGACGGCCTCCACCGCCGCGGCGAGCGTCGGCGGGAAGCCCGAGCGCCTCATGAGCGGGATCGTGACCACCCCGACCGCCGAGACGTTGGCGACCGCGCTTCCCGAGATCATGCCGAAGAGCGCCGAACCGACCACGGCGATCTTGGCCGCGCCGCCGCGGTAGCGCCCCATCCAGGCGCGCGCGAGGTCGGTGAAGAACTCCGAGCCGCCGCAGCGCGCGAGAATCTGGCCCATCAGGATGAAGGGGATCACCACCGTGATGCCGATGTGCACCGGCGCGCCGAGCAGCGCGTTGGTGTCCATGCCGAGGTACACGAGCAGCCGGCGGAACTCCACGGGGCGCGACTGGAACACGCCCGGCAGGTGGTCGCCGAGCATCGCATAGGCGACGCCCACGAGCGTGATCGCAACGAGCGTCATGCCCGTCGTGCGGCGCGTGGCTTCGAGCACCAGGAGCACGAGCGCGCCCGACATGAGGATGCCGTCGAGCGGCAGCTCGGTCAGCGTGTTCACGAGCACCGGGTAGCGCCAGGCGATGTACAGGCAGATCGCGAGCCCGGCCGCGGCTCCGAGCGCGTCCCACCACGGCACGCGGCGTTCCCCGCCGGCGCGCGGCGCCAGAGCGGGCACGCTCAGGAACGCGAGCGCGATCGCCAGCCCGATGACGGTGATCAGAAACTGCTCGGTGTAGAGCGCAATGCCGAGCCTGCGCGGCACATCGAGCACCCAGCCCACCACGATCGCGATGAGCAGCGCCTGCAGCGCGACGATGCTGCGGCCCCACGGACGCCGGCCCGCAGCCGGCGTCGTCACTTCGCTAGGCCCGCTTCGCGGTAGAACTTGAGCGCGCCGGGGTGGTAAGGCGCCGGCATCGGCTTGTACATTTCAGCCGGCTGGAAGCCGGCGAAGGGCTTGAAGCTCGCGACGAGCGCGGCCTTGTTGTCGTGCAGGATCTTGGTGATGCGGTACACGACGTCGTCCTTGACGTGCCCGCTCGCGAGCAGCAGGTAGTCGTAAGCCATGAGATCGGTCGGGCCGACCACGCCCGCGTACTGCGGTGCCGGCTGGACCTTGCTCGCGTACGCATAGGGCACGAACTTGCGCATCGCCTCGACCGCCTTGGGATCGTCCGAGATCGGCAGGAAGCGGATGCCGCCGGTGGTCTTGTCCACTTCCGACACCTTGCCCGCGCCGATCGCGAAGAAACCGGCGTCCGCGTTGCCGGCGGCGAAGTCGTCGGCGTCGCGCACCACGTTCGGCACCAGGACCTGGACGATATCCTTCGAAGTGAGCCCGCCGTTGGCGAGCAGGCCGTCCACCACGCGGTTGAGCGTCACCTGCGCGGTGAAGCCGTATACGACGCGCTTGCCCTTCAGGTCGGCGATCGTCTTGACCGGCGAGTCCTTGCGAACGAACAATCCCACGCGCAGCGGGAAGAGCACGCCGACCACGCGCAGGTCGGACTGCTTGCGCCCGTGGTAGGGACCTTCGCCGTTGTAGGCCTCCCCCGCCTCGAGCGTGTTGCCGACGGTCAGATCGATCTCGCCCGTATTGACCAGTGGGAACACCGCGCTCGAGCCGGAATAGGGCTGCACCCGGCTCTGGATCTTCCCGTCCTCCAGCAGCACCTTGGCGATCGCCGAGCCCATGTTGTAGCCGATCGTGCCCTGCGGCGCGGTCCCGATTCCGAGCACCTGCGCGTGCGCGGCGCCAGCGAGCGTAAGCGCGGCGCAAGCCGTGACGAGTCTCTTCATGTTGGTCCTCCTCCTTGGATGCCGCGGACTGTAGCAAATGGTCCGGTGCCCAGCAATGCGCCGCGCGGCGCCTGGCCGGCGTCCGGATCACGACGTCTTGACGTAGCTCGCCTCGAGGCAGACGTTGAGCAGCGCCTGCCGTCCCTCGTCCCGAACCGCGCGCAGCGCGCGCTCGAGAGCCGGAACGACCTCGGCGGCGCTCTCGACGCGCTCGCCGTATCCGCCGCTCGCCTCGACCAGTTTCTCGAAGCGCGGCGCGGGCTCGAGCGTGGCGATCGGCGGGCGCGACATCTTTGCGGCGTAACCCTGCGGATACATGCCGAGCGTGGCGCGGTGCACCGCGGCCCAACGGGCGTTGTTGAATATGACGAACAGCACGGGCAGGTGCATCGATTCCGATACGAAGTGCCCCGGCGTCGGGTTGCCGAACATGTAGGCGCCGTCTCCCAGCGTGCAGACCACCGTGCGCTCGGGCGCGGCGAGCTTTGCGCCCAGTGCCGCGCCCAATCCCCAGCCGAGACCGCCCGCCGGCGAAGCCGCGAAATAGCGGCCCGGCTCGGCAATCGTCATCTCCTCGAGCACAAGCGGGTACTCGTTGACGACGATCGCGTCCGCGGGCAGGACGGAATTGAGGCAGGCCGAAAGCCATTTGCCGCTCAGCGCCTGCGGCGCGCGTCCGATGCCGGCA
>JBAUTZ010000033.1:0-2151 GCA_049582445.1 Burkholderiales bacterium
GTTCGGCGCGGTATGCGGCTCCTCGATCGCCACCGCCGCGACCATCGGCCGCATCGCGCTGCCCGAGATGCGCCGCCATGTCTACGACGACCGCCTCGCCTCGGCCTCGGTCGCCGCCGGCGGCACGCTCGGCGTGATGATCCCGCCCTCGATCCTGTTCGTGATCTACGGCCTGATGACCGAGAACCCGATCGGCAAGCTCTTCGTTGCCGGCATCCTGCCGGGCCTCCTCGGCACCGGCCTCTACATGGGCGCGGTGCGCTGGCTCACCTGGCGCCATCCCGCTTACGGACCCGCCGGAGCGCGCCGCAGCTGGGCCGAGCGCATGCGCGGCCTCGCCGACGTGTGGCAGGTGGTGCTGCTGTTCGGCGTGGTGCTCGGAGGGATGTACCTCGGCTGGTTCTCGCCCACCGAGGCCGCCGCGGTGGGCGCATTCGGCGCGCTCGTGCTCGCGGCGCTCGGAGGTCAGCTCTCGCTCGACCTCCTCGCCCGCGGCATGATCGAGACCGCCGGCACCACGGCGATGATCTTCATGATCCTGATCGGCGCGTCCGTCTTCAACTTCTTCATCGACGCCACCGGCCTCACGCAGTCGACGATCTCCTACGTGCGCGACCTCGGCTGGGGACGGATCGAGGTGCTGGTTGCGCTGTGCGCGTTCTACATCGTGCTCGGCTGCCTGATGGACAGCCTGTCGATGATCCTGCTCACGCTGGGCGCGGTGTACCCGCTGGTGAAGTCCTTCGGCTTCGACCCGATCTGGT
Source organism: Burkholderiales bacterium (assembly GCA_049582445.1). GTDB lineage: Bacteria > Pseudomonadota > Gammaproteobacteria > Burkholderiales > SG8-39 > DAHVFK01. Next base: position 765 of record JBAUTZ010000033.1, read on the forward strand.
TCGGCGTGCTGCTCGTCACGCTCGGCGAGATCGGCATGATCACCCCGCCCGTCGGCATGAATCTCTTCGTCCTGCAGGGCGTCGCCGGCCTGCGCCTGGAGACCATCGCGCGCGGCATCCTGCCCTTCGTCGGCGCCGACGTCGTGCGCATCATCCTGCTCGTGCTCTTCCCGCTCCTCGCCACCTGGCTGCCTTCGCGCATGGCGGGTTAACAACCGCAAAAATGGGGTCAGAGTCGATTTGTCCGGCGATTGGGATCTAACCCTATTCTTCTGCAGGGCCGAGCGTAGAATTGCGTCCGGAGGCAGTCACATGACGCGTCAATTCGATGTGGTGGTCGAGCGTGATTCCGAGGGGAATTTTGTCGCTTCTGTTCCCGCTCTTCCGGGATGCCACACGCAGGCCAAATCGCTCGACGAACTGATGGCGCGGATTCGTGAAGCCATCGAGCTTTGCCTCGAAGTTCAAGGACAATCGGCTGAAAACCTCGACTTCGTCGGCCTCCAGCGGGTCACGGTCGAGGCATGACGGCGCTGCCCGGCGTAACCGGCAAGAATCTCATCGCCGCGTTGCGCAGAGCAGGTTTCGAAGTCGTACGCGTCAAGGGGAGCCACCACTTCCTGCGCCACGGCGACGGTCGAACCACGGTGGTACCCGTGCACTTGGGCGAAACGATCGGACCGGGACTCCTGTCGAAGATTCTTCGCGATTGCGAGTTCGGGCGCGAAGAGCTGTCGAAGCTTCTTTAGCCGAGTCCGGAAAATAGGGTCAGACCCTATTTCCACTCGCAGTTCGGCTAGAATCTTCCGCATCACCCGCCAGCCAGCCGTCAGCATTCGCGAGCGGCGCGGCATCAATAATCCCAAGGCGGGACGCTCAACAGCAGAGAGGCGAGACACGTGCGGCTGGCGGGAAAACTTCTTCATTTGTTCCTGATCGCGTCGCTCGTAATGCCGGCCGCGCCGGTGGCAGCACAGACCGTGCAGCCGTATCAGTACGGCATCTACCCGAACCCCGCCGCGACGCAGCCCGCGCCCGGCGGCGCGGCGCCGGTGCAGACCCCGACGATCACGAATGCGCCTGTTCTGACGCAGCCAATCGTGCAGCCGCGCGAGACGCTCGTCGTTCCCGCCGCCGCCCCGGCGCAACCCGCGCTGCAGTCTTCGGCGCCCGAGAAAAACGAGTTCCAGGACTTCATAGCCAAGTCCACGGGGCAAGTCCTTCCGATGTTCGGCTACAACCTGTTCGAAGGCGCGCCTTCGACCTTCGCGCCGGTGGAGAACGTCCCGGTCACGCCCGACTACGTGATCGGGCCGGGCGACGAGCTACTGATCCGCGCCTGGGGCCAGATCGACATCGACTACCGCGCTGTCGTCGACCGCAACGG